>NZ_JBFTNH010000085.1:0-350 GCF_056397385.1 Pseudomonas sp. 05N36 | reverse complement strand
ACACCGGCCTGACGCTCACTGCCGACAACACCATTACCGAAGGCGGCCAGATCACCTACACCGCCACGCTGAGCAATCCGGCCGGCACCGCSATGAGCGTGACCCTGTCGAACGGCGCCGTGATCAACATCGAGGCCGGTAAAACCAGCGGCTCGGTGGTRGTCGACACCCCRGCSAAYGACGTCTACAAAAACGGCAGTACCGTCAGCACCACCATCGAAAGCACCACGGGCGGCAACTTCGAACAGTTGACCCCAAGCACCACCCCCGCCGTTACGACGATCACCGACTCGATCGACAACACCGGGTTGAGCCTGACGGCGAATGGTTCGGTGATTGAAGGTGGCCAA
>NZ_JBFTNH010000084.1:0-350 GCF_056397385.1 Pseudomonas sp. 05N36 | reverse complement strand
TGGCCACCTTCAATCACCGAACCATTCGCCGTCAGGCTCAACCCGGTGTTGTCGATCGAGTCGGTGATCGTCGTAACGGCGGGGGTGGTGCTTGGGGTCAACTGTTCGAAGTTGCCGCCCGTGGTGCTTTCGATAGTGGTGCTGACGGTGCTGCCGTTTTTGTAAACGTCATTCGCCGGGGTGTCGACCACCACCGAGCCGGTGGTTTTGCCGGCTTCGATGTTGATCACKGCGCCGTTCGACAGGGTCACGCTCATSGCRGTGCCGGCCGGRTTGSTCAGSGTSGCGGTGTAGGTGATCTGGCCGCCTTCGGTAATGGTGTTGTCGGCAGTGAGCGTCAGGCCGGTGTT
>NZ_JBFTNH010000083.1:0-358 GCF_056397385.1 Pseudomonas sp. 05N36 | reverse complement strand
TCTTAGCACAATCCGGCCGGCGCGCCAGAGCTGGCGCACGCGAAGCCGGATCATGCGGTGCCGCAGCCAGCCATGCCGGGCTGGCCGCGGGGTCTGGCGTCAGGCCAGGGCCGGGACGTTGTTCTTCAGGAACGCGGTCAGGTCCGACTTGGACAGGGCGCCAACCTTCTGGGCGACAACCTTGCCTTCCTTGAACAGGATCAACGTGGGAATGCCACGGATGCCGAACTTGGCCGGCACCTGCTGGTTCTCATCCACATTGATCTTGGCGATCTGCACCTTGTCGCCGAAATCGCGTGCCACTTCGTCCAGGATCGGGGCGATCATCTTGCACGGACCGCACCACTCGGCCCAGAAG
>NZ_JBFTNH010000082.1:0-364 GCF_056397385.1 Pseudomonas sp. 05N36 | reverse complement strand
GATTGGGTGCGGGGCCCGCCAAGGGTTACCAAGTCCAGTCAAACTCCGAATGCCATAGACGTGCTACTCGGGAGTCAGACAGTGAGTGCTAAGATCCATTGTCAAGAGGGAAACAGCCCAGATCATCAGCTAAGGTCCCCAAGTGTGTGTTAAGTGGGAAAGGATGTGGAGTTGCAAAGACAACCAGGATGTTGGCTTAGAAGCATCCATCATTTAAAGAGTGCGTAATAGCTCACTGGTCGAGTGACTCTGCGCCGAAAATGTAMCGGGGCTAAACGTATCACCGAAGCTGTGGATGGACACCGTAGGTGTCCGTGGTAGGAGAGCGTTCTAAGGGCGTTGAAGCTAGACCGTAAGGACTGGT
>NZ_JBFTNH010000081.1:0-365 GCF_056397385.1 Pseudomonas sp. 05N36 | reverse complement strand
TTGGTGAAACCGCTGACCGCCTCGGAGAAGGTGATGGTCACCAGCGAGGTGTCGCCAATCTTCAGCGCGTTGTCGGCAACGATGATGGTCGCCGTCGGACGCACGGTGTCGATGGTGAAGTTGGCGGAATCGGTGGTGCCGCTACCGGCGTTACCGGCCAGATCGGCGACGCCGGTGTTAGCCAGGGTGATCAGGTTGGTGGTGTCTTTTATGCCCGCAGTCGGGGTGAAGGTGGCGGTCCAGGTGATCCCGCCATCACTGGAACTGACGCTGGTCAGGGTGCCGTTGGGCACGCTGAGGTCACTGTTGTCGAAACCGGTGACTGCCTCGGAGAAGGTAATGGTCACCAGCGATGTCTGCCCGGC
>NZ_JBFTNH010000080.1:0-369 GCF_056397385.1 Pseudomonas sp. 05N36 | reverse complement strand
TGTTAAACCAGAAACACGTAATAAAGTAAATGAAGTCATTAAAAGGTTAAACTATCGACCTAACGCAGTTGCAAGAGGTCTTGCAAGTAAACGTACAACGACAGTTGGAGTTATAATTCCCGATATTTCAAATGTTTATTATTCTCAACTTGCAAGAGGTTTAGAAGATATTGCAACAATGTACAAATATCACTCAATTATCTCAAACTCAGATAATGATCCAGAAAAAGAAAAAGAAATTTTTAATAATTTATTAAGTAAACAAGTCGATGGTATTATTTTCTTAGGTGGAACTATTTCTGAAGAAATTAAAAGTCTTATTAATCAATCATCTGTACCAGTCGTAGTTTCTGGAACGGATGGTAAGGA
>NZ_JBFTNH010000079.1:0-369 GCF_056397385.1 Pseudomonas sp. 05N36 | reverse complement strand
GCCGATGCCGGTGAGGATGGCGCAGGCCCGGGCGCGCCAGGCATGGCCATCGTCGCGCGCGGGTTTGCCGGTGATCCACTGGCTGGTTCCGTCATGCAGCGCGGTGCCGCCATCGAGGGAAGCGGCCACTTTCACGCGCACCCACGGCAGGCCGCGCGTCATGCGCGAGACGAAGCCGATGTTGAGGTCGCGCGCTTCTTTTTCCAGCAGGCCGCAGCGTACGTCGATACCGGCATCGCGCAGCCGTTGCAGGCCGCGCCCGGACACCGCCGGGTTGGGGTCTTCCATGGCGGCCACCACGCGGGCGATGCCCGCACGCACCAGCGCCTCTGCGCACGGCGGCGTGCGGCCGAAGTGGCTGCACGGCTC
>NZ_JBFTNH010000078.1:0-372 GCF_056397385.1 Pseudomonas sp. 05N36 | reverse complement strand
AGGGTGACGGTCATCGGCGTGCCGGCCGGATTGCTCAGCGTGGCGGTGTAAGTGATCTGACCACCTTCGGTGACCGAACCGGTGGCCGCCAGGGACAGCCCGGTGTTGTCGATCGAATCGGTGATGGTGGTGACGGCCGGCGTCGTGCTCGGGGTCAGCTGTTCGAAGTTGCCACCGCTGGTGCTTTCGATGGTGGTGCTGACGGTGCTGCCGTTTTTGTAGACGTCGTTSGCCGGGGTATCGACCACCACCGAACCGCTGGTTTTACCGGCTTCGATGTTGATCACCGCACCGTTCGACAGGGTGACGGTCATCGGCGTGCCGGCCGGATTGCTCAGCGTGGCGGTGTAAGTGATCTGACCACCTTCGGTG
>NZ_JBFTNH010000077.1:0-391 GCF_056397385.1 Pseudomonas sp. 05N36 | reverse complement strand
CTACACGCCATAAGTGATCAGACGTAACTTCAACATCTGCGTTATCTTTACGTTCTTGTTTTTTGTTATAAATTCTAATAAATCTATCGCTATCACGAACGCCAAAATATTTTGTTTCTGGCATTCCATTAATTCCATAGAATACAGTCTTCTTCAAAGCTTTATCTGACATTACATAGTAGTTGCTTAAATCATCTTCAAAATCAAAGGCTAARTCTAWTCTTGTAAAACCGTCATCTTCCATRTAGTCGATRATGTTTTGTTTTAACCAAAKCATTTCTTCATGYGTAAGTTTATTTGGATTAAATTCAACACGCATATTACGTCTATCCCATGTATCTGCTTTTACTTTGTCGTATTCGATATAAACTTTTTCCTGCAGYGCTTTAGC
>NZ_JBFTNH010000076.1:0-398 GCF_056397385.1 Pseudomonas sp. 05N36 | reverse complement strand
AATATATACCATATGGAGACCGAATGTATACCAAATGGAGGTAAATTTATGTCTCTATTTGGTATACATTTTTTATTTTTGGTAGCCATTTGGTATMCATTTTTGATTTTGGATAGCTATTCGGTAGCTTTTGTGTAGCCGTTCGGGAGTCATATAACAATTTTTATCGCATAAATAGGAATCCCATTTGACACTGTCAAATCAATAWTTTGCACAGAAATGGCTACCGAATGGCTACATAAGGAGACATTTCTGTGTAGGATTCCTCTTATGCTCTTTTAATAGCAATAGTTGCAATATTACACCTGTATACCCTCATATTTTTCATTTCAAAATCTCAAACCTTTTTCAGAAAAACATCTTTAATTTTTTCTAACAAAACAAAAAACGCTCACTCT
>NZ_JBFTNH010000075.1:0-401 GCF_056397385.1 Pseudomonas sp. 05N36 | reverse complement strand
CATTCGGTCTCCATATGGTATATATTTTTCTGAAATTCTTACAAAGAATATTATTATATTTAGACAACATTACAAATTTTTTAAGAAGTAATTTTGCTTTTCGAAATTCCAAATTGCCGTAATTGAATGAGCTTTTTGTTCTTCTTCTGTCGTTTTTTCTTCATCACTTGTTTGAATTAAGTTACCATCTTCGGCATCATCTAAATTCAAAAGTTTATGCTTTTTCTTAAGCAATCCACCATAACTCAACATGCGTTTTCTGTATAAACCTTGTTCTAAATCTTGAACAATTTCTGCGTCTTTTTCATGATTTCCCGTTAAATAATCAGACGACTTAACCGAGTATTTTGATGTCTCTTTAATTGCAGCTTGTATATCTTTATCGCCTTTTTTATTTGGCC
>NZ_JBFTNH010000074.1:0-401 GCF_056397385.1 Pseudomonas sp. 05N36 | reverse complement strand
AAGCAGGCCGACATCGTCATCACCACCGCCCTGATTCCCGGCCGCAAGGCACCAGTGCTGCTGAGCGCTGAAACCGTGGCGCAGATGAAACCCGGTTCGGTGGTCATCGACCTGGCTGCCGCACAAGGCGGTAACTGCCCGCTGACCGTGGCCGACCAGGTGGTGGTCGCGCACGGCGTGACCATTGCCGGCCCGACCAACCTGGCCGCGCAGGTCGGCGCAGACGCCTCGGCGCTGTACGCCCGTAACCTGCTGGACTTCCTGAAGCTGGTCTTCAACAAGGAAGGTCAGTTCGAAGTGAACCTAGAAGACGACATCGTCGCCGCGTGCCTGATGTGCCGCGACGGCCAAGTCATCCGCAAAAACGCCTAAGCAGGGATTCAGACGATGGAAGAGCTGCT
>NZ_JBFTNH010000073.1:0-404 GCF_056397385.1 Pseudomonas sp. 05N36 | reverse complement strand
AGCTCTTCCATCGTCTGAATCCCTGCTTAGGCGTTTTTGCGGATGACTTGGCCGTCGCGGCACATCAGGCACGCGGCGACGATGTCGTCTTCTAGGTTCACTTCGAACTGACCTTCCTTGTTGAAGACCAGCTTCAGGAAGTCCAGCAGATTGCGCGCGTACAGCGCCGAGGCGTCTGCGCCGACCTGGGCGGCCAGGTTGGTCGGGCCGGCAATGGTCACGCCGTGCGCGAGGATCACCTGATCGGCCACGGTCAGCGGGCAGTTGCCGCCTTGTGCGGCAGCCAGGTCGATGACCACCGAACCGGGTTTCATCTGCGCCACGGTTTCAGCGCTCAGCAGCACTGGTGCCTTGCGGCCGGGAATCAGGGCGGTGGTGATGACGATGTCGGCCTGCTTGGCGCG
>NZ_JBFTNH010000072.1:0-430 GCF_056397385.1 Pseudomonas sp. 05N36 | reverse complement strand
GGGTCGCGGTGTAGGTGATCTGGCCGCCTTCGGTAATGGTGTTGTCGGCAGTGAGCGTCAGGCCGGTGTTATCGATCGAATCGGTGATGGTGGTCACCGCTGGGGTGGTGCTCGGGGTCAGCTGCTCGAAGTTGCCACCGGTGGTGCTTTCGATGGTGGTGCTGACGGTGCTGCCGTTTTTGTAGACGTCGTTGGCCGGGGTGTCGACCACCACGCTGCCGGTGGTTTTGCCGGCTTCGATATTGATCACGGCGCCGTTCGACAGGGTGACGGTCATCGGCGTGCCGGCCGGGTTGCTCAGGGTCGCGGTGTAGGTGATCTGCCCACCTTCGGTAATCGTGTTGTCGGCAGTTAGGGTCAGGCCGGTGTTATCGATCGAATCGGTGATGGTGGTCACCGCTGGGGTGGTGCTCGGGGTCAGCTGCTCGAA
>NZ_JBFTNH010000071.1:0-440 GCF_056397385.1 Pseudomonas sp. 05N36 | reverse complement strand
CCATATGGATACCTAAAATTAAAAATGGATACCAAATAGCTACATTATTAGGTAGCCATTTGGGAGCTAAAAGGGAGCCAAATGGTAGCCAAAATCAAAATGCACTGCTGCCTTTTTTGAATATTATTAATCGGGTTTTAGCTTTTTTCTAAGAAGAATAATTGAGATTAAAAATATATTTTTCTTTCTGAAAGTGTTGAGAAATGAATTTTAAAATGATTCATAGCCTCTCTTTTGAACGAAAGAAATTTTTGTTTGTTTTTATATTCGAAATGATTAAATGTCGTAGAAAGGGCTTAAAATGCAAAATAAAAGAACCACTCAAAAATGAGTGGTCTGGAGAATTGCTATAAAATGCTGTGCGATTGAAAAAGAGCACTATATTAAGCATACCACATGCATTTATGCCGAGAAAATTTTTGGTTGGAATGAGCTATGTG
>NZ_JBFTNH010000070.1:0-440 GCF_056397385.1 Pseudomonas sp. 05N36 | reverse complement strand
AGCCTGTCTTGCGAAGAGAACCTGATGCTGCCGCCGGTATTGAAAGGTGCCGACGCCAGCCGGGGCATGAGCGAGGCCGAGATCTACGASATGTTCCCSAACCTGRMSGARCGSCGCCAGAGCCAGGGCACGCGMCTGTCTGGCGGCGARCAGCAGATGCTGGCGGTKGGSCGYATCCTGCGYACSGGSGCSAGCCTGCTGCTGCTSGACGARATCTCGGAAGGCCTGGCACCGGTCATCGTGCAGGCACTSGCGCGCATGATCCTGATGCTGAAGAAGAAGGGCTACACGGTGGTGATGGTGGAGCAGAACTTCCGCTTCGCTGCGCCGCTGGCCGACCGCTTCTACGTGATGGAGCACGGGCAGATCGTCGAGCGCTTCGCCGCCGCCGAACTGCAGGCCAAGATGCCGGTGCTGAACGAACTGCTTGGGGTCTGATC
>NZ_JBFTNH010000069.1:0-475 GCF_056397385.1 Pseudomonas sp. 05N36 | reverse complement strand
GGGTATCCCCCTCCGGGCCGTTTTCTTGTACCGGCAGATTTGCCAGCCGCTCAGTCCACCATCTTCCCAAACGTGAACGCGCCGTCTTCGTAGTCCACCGGGATCACGTCCTTGGCGGCGAACTTGCCTTCGAGGATGGCGCGGGCCACCGGGTTCTCGATCTGCTGCTGGATCGCGCGCTTCAGCGGCCGGGCGCCGAACACCGGGTCGTAGCCTGCGCTGGCAATCTTCTCCAGCGCCGCCTCGGTCACGTCCAGCGTCATGTCCATGCGTGCCAGACGTGCCTGCAGCCGTTGCAGCTGGATGCGGGCGATGGACTCGATGTGCTGCTGGTCCAGCGAGTGGAACACCACCACCTCGTCGATCCGGTTCAGGAACTCGGGGCGGAAATGCGTGCGCACCTCCTGCCAGACTGCGCCCTTCACCACGTCCTGCGGCTCGCCGGACATCGACTGGATCAGGTGCGAGCCCAGGT
>NZ_JBFTNH010000068.1:0-475 GCF_056397385.1 Pseudomonas sp. 05N36 | reverse complement strand
GAACTGGCGGGAACGCGACCTGTCGGGCGGCCGGTACGGCAACACGCGCGACCGCAATCCCTATGACGCCAGCGACAACGGCTGGAACGCGCCCGACGACAATGTGCGCGACGATGGCGCCTGGCGGCGCGGCCGTACGGCATGGGGCACGGAATCGGGCCGGCAGGGCAACCAGGCACGTGGCGGCCCGGTCTACTATCCAGCCCGCTCCACCTACGACGAGAACCGCGACGAGAGCACGCCGCACAACCGCGGCTACGTGACCGCCTACAGCAGCGGCTATGAGGATGGCTATCAGGCCGCCTCGCGCTCGCCCGGCACCACGCCCGCCCGGCGCGCCGACCCCAATCCCCCTTACGAGCCCTACCAGCCCCAGCCCCAGCCCCAGCGCGGCTACGAGGCCGAGGCCGGCCGCAACTACCGCCAGCGCTCACGCGGTGACCAGTCGTTCGGGCAGGAGCGGTCGCCCTATGGC
>NZ_JBFTNH010000067.1:0-476 GCF_056397385.1 Pseudomonas sp. 05N36 | reverse complement strand
GGGCGCTGACTATCGATAGCGTAAGTATTGGAATCGGTGGTCGCGGTACCGGCGTTKCCGGCCAGGTCGGCAATCCCGGTGTTGTCCAGGGTGATCACGTTGCCGCTGTGGGTGACGCCGTTCACCGGCGTCAGGGTGGCGGTCCAGGTCACGCCGCCATCGCTGCTGCTCACCGCRCTCARCGTACCGTTGTCGATCGTCAGGTCGGCGTTGGTAAAACCGGTCACCGCTTCACTGAAGGTGATGGTCACCAACGAAGTCTGGCCGATCCCCAGCGCGGTGTCCGTCACCACGATGGTCGCCGTYGGMCGCKSGGTGTCGATGGCGTAGTTGTTSGARTCRGTGGTGCCCGCGCCGACGTTGCCGGAACCGTTCTGCACGCCGGTGTTGTCCAGGGTGATCAGGTTGGTGGCGTCGGTAATGGCGCTGGTCGGGGTGAAGGTCGCCGTCCAGGTGATCCCGCCATCGCTGCTGCT
>NZ_JBFTNH010000066.1:0-525 GCF_056397385.1 Pseudomonas sp. 05N36 | reverse complement strand
AAATATAATTCTCAAACATCATTAATTCTTTTAACATGAAATAGTTCTTCTACCAACCCATAGTCACTCAATAATTGAGTGACTATTTTTAATGGTTTTGGATGAGATGAAAATAAATAAGTGTTAAAGTAAAAATATAGCATTATCCTCATTCACATTTAGTCTTTTAATGTGAAGTGATCTTCGCCCAAAAATAGCTACTCACAAATTGAGTGGCTATTTTTTAATGCTTTATTCCAATTGCTTTATTGACGTTGAGCCTCGGAACCCTTAACAATCCCAAAACTTGTCGAATSGTCGGCTTAATAGCTCACGCTATGCCGACATTCGTCTCCAAGTTTAGTTAAGGGTTCTTCTCAACMTCAATAAATTTTCTCGGCATAAATGCGTGTGATACGATTAATGTATTACTCCTTTTCATTTAATATATCAAAAACTATTCCCTGGCTTTCTCGGCATAAATGCGTGTGATACGATTAATGTATTACTCCCTTTCATTTAATATATCAAAAACTATTCCCTGGC
>NZ_JBFTNH010000065.1:0-538 GCF_056397385.1 Pseudomonas sp. 05N36 | reverse complement strand
GAGCGTCAGGCCGGTGTTATCGATCGAATCGGTGATGGTGGTCACCGCTGGGGTGGTGCTCGGGGTCAGCTGCTCGAAATTGCCACCGGTGGTGCTTTCGATGGTGGTGCTGACGGTGCTGCCGTTTTTGTAAACGTCATTCGCCGGGGTGTCGACCACCACCGAGCCGGACGTCTTGCCGGCTTCGATGTTGATCACCGCACCGTTCGACAGGGTCACGCTCATGGCGGTGCCGGCCGGGTTGGTCAGCGTCGCGGTGTAGGTGATCTGCCCACCTTCGGTGACCGAACCAGTGGCCGCCAGGGACAGTCCGGTGTTGTCGATCGAATCGGTGATGGTGGTGACCGCCGGCGTCGTGCTCGGGGTCARCTGYTCGAAATTGCCACCGCTGGTGCTTTCGATAGTGGTGCTGACGGTACTGCCGTTCTTGTAGACGTCGTTGGCTGGAGTATCGACCACCACCGAACCGCTGGTTTTRCCGGCTTCGATGTTGATCACTGCGCCGTTCGACAGGGTCACGCTCATGGCGGTGCCGGCC
>NZ_JBFTNH010000064.1:0-539 GCF_056397385.1 Pseudomonas sp. 05N36 | reverse complement strand
GTGGTGCCCGCGCCGACGTTGCCGGAACCGTTCTGCACGCCGGTGTTGTCCAGGGTGATCAGGTTGGTGGCGTCGGTAATGGCGCTGGTCGGGGTGAAGGTCGCCGTCCAGGTGATCCCGCCATCGCTGCTGCTGACCGCGGTCAGCGTGCCGTTGGYRATSGTCAGGTCRGCGTTGGTGAARCCGGTCACCGCCTCGGAGAAGGTGATGGTCACCAGCGAGGTTTCACCGATATTCAAGGCGTTGTCAGCCACCACGATGGTCGCCGTYGGACGCACGGTGTCGATGGTGAAGTTGGCGGAGTCGGTGGTGCCGCTACCGGCGTTACCGGCCAGATCGGCGACGCCGGTGTTAGCCAGGGTGATCACGTTGGTGGTGTCTTTTATGCCGGCAGTCGGGGTGAAGGTGGCGGTCCAGGTGATCCCGCCATCACTGGAACTGACGCTGGTCAGGGTGCCGTTGGGCACGCTGAGGTCACTGTTGTCGAAACCGGTGACTGCCTCGGAGAAGGTAATGGTCACCAGCGATGTCTGCCCGGC
>NZ_JBFTNH010000063.1:0-547 GCF_056397385.1 Pseudomonas sp. 05N36 | reverse complement strand
TCGTTGGCCGGGGTGTCGACTACCACCGAACCGSTGGTTTTGCCGGCTTCGATGTTGATCACTGCGCCGTTSGACAGGGTSACRSTCATSGSSGTGCCGGCCGGATTGSTCAGSGTSGCGGTGTAGGTGATCTGGCCGCCTTCGGTAATGGTGTTGTCGGCAGTGAGCGTCAGGCCGGTGTTATCGATCGAATCGGTGATGGTGGTCACCGCYGGGGTGGTGCTCGGGGTCAGCTGCTCGAAATTGCCACCGGTGGTGCTTTCGATGGTGGTGCTGACGGTACTGCCGTTCTTGTAGACGTCGTTGGCTGGAGTATCGACCACCACCGAACCGCTGGTYTTGCCGGCTTCGATGTTGATCACYGCRCCGTTCGACAGGGTCACGCTCATGGCGGTGCCGGCCGGGTTGGTCAGCGTCGCGGTGTAGGTGATCTGCCCACCTTCGGTGACCGAACCAGTGGCCGCCAGGGACAGCCCGGTGTTGTCGATCGAATCGGTGATGGTGGTCACCGCCGGGGTGGTGCTCGGGGTCAGCTGCTCGAAATTGC
>NZ_JBFTNH010000062.1:0-556 GCF_056397385.1 Pseudomonas sp. 05N36 | reverse complement strand
CAGTTACCGCCTTGTGCGGCAGCCAGGTCGATGACCACCGAACCGGGTTTCATCTGCGCCACGGTTTCAGCGCTCAGCAGCACTGGTGCCTTGCGGCCGGGAATCAGGGCGGTGGTGATGACGATGTCGGCCTGCTTGGCGCGCTCGTGCACGGCCAGGGCCTGACGTTGCATCCAACTGGCCGGCATCGGGCGTGCGTAACCGCCGACACCGACGGCACATTCGCGCTCTTCATCGGTCTCGTACGGGACGTCGACGAACTTAGCGCCGAGGGATTCGATCTGTTCCTTCACCGCAGGGCGCACATCGGATGCTTCAATCACCGCACCCAGACGCTTGGCGGTGGCGATCGCCTGCAGACCCGCCACACCAGCGCCGAGAATCAGCACGCGCGCGGCCTTCACGGTGCCCGCGGCGGTCATCAACATCGGCATGAAGCGCGGATAGTAATGGGCGGCCAGCAACACGGCTTTATAGCCGGCGATATTGGCCTGCGAGGACAGCACATCGAGGCTCTGCGCGCGGGAAGTGCGCGGCGCGGCTTCCAGGGCCAGGG
>NZ_JBFTNH010000061.1:0-579 GCF_056397385.1 Pseudomonas sp. 05N36 | reverse complement strand
CGTAGGAAATTTGAGAGGAGCTGTCCTTAGTACGAGAGGACCGGGATGGACGCACCGCTGGTGTACCAGTTGTTCTGCCAAGGGCATCGCTGGGTAGCTATGTGCGGACGGGATAAGTGCTGAAAGCATCTAAGCATGAAGCCCCCCTCAAGATGAGATTTCCCAACTTCGGTTATAAGATCCCTCGAAGATGACGAGGTTAATAGGTTCGAGGTGGAAGCGTGGTGACACGTGGAGCTGACGAATACTAATCGATCGAAGACTTAATCAATTTTTAAAAAACGTTTTGCGACGCAAAATCTTACTTACTATCTAGTTTTGAATGAATAATCATTCATTTGTCTGGTGACAATGGCAAGGAGGTCACACCYGTTCCCATGCCGAACACRGAAGTTAAGCTCCTYAGCGCCGATGGTAGTCGGACTGACGTTCCGCTAGAGTAGGACGTTGCCAGGCAATCTACTTTTGACCTGTTGGTCATTTTTTTGTGGATTAATAGAATATATTAATAAATTAACTTGAATTTTTTGTTGACTTAACTATGCTTAAGATGTATAATTAATTCTTGTTGATTAGAAA
>NZ_JBFTNH010000060.1:0-599 GCF_056397385.1 Pseudomonas sp. 05N36 | reverse complement strand
GGATACGAGAAAAGTAATTATTCCTTTTGAAGAATTAAAATATTTAAGTAACTACTATACACGTTCTCAAGAACGTTTTATTAATGATTTAGAGCACGTATACGATAAAATGTTGAATCTAACATATGTGGAGCGTAATGATAGGTCTTTTGAAAAATTTGTTTTATTTACTTCATACAAAGTAGATTTAGACGAAGAATGTTTATCTATTAGTGTTAATCCTGATTTAAAACATATTTTAAATTCTATAACAGCTGATTTTACGAAATTTGAATTAAAAGAAATGACCCATCTTAAATCTACTTACGCTAAAAATATGTTTAGATTGCTTAAACAATATAAACATACTGGTTATATAAAAATAAATATAGCTGATTTTAAAAATCGTCTAGATATACCTAAAACTTATCAGATGAATGATATAACCAAACGTGTATTAAAGCCAATAATTAATGAACTTTCTTCAATTTTTAATAATCTTAATATCAATAAAATTAAAGCAAAAAAAGGACGTAAAATAAGCCAATAATTAATGAACTTTCTTCAATTTTTAATAATCTTAATATCAATAAAATTAAAGCAAAAAAAGGACGTAAAAT
>NZ_JBFTNH010000059.1:0-603 GCF_056397385.1 Pseudomonas sp. 05N36 | reverse complement strand
AGACAAGATGGCAATTATCGGATCTAATGGTACAGGAAAGACAACGTTTATTAAAAAAATTGTTCATGGGAATCATGGTATTTCATTATCGCCATCTGTCAAAATCGGTTATTTTAGCCAAAAAATAGATACATTAGAATTAGATAAGAGTATTTTAGAAAATGTTCAATCTTCTTCACAACAAAATGAAACTCTTATTCGAACTATTCTAGCTAGAATGCATTTTTTTAGAGATGATGTTTATAAACCAATAAATGTCTTAAGTGGTGGAGAGCGAGTTAAAGTAGCACTAACTAAAGTATTCTTAAGTGAAGTTAACACGTTAGTACTAGATGAACCAACAAACTTTCTTGATATGGAAGCTATAGAGGCGTTTGAATCTTTGTTAAAGGAATATAATGGCAGTATAATCTTTGTATCTCACGATCGTAAATTTATCGAAAAAGTAGCCACTCGAATAATGACAATTGATAATAAAGAAATAAAAATATTTGATGGTACATATGAACAATTTAAACAAGCTGAAAAGCCAACAAGGAATATTAAAGAAGATAAAAAACTTTTACTTGAGACAAAAATTACAGAAGTACTCAGTCGATTGAG
>NZ_JBFTNH010000058.1:0-671 GCF_056397385.1 Pseudomonas sp. 05N36 | reverse complement strand
TTATCGATCGAATCGGTGATGGTGGTCACCGCTGGGGTGGTGCYCGGGGTCAGCTGCTCGAAATTGCCACCGGTGGTGCTTTCGATGGTGGTGCTGACGGTGCTGCCGTTCTTGTAAACATCATTCGCTGGAGTGYCGACCACCACGGAACCGGAAGTCTTGCCGGCCTCGATGTTGATCACGGCGCCGTTCGACAGGGTSACGSTCATCGCGGTGCCGGCCGGGTTGGTCAGGGTCGCGGTGTAAGTGATCTGCCCGCCTTCGGTAATCGTGTTGTTGGCGGTCAGCGTCAGGCCGGTGTTATCGATCGAATCGGTAATCGTCGTAACAGCGGGGGTGGTACTCGGGGTCAGCTGTTCGAAATTGCCACCGSTGGTGCTTTCGATAGTGGTGCTGACGGTRCTGCCGTTCTTGTAGACGTCGTTGGCCGGGGTGTCGACCACCACCGAGCCGCTGGTTTTGCCAGCTTCGATGTTGATGACTGCACCGTTGGACAGGGTGACGGTCATCGGCGTGCCGGCCGGATTGGTCAGGGTCGCGGTGTAAGTGATCTGGCCACCTTCAATCACCGAACCATTCGCCGTCAGGCTCAACCCGGTGTTGTCGATCGAGTCGGTGATCGTCGTAACGGCGGGGGTGGTGCTTGGGGTCAACTGTTCGAAGTTGCCGCC
>NZ_JBFTNH010000057.1:0-726 GCF_056397385.1 Pseudomonas sp. 05N36 | reverse complement strand
GATCGTGACCCTGGCCAACGGCCAGACCATCACCATCCCGGTCGGCCAGTCCAGCGGCACCGCGACCACCACCGCGCCGAACGACGCGCTGGTCGGCCACACCCCGCTGACCAACGCGATTACCAACGTCAGCGGYGGCAACTACGAAAACCTGGTCGCCGACAAAACCCCGGTCAGCACCARYGTGACCGACACCGTCGACACCACCAACCTGACACTGAGCGCGACCGGTTCCGTGGCCGAAGGTGGTCACATCACCTACACCGCCACCCTGACCAACGCCGCCGGCACGCCAGTGACCGTCACACTGAGCAACGGCGCAGTCATCAACATCGACGCCGGCAAAACCACCGGTTCCGTAGTGGCCGACGCCCCCAAAGACGACGTCTACCTCGACGCCGGCAAGGTCCAGGCTACGATCACCAGCGCCACCGGCGGTAACTTCGAGAACCTGGTCACCAGCAGCACGCCTGCGGTCACCAACGTCACCGACACCATCGACACCTCGACGGTGAAACTGACCGCCACCGATTCGGCGGCCGAAGGCGGCACCGTCACCTACACCGCGACTGTCAGCGCGCCGGTCACCGGTTCGGCAGTGATCGTGACCCTGGCCAACGGCCAGACCATCACCATCCCGGTCGGCCAGTCCAGCGGCACCGCGACCACCACCGCGCCGAACGACGCGCTGGTCGGCCACACCCCGCTGACCAACGCGATTACCAA
>NZ_JBFTNH010000056.1:0-749 GCF_056397385.1 Pseudomonas sp. 05N36 | reverse complement strand
ATGGTGGTGACGGCCGGCGTCGTGCTTGGGGTCAGCTGCTCGAAGTTGCCACCGGTGGTGCTTTCGATGGTGGTGCTGACGGTGCTGCCGTTTTTGTAAACGTCGTTGGCTGGAGTATCGACCACCACCGAGCCGCTGGTTTTGCCGGCTTCGATGTTGATCACGGCGCCGTTCGACAGGGTGACAGTCATCGCGGTGCCGGCTGGATTGCTCAGCGTGGCGGTGTAAGTGATCTGGCCACCTTCAATCACCGCACCATTCGCCGTCAGGCTCAACCCGGTGTTGTCGATCGAGTCGGTGATCGTCGTAACGGCCGGGGTGGTGCTTGGGGTCAGCTGTTCGAAATTGCCACCGCTGGTGCTTTCGATAGTGGTGCTGACGGTGCTGCCGTTTTTGTAGACGTCGTTCGCCGGGGTGTCGACCACCACCGAGCCGCTGGTTTTGCCGGCTTCGATGTTGATCACGGCGCCATTACTCAGCGTGACAGTCATCGGCGTGCCCGCCGGGTTGCTCAGGGTCGCGGTGTAGGTGATCTGCCCACCTTCGGTAATCGTGTTGTCGGCAGTTAGGGTCAGGCCGGTGTTATCGATCGAATCGGTGATGGTGGTGACGGCCGGCGTCGTGCTTGGGGTCAGCTGCTCGAAGTTGCCACCGGTGGTGCTTTCGATGGTGGTGCTGACGGTGCTGCCGTTTTTGTAAACGTCGTTGGCTGGAGTATCGACCACCACCGAGCCGCTGGTTTTGCCGGC
>NZ_JBFTNH010000055.1:0-818 GCF_056397385.1 Pseudomonas sp. 05N36 | reverse complement strand
CTGGCCATGCAGGTGGAAGCTATGTTTGCCAATGTCGATACCGAGAAGCGTCATCGTGTTCATGAGAGATCCTCCGCCGAAAACGAGAAAAGCCCTGCAAGCGTAAACCTGCAGGGCTTCTCGGTCAGGCTGACCATCTCATTAAGCCCCGCTCAGTGGCGGGGCTAGAGAATTTCGGTTTGTGATTTAGGCGACAGCACTGGTTTTGATTCCAAACAGGCCGAGGTAACTGTTGGCTGCGCCATCACGATAAGAATCTAGCTGATCGTGGCCAGCCCAAGTGAGGCTGTAGAAATCTCCACTGGTGTCCGATCGTAGAGCAATCAAACCCGAACCACTCAACAAACCCAAGTGGTAGCTGAGCTCCTCAGTGAGTTTCGCAGCAGCGTCTTCGTCATTTTCGATTGAGCGTCGAAGCTCAAATGAGCGCTGCAAAGAAGGAACATTCAAGCCACGAACGTCGGAGGCAATCTCCAGAAAAGTGAGGATTTTATAAGCGAAGTAATGATTTCTTTTCATGCTGATCCCTCAGAAATAGCAACATATTAATACCATTTTGATATTACATTATTACTACATAAAATTGAAAAAAATTGACTACTTGCTCAAAATCTAATGCGAATTCTATGTCCAGGCCTTCCGGCCGCCCAGGCTGCGGTATATTCGAGACATAAAAATGTATGGTCAGCCCCTCTCCTGCAACCTCTTTGGCTGTTTTCGGTAAAGCTGGCTTGCGCTAATGTATCCGGGCTCATTGTGAGCGTTGCTGCTACAACGCTCGGCCCTCGATGAGTAGCCGCTCCCGACTGTCCTGAAAA
>NZ_JBFTNH010000054.1:0-857 GCF_056397385.1 Pseudomonas sp. 05N36 | reverse complement strand
AGCAAATAGAATTTTGGCAGACAAAAAGTAAGAAGCTATTTTAAAAATGGCTACCATTCGGCTCCCTTTTAGCTCCCAAATGGCTACATAAAAAGGGAGCCATTTGGGAGTCATTTTTTGATTTTATGTAGCCATTTGGGAGACATTTCTGTTCAGGATTCCTCTTATGCTCTTTAAAATACGAGAGTTACATTATACACCTATTTTTTAAGGCTTTAGCTTTTTATTAAGAAGAATAACCGAGATAGAAAAACATATTTCGTATTMTAAAAGATTTAGAAAATGAATTTTAAAATGATTTATCGTCTCTCTGTTGAACGAAAAAAGTTTTTAGTTATTTTTATACGTGGAATGATTAAATGTCCTAGAAARGGCTTAAAATGCAAAATAAAAAGACTACTCATTTTTTGAGTAGCCAGGGAATAGTTTTTGATATWYTAAATGAAAGGAGTAATACATWAATCATATCACACGCATTTATGCCGAGAAAATTTTTGGTTGGAATGAGCTATGTGTTAGCTAACTATGTTAGCGAGTTGGTTGGTGGTTTGTTGGGATTAATCCCAACGAAGTACCAACTCAACAACACATTATGCTCCGTTGGTTCCAACCAAAAAGCAATTGGAATAAAGCATTAAAAATAGCCACTCAACAATTAAGTGGCTATGGAGGGTAAAAGAACTTTTTCATATTAAAAGATTTAATGATTTGTGGGGATGATGTTACATTTTCACTTTATCATTTATTTATTAACAGTGCATTTAAAAGTATTTAACGATGAGATTTTTTGGCTTTTTTGAAACGAGTGAAACGAGTTTCTTCTTGGCTTTTTTGAAACGAGTGAAACGAGTTTCTTC
>NZ_JBFTNH010000053.1:0-894 GCF_056397385.1 Pseudomonas sp. 05N36 | reverse complement strand
GCTTTCGATGGTGGTGCTGACGGTACTGCCGTTTTTGTAGACGTCATTCGCTGGAGTGTCGACCACCACSGAGCCGGAAGTCTTGCCGGCYTCGATGTTGATSACKGCRCCGTTSGACAGGGTGACGGTCATCGCGGTGCCGGCCGGGTTGCTCAGCGTCGCGGTGTAGGTGATCTGGCCACCTTCAACCACCGAACCGGTGGCTGCCAGGGACAGTCCGGTGTTGTCGATCGAGTCGGTGATGGTGGTGACCGCCGGMGTCGTGCTCGGGGTCAGCTGTTCGAAGTTGCCGCCSGTGGTGCTTTCGATAGTGGTGCTGACGGTACTGCCGTTCTTGTAGACGTCATTCGCTGGGGTGTCGACCACCACCGAGCCGGACGTCTTGCCGGCCTCGATGTTGATCACGGCGCCATTACTCAGCGTGACAGTCATCGGCGTGCCGGCCGGGTTGGTCAGGGTCGCGGTGTAGGTGATCTGACCACCTTCGGTGACCGAACCGGTGGCTGCCAGGGACAGACCGGTGTTGTCGATCGAATCGGTAATCGTGGTGACCGCGGGGGTGGTGCTCGGGGTCAGCTGTTCGAAGTTGCCACCGGTGGTGCTTTCGATAGTGGTGCTGACGGTGCTGCCGTTTTTGTAGACGTCGTTGGCCGGGGTGTCGACTACCACCGAACCGGTGGTTTTGCCGGCTTCGATGTTGATCACTGCGCCGTTGGACAGGGTGACGGTCATCGGCGTGCCGGCCGGATTGGTCAGGGTGGCGGTGTAAGTGATCTGGCCACCTTCAATCACCGAACCATTCGCCGTCAGGCTCAACCCGGTGTTGTCGATCGAGTCGGTGATCGTCGTAACGGCGGGGGTGGTGCTTGGGGTCAACTGTTCGAAGTTGCCGCC
>NZ_JBFTNH010000052.1:0-1074 GCF_056397385.1 Pseudomonas sp. 05N36 | reverse complement strand
ACGTCCGCGACCTGGTTTTTGAAACCCAACTGGTAGTAACCCAGCTTTTCAGTCCCATTGATCAGGCCCAGCCCCATCTGACCAACCTGGCTTGATGTGCCTGGCCGGTTGTCGACAGTACTGATCGCAAACCGGGTTGACGCATCGCAACTCACGGTGAGTTGAATGGTTTCGTCGTTGAGTCGGGTGTGAGTGGTCGCATTCAGGTCTTTCGCAGAAATCTTTGCGTAATCAACGACACCGCCGTTGGCGAGTGACGGTTCACAGGCCACCGGCGTAATGAGGCCTGTAACAGTCAGGTCAGTACTGGACGCAGCAAAAGCGCAGGATGCGCCTGTCAGCAGCAATGCAGCCGTCAGCAGGGATAAATGTTTGTTCATGTGTTGGTTCTTCCTTGAAGGGGGATTGTCGGTTAGTGCCCTAAGCGGACAGGGCGCAATCTATCGATCGAGGTGGCGAGGCGGAATGCAACTAATACGAAAACGCTGAGCTTGATGTATGAAAAAGTGTCCCTGGCTACAAAACGTCATCGTTTGGCGTGTGCTCTGTAGTCTTTTGGTGTTGGCGATGTAGGTTGGAAGCGGGGGCGAGTGTTTTTTGAGGAGCAAGGATGGGAGCAGATGGTAATCAGCGGGGGAGTAATTCTTTGATCACGCGGGCAACACCGTGTATTTGGCGTTGCCCCTCAAAGACGACGATTACAGGTATTTGATCTGCAGGGTGGCGGAGCCGTCGAGTTTTACTTCGTCGGTCAGGGTCAGGCTGTTGGTGGGGGCGATGACGGTGTTAAGCGACATGTCGACTGTGACGTTCTGAACGAATTCAGGTGTCCAGGTGCCACTGGTATTGTTACCAAATGCGATCCAATCGTTCGGTTGTTTCGACACGTCATCGTCAAACTTATTCCAGGTGTCGCCCGCGTTACGTGAGTACATAACGTGCACCGGAACGTCCGCGACCTGGTTTTTGAAACCCAACTGGTAGTAACCCAGCTTTTCAGTCCCATTGATCAGGCCCAGCCCCATCTGACCAACCTGGCTTGATGTGCCTGGCCGGTTGTCGACAGTACTGATC
>NZ_JBFTNH010000051.1:0-1170 GCF_056397385.1 Pseudomonas sp. 05N36 | reverse complement strand
GGAAGCTCCGATCAACTTGCAGCAACCGCGCGGCAAGTTGAAAATATCGTGGCGTTCGGCGCTATATTCTCGCGAAACGTCCCGTGCGCACCGCCTTACCGGGCTTGTCAGCCCATTTCTCCGTGTTACACGCGTAACTCGCCCATACCCATCAGCTTTTTTCGAGCCATCCACAGGTTTGATAGAGCGAACAGCGTGGTCAGCTGAGCGGTATTTTTCATCAGTCCGCGAAAACGCACTTTCACATAACCAAACTGACGCTTGATCACCCGAAATGGATGTTCGACCTTGGCCCGTGTCTGGGCTTTGAGGTACTCGATTTTTCGCTTGGCCTTATAAAGCACGCTGCGCTTACTCAGCCTGGAGTAGGTGCTGCGCCGAGCTGCGATCTGCCAAACTACCTCGCGTTTCTCATGCTCCTTGCGCTTCTCGACACCGGCGTAGCCCGCATCGGCATAGACCGCGTTTTCCTCGCCATGCAGCAGTTCGGCAACCTGGGTGACATCGGCTACATTCGCCGCCGTGCCGTGAACGTGGTGAACCAGCCCCGACTCAACATCAGCACCGATATGCGCCTTCATTCCAAAGAAGTATTGGTTCCCTTTCTTCGTTTGGTGCATCTCCGGATCGCGTTTGCCGTCCTCGTTTTTGGTCGAACTGGGCGCGTGAATAATCGTCGCGTCGACGATTGTGCCCTGGCGCAGGGAAAGACCTTTTTCCTGCAAATAACTGTTGATAACCGCAAGGATGGCAGGGGCCAACTTATGCTTCTCCAGCAGGTGCCGGAAGTTCATGATCGTGGTGTCTTCCGGGATTGGCGCGCTTAGCGTCAGATGCGCGAACTGGCGCATGGGCGTGATTTCATAGAGCGCTTCTTCCATGGCCGGATCGCTCAGGGAGAACCAGTTCTGCAACAGGTGAATACGCAGCATGGTTTCCAACGGATAGGGTTTTCGACCACCGCCGGCCTTCGGGTAATACGGTTCGATCAGCTTCAGCAAACCGTTCCAGGGCACGACCTGATCCATCTCTGCGAGAAACCGTTCGCGGCGAGTTTGCTTACGTTTGCCGGCGTATTCGAAGTCGGAAAAGCTCATCTGGCTCATGAGGGGCTCGGGTCAGGTGGTGAGGCTGTATTTCATCACGATTGAGGAATTGTTCGGAGTTTCC
>NZ_JBFTNH010000050.1:0-1177 GCF_056397385.1 Pseudomonas sp. 05N36 | reverse complement strand
TGTGGGAGATTCTATGTTGCAGGACAACCCTGCAGCGGTCGATTCGGTCGGTATTCGCTCTGGTTTTTCATCAGGGCGAACGCCACCCGGGCGAGTTTGCGGGCAAGGATTACCAGGGCCTGAGTCTTCTTGAAACCTCTGGCCAGGTACCCTTCATAAAATGGTTTCCAGGTCGCTGAACGACAAGCTGCCATGGCCGAGTTGTGGGCTAGACGCCGTATTTCCGGATCCCCTTTCTTGGTCAGACTGCGACTCCCCGTCTTTTTTCCCGAGTCGTCGACCCTCAAGTCCATGCCCAAAAAAGCGATGAAGGCATTGCTGTCCTTAAACTCGCCACGCAAAAAAGCCGTCGCAAATCCGGTTGCCGTCAGTACGCCGACGCCTTCAATGGCCTTGCAACGCTCAATATTTTCGGCGGCTCCGGCCTCTTTGCTCAGGTCACGCAGCTTTTTTTGAATGACCAAATCCGAGTGCTTAAACGCCTCCATCAGGCATTTCAGCTCTTCTTCCAGGCGCGGCTCATTGGCCCAGCTCTGAGTCAGACTGACGCGCGCCTTGATCAGCGCTGCTCGTCGATGAAGCAGGCTTTGCAGGGCCTTGTAAGCCTTGGGGGGCGGACTCCAAGCGCGTAGCCCACCCTGTTCATGCGCCAGATACCGAGCCAGAAGASGGGCATCGCACGGGTCATTTTTGGCCCGTTGGCCGACACCGAGGCGGTAATGACTCAAGCGATAACCGTCCACGACGTAGACCTGATGACCCAACTCATGGGCCAACTCAACCGTGTCCAAGTGGTAAATGTTGGTRGCCTCGACGGCAATGCCGCTTTTGGCGGGCAGCGTCTTGAGCCAGCGGTTGAGTGCTGCACGATTATTGGGGATGGCTTGTGTGGTTTGCAGATCGGCGCGATAGACGAGCACCTCAGCCTTGGCCACATCAACACCCACGACCGTTTGCGAAGTAAGGATTGTCATGACGAATCCTCGGAGCTAGGGTTTAAGAGCTTGTTGGGGTCTACCGTTGCGCTGGCTTGTCTCTATCGTCGGCCTTGCCGATGAATTCCTTATTGGCGCTTTTGGGTAGAAGGGGTGGGACGAAGTCTCCCACGGTCTGTACTGGCTAGAGTCAGAATCGGGCTTTTAGTCCCACCCACCCCTTCAAGTCTAAACATACAAGC
>NZ_JBFTNH010000049.1:0-1344 GCF_056397385.1 Pseudomonas sp. 05N36 | reverse complement strand
TTGGTAATCGCGTTGGTCAGCGGGGTGTGGCCGACYAGCGCGTCGTTCGGCGCGGTGGTGGTCGCGGTGCCGCTGGACTGGCCGACCGGGATGGTGATGGTCTGGCCGTTGGCCAGGGTCACGATCACTGCCGAACCGGTGACCGGCGCACTGACAGTCGCGGTGTAGGTGACGGTGCCGCCTTCGGCCGCCGAATCGGTGGCGGTCAGTTTCACCGTCGAGGTGTCGATGGTGTCGGTGACGTTGGTGACTGCTGGTGTGCTGCTGGTGACCAAGTTCTCGAAGTTGCCACCGGTGGCGGTGGTGATCGTCGCCTGGACCTTGCCGGCGTCGAGGTAGACGTCGTCTTTGGGTGCATCGACCACCACGGAGCCGGTGGTTTTGCCGGCGTCGATGTTGATGACCGCGCCGTTGCTCAGGGTCACGCTCATCGCAGTGCCGGCCGGGTTGGTCAGCGTCGCGGTGTAGGTGATGTGGCCGCCTTCGGCCACGGAACCGGTCGCCGTCAGGCTGAGACCGGTGTTGTCGATCGAATCGGTGATGGTGGTGACCGCGGGGGTGGTACTCGGGGTCAGTTGCTCGAAGTTGCCGCCCGTGGTGCTTTCGATAGTGGTGCTGACGGTGCTGCCGTTCTTGTAGACGTCGTTGGCCGGGGTATCGACCACCACCGAGCCGCTGGTTTTGCCAGCTTCGATGTTGATGACTGCACCGTTGGACAGGGTGACGGTCATCGCGGTGCCGGCTGGATTGGTCAGCGTGGCGGTGTAGGTGATCTGCCCACCTTCGGTGATCGAACCGGTCGCCGTCAGGCTCAGGCCGGTGTTATCGATCGAATCGGTAATCGTCGTAACGGCCGGGGTGGTGCTCGGGGTCAGCTGTTCGAAGTTGCCACCGGTGGTGCTTTCGATGGTGGTGCTGACGGTGCTGCCGTTCTTGTAGACGTCGTTGGCCGGGGTATCGACCGCCACCGAACCGCTGGTTTTACCGGCTTCGATGTTGATCACTGCGCCGTTGGACAGGGTGACGGTCATCGGCGTGCCGGCCGGATTGGTCAGGGTCGCGGTGTAAGTGATCTGGCCACCTTCAATCACCGAACCATTCGCCGTCAGGCTCAACCCGGTGTTGTCGATCGAATCGGTGATGGTGGTGACCGCGGGGGTGGTACTCGGGGTCAGTTGCTCGAAGTTGCCGCCCGTGGTGCTTTCGATAGTGGTGCTGACGGTACTGCCGTTCTTGTAGACGTCGTTGGCTGGAGTATCGACCACCACCGAACCGCTGGTTTTGCCGGCTTCGATGTTGATCACTGCGCCGTTCGACAGGGTCACGCTCATGGCGGTGCCGGCC
>NZ_JBFTNH010000048.1:0-1357 GCF_056397385.1 Pseudomonas sp. 05N36 | reverse complement strand
AATGTATGGTCAGCCCCTCTCCTGCAACCTCTTTGGCTGTTTTCGGTAAAGCTGGCTTGCGCTAATGTATCCGGGCTCATTGTGAGCGTTGCTGCTACAACGCTCGGCCCTCGATGAGTAGCCGCTCCCGACTGTCCTGAAAAAACCCTCAGCCTCTAAAGCTGATTTTTATGCCAGGTTCTCAGTCGGGCCGTTTGCCGTTTACTGTCATCAGTCAGTGACGTCGCAAAAGCCGGTGGTAAAGCTGCACGTTCAAACGTTCGGATGCGGGTCGTACTGGCCGCCTTTGGTCAGTACCGCCCACACGATTCGCGCCAGTTTGTTTGCCAGCGCGCACGCGACGACATTGGAGTGGCGACGCGTCAGCAGCTCTCGAACCCAAGGCCCCAAGGCGTCCTCCCGCTTATCGATATGCTGCATGATGGATCGCGCGCCCTGCACCAGCAGTTGGCGGATGTGCTTGTCGCCGCGCTTGCTGATCCCCAGAAGCACCGTCTTTCCGCCCGTCGAATACTGCCTCGGCACCAGCCCCAGCGAAGCGGCAAAATCGCGTCCACTTCGATAGTTCGACGCATCGCCCACATCCGCCAATACCGCACTGGCGGTGATGGGGCCGATGCCAGGAATACTCTGCAAACGATTTCCGCCATCGTCTTCTTTCAACTGTTGCTTTAGGTCGGACTCGATGTCCTTGATTTCATCATTCAGCTGTTGGATTTGATGATAGAGGCGCATCACCACGCTCTTTAGGCGCAATGGAACCGAATGTTGTGGATCGTCCAGCAGCGCCGGTACGCGGTGCAACGCCGTTGCGCCAATAGGCAGGCTGATCCCGAATTCCAGCAAAAAGCCATGAATCTGATTGGTCGCGACGGTGCGATGGCCAATCAAGGAATCTCGGACACGATGCAAAGCTGAAAGCGTTTGTTGCTCTGCGGTTTTAATCGAGCAGAAGCGCATCGCGGGGCGGCTCGCCGCCTCGCAAATCGCTTCGGCATCAATGAAATCGTTTTTGTTGCCTTTGACGAACGGCTTGACGTATTGCGGGGCAATCAGCTTTACCTCGTGGCCCAATGCGCCGATCTGTCGAGCCAGCCAGTGGGCACCGCCACACGACTCCATCACCACCGTGCAGGCCGGCAGTTGGGCCAATGTGCTGAGCAATTGCCCGCGACTGGTTTTCTTGCGCAGGACCTGATGACCTTTGGCGTCCTGGCCATGCAGGTGGAAGCTATGTTTGCCAATGTCGATACCGAGAAGCGTCATCGTGTTCATGAGAGATCCTCCGCCGAAAACGAGAAAAGCCCTGCAAGCGTAAACCTGCAGGGCTTCTCGGTCAGGCTGACCATCTCATTAA
>NZ_JBFTNH010000047.1:0-2466 GCF_056397385.1 Pseudomonas sp. 05N36 | reverse complement strand
TGCGGATTCCACGACACTTGGACACTCAGCCCACGATCATTTGGACACTCGTTCCGCGCTCACTTGGACACCTGATCCGCGTCCACTTGGACAGGCAGTCGGAGCGCAGCGACGCAGGTTTGCATTGTTAGTCTGAAGTCCCTGCCGCCGTCAATTTCGTTGCGCGTCTGCGCATCGATTCGCCCTTCAGTTCGATCCGATAAGCGTTGTGCACCAGCCGGTCGAGGATCGCATCGCCCAAGGTCGGATCGCCGATCAGTGCGTGCCATTTGTCCACTGGCATCTGGCTGGTCACTAGCGTCGAGCGGTTGCCGTAGCGGTCGTCCAGCAGTTCAAGCATGTCGCGCCGTTGCGCAGCGGTAAACGGCGCTAGGCCCCAGTCGTCCAGGATCAGCAAGTCGGTCTTGGCATAACCCGCCATCAGTTTCGCGAAGCGGCCGTCGCCGTGGGCCAGGCTTAGTTCTTCCATCAAGCGCGGCAAGCGCAGATAACGCACGCTGTAACCGTCGCGGCAGGCCTTGTGAGCCAGCGCGCAGGCGAGCCAGGTTTTGCCCACGCCAGTTGGGCCGCCGATGATCAGGTTCAGGCCGTCGCGCAGCCATTGGCCGCCACCCAGTTGCAGGATCAGGGATTTGTCCAGACCGCGCGGGCTGCGGTAATCGATGTCTTCCAGGCACGCGTTATGGCGTAGTCGTGCGGCTTTGAGGCGAGTGGCCAGGCGGGCGTCTTCACGCTCGGTTAGCTCGCGGTCGACCATGAGACCGAGGCGTTCGTCGAAGCTGAGATCGTTGATGTCCGGTGTTGCATGTTGTTCGCCAAGCGCCTTGATCATGCCGTGCAGTCGCAGAGTTTGTAGCTTATCGAGTGTCGGATTAGGCAGCATGTTCGTGCTCCTTTTTCAGGTCAGTGGTAGTAGCCAGGGCCGCGCAGATTGATATGTTCTTCAGGCAGTAACGGCAGGTTCTGCTGGGCCAGCGGTAGCCGTTCTAGGCCTTGGCGCAGGATCGATTCCAGGCTTTTGTAACTGCACGCGCCCAGTGCCAGCGCACGCTGGCAAGCGGCTTCCAGCCGCTCATGTGCTCGGTTTGGGTGGTGTGACGGCCTTTGTGCGGTGAGCGCAGATGGCTGGCCACGCGCTGGTTGGCGTGGAAGCACTCGACGGTCTTAGCGGTTAGCCGCACTTCGAGTTGGTGCTTCACCAACTGGTACGGCACCGAGTAGTAATGACCATCGACCTCGACGTGGTAGTCGATGTGTACTCGCACCTTTTTCCATTCGGCGTAGACATACGGGTGTTCCGGCAGCGGTTGCAGCGCAGGTTGGTCGATGGTCTCGAAGGCTGAGCGGCGTGAGCCGGGCAGCTTCTTGAAGGGCTTCTGATTGAGGCGATCCAGCAGCAGCGCGATGGCTGTGTTGAGTTCGCCCAAGGAGAAGAACTGGCGGTTGCGCAGCACCGCCAGGATCCACCGCTCGACCACTTGCACACCGACTTCGACCTTTGCTTTATCCCGAGGTTTGCGGGATCGAGCAGGCAACACGGCAACGCCATAGTGCTCGGCGAGATCGCGGTAACTGGGGTTGATGTCGGGCTCGTAGCGATGCGCCTTGGTGACGCCGCTGCGCAGATTGTCCGGTACCAGGATCTGCGATGTGCCGCCGAGAAAGGCGAAGCAGCGCACGTGCGAGCCCAGCCAGTCGGGCAGTTTCTGCGACCAGGTGGCCTCGGCGAAGGTGTAGCTGGACGCGCCGAGGACGGCGACGAAGATCTGCGTTTGGCGGATCTCGCCGGTTCGCCGATCAATGACTGGCACGGTCTGGCCGGCGTAATCAACGAACAGCTTCTCGCCGGCACGGTGTTCCTGGCGCATGACCACATCGATCTTCGCGGCCCAGAGACGGTAGTGCTCGCAGAACCAGCTGTACTGGAAACCTTGCGGGTGGGTGAGCCGATACTCTTGCCAAAGCAGGGCCAGGGTGACGCCCGGGCGGCGCAGCTCAGCATGCGCCCAAGCCCAATCAGGCATCGGACGTTGATCACTGGGAACCGTCGGCGCTGGCGGGAATAGGCAGCGCTCCAGATCAGCGTCTGACAAGGCCGTTGGCCAGGTCAGCCCGCAAGCGTTGAAGCGGTGCAGGTAATTGCCGGCACTGCCGCTGCTAATGCGCAGGCTGGTAGCAATTCTGCGCACGGACAGGCCGGCGTCGAACTTTAGGCGTAGTACCTCTCGGATTTTACGCATGGATATACGCTCCACGACGACCTCTTCGCTTCGAGAAAAGAGGTCGATGGTAGTGAATAATCCTGCGTTGCTGCCTGCCTGAGCTTGGGTCGGATCAGTGAGAGATCACTGTCCAAGTGCTCGTGGAATCAGTGTCCAAGTGGCCGTGGAATGAGTGTCCAAGTGAGCGTGGAATCGCTGTCCAAGTGTTCGTGGACTGGGTGTCCAAGTGCGCATGGAATCCCCA
>NZ_JBFTNH010000046.1:0-1849 GCF_056397385.1 Pseudomonas sp. 05N36 | reverse complement strand
CTGCTGGACTTCCTGAAGCTGGTCTTCAACAAGGAAGGTCAGTTCGAAGTGAACCTAGAAGACGACATCGTCGCCGCGTGCCTGATGTGCCGCGACGGCCAAGTCATCCGCAAAAACGCCTAAGCAGGGATTCAGACGATGGAAGAGCTTATCTCCCCCGGTATCTACAACCTGATCATCTTCGTGCTGGCGATTTATGTCGGTTATCACGTGGTCTGGAACGTTACACCCGCACTGCACACCCCGTTGATGGCAGTGACCAACGCCATTTCGGCGATCGTGATCGTCGGCGCCATGCTGGCGGCGGCGCTGACCGTGACACCGCTGGGCAAAACCATGGGCACCCTCGCTGTGGCGCTGGCGGCAGTCAACGTGTTCGGTGGCTTCCTGGTGACCCGCAGAATGCTTGAGATGTTCAAGAAAAAAGCCCCGAAAGCCGTAAAAGAAGAGGCGCCCAAGTAATGAGCATGAACCTTGTCACGACGCTCTACTTGATCGCGTCGATCTGTTTCATCCAGGCCCTTAAGGGCTTGTCACACCCGACCTCGTCGCGACGCGGCAATGTGTACGGGATGCTCGGCATGGCGCTGGCCATCGTCACCACCGTCGGCCTGGTGTTCAAACTTGGCTCCGAGCTGGCCACCGCCGGTATCGGTTACGTSATCGTCGGCCTGCTGATCGGCGGTACTGCCGGTTCGATCATGGCCAAACGCGTTGAAATGACCAAGATGCCGGAACTGGTCGCGTTCATGCACAGCATGATCGGTATGGCAGCGGTGTTCATCGCCATCGCCGCTGTGGTCGAGCCGCAGTCGCTGGGCATCGTCAAGCAGCTGGGCGATTCGATCCCGGCGGGCAACCGTCTGGAGTTGTTCCTGGGCGCGGCCATCGGTGCCATTACCTTCTCYGGTTCGGTCATCGCGTTCGGCAAGCTGTCGGGCAAGTACAAGTTCCGCCTGTTCCAGGGCGCACCGGTACAGTTTGGCGGGCAACATAAAATCAACCTGCTGCTGGGTCTGGCAACATTGGGTCTGGGCATCACCTTCATGATGACCGGTAACCTCGGCGCCTTCGCCCTGATGCTGGCCCTGGCCTTCGTGCTCGGCGTAATGATCATTATCCCAATCGGCGGCGCCGACATGCCGGTGGTGGTGTCGATGCTCAACAGCTATTCCGGCTGGGCTGCGGCGGGTATCGGCTTCTCACTGAACAACTCGATGCTGATCATTGCCGGCTCCCTGGTGGGTTCGTCCGGTGCGATTCTCTCGTACATCATGTGCAAGGCGATGAACCGTTCGTTCTTCAACGTCCTGCTCGGTGGCTTCGGCAACAGYGCAGACGCGGCCGGCCCGGCSGGTTCGAAAGAAGCCCGCCCGGTGAAATCCGGCTCGGCGGACGAYGCCACCTTCCTGCTGACCAACGCCGACACCGTGATCATCGTTCCMGGCTACGGCCTGGCAGTCGCACGGGCGCAGCACGCGCTTAAAGAACTGACCGAGAAGCTGACCCACCGTGGCGTGACCGTGAAGTATGCGATCCACCCCGTAGCCGGTCGGATGCCCGGCCACATGAACGTGCTGCTGGCCGAGGCTGAAGTGCCTTACGACCWGGTGTTCGAGATGGAAGACATCAACTCCGAGTTCGGCCAGGCCGACGTGGTGCTGGTGCTCGGCGCCAACGACGTGGTCAACCCGGCAGCGAAGAACGACCCGAAATCGCCGATTGCCGGCATGCCGATTCTCGAAGCCTTCAAAGCCAAGACCATCATCGTCAACAAACGCTCGATGGCCAGCGGTTATGCCGGCCTGGACAACGAACTGTTCTACCTCGACAAGACCATGATGGTCTT
>NZ_JBFTNH010000045.1:0-2717 GCF_056397385.1 Pseudomonas sp. 05N36 | reverse complement strand
GTGGTGGTCGACACTCCAGCGAATGACGTCTACAAAAACGGCAGTACCGTCAGCACCACCATCGAAAGCACCACCGGCGGCAACTTCGAACAGCTGACCCCGAGCACGACGCCGGCGGTCACCACCATCACCGATTCGATCGATAACACCGGCCTGTCCCTGGCGGCCACTGGTTCGGTCACCGAAGGTGGTCAGATCACTTACGCCGCGACGCTGACCAACCCAGCCGGCACCGCGATGACCGTCACCCTGTCCAACGGTGCAGTCATCAACATCGAAGCCGGCAAGACTTCCGGCTCGGTGGTGGTCGACACTCCAGCGAATGACGTCTACAAAAACGGCAGTACCGTCAGCACCACCATCGAAAGCACCACCGGCGGCAACTTCGAACAGCTGACCCCGAGCACGACGCCGGCSGTCACCACCATCACCGATTCGATCGATAACACCGGCCTGTCCCTGGCAGCCACCGGTTCGGTGGTTGAAGGTGGCCAGATCACCTACACCGCGACCCTGACCAAYCCGGCCGGCACCGCCATGAGCGTGACCCTGTCGAACGGCGCRGTGATCAACATCGAAGCCGGCAAAACCAGCGGTTCGGTGGTGGTCGATACCCCGGCCAACGACGTCTACAAAAACGGCAGYACCGTCAGCACCACCATCGAAAGCACCACCGGTGGCAACTTCGAACAGCTGACCCCGAGCACGACGCCGGCCGTCACGACGATTACCGATTCGATCGACAACACCGGCCTGACGCTGACCGCCAACAACACGATTACCGAAGGTGGGCAGATCACCTACACCGCCACGCTGACCAACCCGGCCGGCACCGCCATGAGCGTCACGCTCAGCAACGGCGCGGTCATCAACATCGAGGCCGGTAAAACCAGCGGCTCGGTGGTGGTCGACACCCCGGCCAACGACGTCTACAAAAACGGCAGCACCGTCAGCACCACCATCGAAAGCACCACCGGTGGCAATTTCGAGCAACTGACCCCGAGCACGACTCCGGCGGTCACCACCATTACCGACTCGATCGACAACACCGGCTTGACGCTCACTGCCGACAACACCATTACCGAGGGCGGCCAGATCACCTACACCGCGACGCTGACCAACCCGGCCGGCACCGCGATGAGCGTGACCCTGTCGAACGGCGCCGTGATCAACATCGAAGCCGGCAAAACCACCGGCTCGGTGGTGGTCGACACCCCGGCGAATGACGTTTACAAAAACGGCAGCACCGTCAGCACCACCATCGAAAGCACCACGGGTGGCAATTTCGAACAGCTGACCCCGAGCACGACTCCGGCGGTCACCACCATCACCGACTCGATCGATAACACCGGCCTGACCCTAACTGCCGACAACACCATTACCGAAGGCGGGCAGATCACCTACACCGCCACCCTGAGCAACCCGGCCGGCACCGCGATGACCGTCACGTTGTCCAACGGTGCCGTGATCAACATCGAAGCTGGCAAAACCAGCGGTTCGGTGGTGGTCGACACCCCAGCCAACGACGTCTACAAAAACGGCAGYACCGTCAGCACCACCATCGAAAGCACCACCGGCGGCAATTTCGAACAGCTGACTCCGAGCACCGCCCCGGCCGTCACCACCATCACCGATTCGATCGACAACACCGGCCTGTCCCTGGCGGCCACTGGTTCGGTCACCGAAGGCGGGCAGATCACTTACACCGCCACGCTGACCAACCCGGCCGGCACCGCCATGAGCGTGACCCTGTCGAACGGCGCGGTGATCAACATCGAGGCCGGCAAGACTTCCGGTTCGGTGGTGGTCGACACCCCAGCCAACGACGTTTACAAGAACGGCAGTACCGTCAGCACCACCATCGAAAGCACCACCGGCGGCAACTTCGAACAGTTGACCCCGAGCACCACCCCGGCGGTCACCACCATCACCGACTCCATCGATAACACCGGGCTGACGCTCACCGCCGACAACACCATTACCGAAGGCGGGCAGATCACTTACACCGCCACGCTGAGCAACCCGGCCGGCACTGCGATGAGCGTGACCCTGTCGAACGGCGCCGTGATCAACATCGAAGCCGGTAAAACGTCCGGTTCCGTGGTGGTCGACACCCCGGCCAACGACGTCTACAAAAACGGCAGCACCGTCAGCACCACCATTGAAAGCACCACCGGTGGCAATTTCGAACAGTTGACCCCAAGCAGCACACCAGCTGTTACGACGATTACCGATTCGATCGATAACACCGGGTTGAGCCTGACGGCGAATGGTTCGGTGGTTGAAGGCGGCCAGATCACTTACACCGCGACGCTGACCAACCCGGCCGGCACCGCCATGAGCGTGACCCTGTCGAACGGCGCGGTGATCAACATCGAGGCCGGCAAGACTTCCGGTTCGGTGGTGGTCGACACCCCGGCCAACGACGTCTACAAAAACGGCAGTACCGTCAGCACCACCATCGAAAGCACCACGGGCGGCAACTTCGAACAGTTGACCCCGAGCACCACCCCGGCGGTCACCACCATCACCGATTCGATCGACAACACCGGGCTGTCCCTGGCGGCCACCGGTTCGGTCACCGAAGGTGGTCAGATCACTTACACCGCCACGCTGAGCAATCCGGCCGGCACGCCGATGACCGTCACCCTGTCGAACGGTGCGGTGATCAACATCGAAGCCGGTAAAACCAGCGGTTCGGTGGTGGTCGATACCCC
>NZ_JBFTNH010000044.1:0-4883 GCF_056397385.1 Pseudomonas sp. 05N36 | reverse complement strand
GTCGACGGGCTTGGGGTAGAGATAGACTTTTTCGACTTTTGCGTCGGGACGCATCATGAGGTGCTGGCTCCGGAAAGGAATCGGAAGCACAGCATTGGGGATCAGGTGGCGGCTTTGAATGTGAGGTTCATGGAGCGTTTACAGCTGTTCCGGCAGGCCGTTGAGGTCGTTGTGGTAGTAGCGGATTTTTTGCAGCGGGCCGGTGCCATGCTTCGGGCAGCCCTGCGGTTCGTGGCGAGGGAGCTTGCTCCCGCTCGGTGGCGCAGCCGTCGTAAACCGGTTGATGCGGTTTACTTGTTACCTATCCCCAGAATTTTATTTGCCAAAGCCAGATCAAATTGTTTGTTTCCAAATATTGATTTGGTTGCGAGGACTTTTCTGAAAACGTCTGAGTCCAGGCTCAGGTCATTTTTTTGCGCTGCAAATAATGCGGTTAGAAAGGGGTACGCATAGTTGTCAGGTTCCGCTAATACGTCATCAATTAATGAAGGCGTACCAAGGATGCCGTTCTCTGCCTTTGATAAGTAAAATTTCATCAGCCGTTCGTTTATTTTTTTGACTGTTGCGCTTATTTCATCAGGCGATGGGGTTCTAATGATGCCGCCCAGCTCGTCACCAAACTGTTTTGTTTCTTCCGATAATGAACTTTTCGACAAAAAAGATGAGTTCAACAGTCGGCTCTGATAGGGCGGTGATTTGTTTATGCAGAAGCTAAATGCCTCGCATGTATAAATCTCCAGGCCCGCATAGTAGCCGTCGGCCTTGGTCAAGTGTTGTATGTAAATCTCCCCGAGTTTTTCCTTGGAGGAAAGTAGGCCAAGTTTGTTTTTGCTTGCTTTCAGGTCCAAGTGGGACGACGTTATCTTTTTTAGCTCCGCCAGTAATTCCACTTCCAAGCTTTTACGAATTTCTATGCTCATTATGTTCACTTGTAGATTAAGAGATTGAAGGTTGCGTTGTGCTGTGTGCCTTTCCCACCCAGCGGCACCCCCGGCTTTCCTTTGGTATCAACCTTGAAGGTACCCTGCGTGCCGGCTGAAGGTTTTATCGTGCCTCCCCCCAAATGTTGTGTGGTGTTGGCCGGCTTAGTCATGTCGAAGACTTTGGAGTCGATTTGGTTAGGGGTCAACTTCCCGGTGCCGTGCTTCACTTCAAATACGTGCAGTTTTCCGTTTCGGTCTTTGGCCACGAAGTCAGCCCGAATACGTTTCCCATTGACCTTCATGGTGACTTCTTCAGCGACGACCTTAAACCCATTTCGCTTAAGGTCATAGATCGCCTTGGTTCGGCCTTTATTGCCACTGACTGCGCTTTTGCATGCCCATCCCCATGGGTCCATCCACGTCAGAGGGTTTGGCGCATATTGATAGAGATTGATTCCCCCCGCCAACCCAATCGGATCCGGCGTCGTAAACCGCCCCACATCCGGATCATAGAACCTGAACGTATTGAAATGCAGCCCCGTCTCCCGGTCCAGGTACTGCCCCTGGAATCGTAGGTTCTGCTCTTCAATGTAGTACGGCTCGCGCACCTCCTCTAGCGTGTTGCCCCACACCCGATAAGTCGCCTGCCAGACGTTGTGGCCGTCCGCCTCGGTGAGCTGTTCCGGCAGACCGTTGACGTCGTTGTGGTAGTAGCGGATTTTTTGCAGCGGGCCGGTGCCGTCGACGCGGGCCAGGGGTTCGTAACCTTCGTCTTCGTAGAGGTAGAGGCTGGTCTGCTGATGGCGATGTTCCTGCAACAGGCGCAGCCCGTCCCAGGTGAAGCGGGTTTCGCCGAGTGGGTAGCCGTGGGTGTCGTGCTCGGTTTTTTCAATGCGTCGGCCCAGCGGGTCGTAGGTCATTTTGACGACGCTGCCGTTTTCGTTGCGCACTTCAATCAATCGGCTCTCAGCGTCGTAACCGAAGCGCTGCAAGCCCCGTTTAGCGCTGCGTTTTTCGATCAGCCGGCCAAACGCGTCATAGCGGTAGCGTTTGTCCTGATAGGTCAGCAGTTTGTTGTGCACCACTAGCCCGGCACCGGGTTGCGGGCCGTCCAGCAGGTTGGCGGCGGCGTCGTAGGCGAAGGTTTCGCGCTGGCCGTGCAGGCTGTCCTGGCTGGCGATGATGCGGCCGGTGGCGTCGTAGTGCAGCAGTTGGCGGTGTTGCGCGGCGGGTTGCTGGTCGAGTTTGCCGATCAGGTTGTCGGCGGGGTCGTACTCGAAGTGCTTTTGCGCCGCTGCGGGCATCAGCGATGGCTGGCTGTTAAGGCGGCGTTGGCGTGAGCGCAAGCGGCCGCTGCGGTCGTATTCGCTGCGGGTGCTGAGCTGGCCTTGGGTGCGCAGCACTTCGCGGTGCAGGCGGTCGCGTTCGAAGTCGCTGATGACCTGGCCGTCGAGGTTGATCTGGTGCAGGTGGCCGCTGCCGTAGTACAGGCGATTGAGCCAGCGCCCGTCGGGCAGTTGGGTCTGGATCAGGTTGCCGAGTTCGTCGTAGTGGTGCTGCAGATTGCCGGCCGTACTTTGTTCTTTGAGCAACTGGCCGAGGGCATCGTAGGCGAAGCTCAGGGCTTGGACGTTGCCGTGGTGGTCGGTGAAGGTGACGGCGGTGAGCTGGTCCAGTGGGTCGTAGCTGTAGTCGGTGCGGCCATCGTCGGTGACTTTGGCGATCAGCCGGCCAACGGCGTCGCGTTCCAGCCGATGAACGATGGGGGCCGGCGGTGCTTCGGGGACGACGGCCAGACCGTTGCCGTAAGGCGCCGGAATCGCTGTGACCGCCGCGACGTTATCCAGCAAATCATAGGTGTAGCGCTTGGCGCTGCCGTCGAGGTCTTGTTGTTCGGTCAGCCGGTCTCCAGCATCCCAGGCAAACCGATAACTCTCGCCGTTTTCGTTGGTCAGCGCCTGCAGCCGCCCATAGCTGTCGTACCCGAACTGCACCTGCCGGCCATGGGCGTCGGTGCGCTGGCGCACCTGGCCGCGACGGTTATGTTGATAGAGCGTGGTGTGCCCGGCCGGGTCGGTATAACCGGTCAACTGGCCGCTGACGTCGCGCTGATACTGCTCGGTGCGGCCGTCCGGCAACTGGCTGCTGAGTAACCGCCCCTGGGCGTCGTAGCTGAACTGGGTGCGTTCGCCGAGGGCATCGGTGATGGTTTGCAGATAGCCCCGGTTGTCGTAGCTGAACCGCGTCGGATAACTCGAACAATCGATGTGTTCGACCAGTTGGCCGAACGGGTTCCAGCGCAGTTTTTTGCTTTTGCCGGCGGCGTCGATGATCTCGACGACCTGGCCGTGAGTGTCGTAGCGGTAGCGGGTGATGTGGCCCAGCGGATCGGTTTCGGCGATGCAGTTGCCGCGCTGATCGTAGCGATATTGCCAGCTGTTGCCCGCGGCATCGGTTTCCACCAGCGGCAAGGCCCAGTGTTCCAGCCATAGGGTCGAGTCACTGCGGCCCAGCGGGTCGGTTTCGCCGATCAGGTTGCCGGCGTCGTCGTAGCTGTATTCGTAGCGCCCGCCCTGCGGGTCGGTGGCGCTGAGCAATTGGCGCTCGTCGTTCCACTCGAACTGCCAGGTCTGGCCGAGGTTGTCGGTGTACTCGGTGATCTGGTGCTGGCTGTTCCAGCGCCGTGTACTGATGCGCTGCGAGCCATCGGTGATGCGCGTGACACCGGCGACGAGGTCATAGTCGAACCGGTAAGTATCGCCCTCGTCGGTCCAGTGGCGGACCACGCGCCATTCACGGTCTTCAACCAACACCCATTCATAGAAGCATCGCAGCCCCGTGGGCAATTGATGCTCGACCATTCGCCGCCCGGCGTCGTAGGCGAAACGCCGTTGCACCAGGCCGGTGGCGTCGCGCACTTCGGCCAGATTGCTCATTGTGTCGTAGCCGTAGCTGACGAGCACTTCGCGGCGTTGGTCGGGGTACAGGCGTTCAACCCGAGCCACGCGACCGCCTTCATGAATCAGCTCGACCTGCACCAGATCGAAGGTGTCCCGCAGGCGTGACAATCGTCCGGTTTCGTCATAGTCGAGGTAGATGCGGTTGTCGTTGCGGTCGCCCAATTGATCAAGGCGCAGCAGCGTTGTATTGCCTGGCGTTGGATTGAACAAGCGGTACAGGCCGTCATCGCTTTCAATCAACAACTGCCCATTAACGTGCCGTCGAACGCTCAGTCCTTCACCCGCGCTGAACACCGCACCGCCCAAGGGGATCGAACCCATGTCGATGCGCCGGGCCTGCTCATCGGTGTACACCAGCGTTTCCCCGCCCTCCGGGTGAGGCAGGATTTCCACGCACACTTCGTAGGACACGCTCCAGCCCGCGCCGAACACCCCGTCGCGGCGCTCGTCGCGGCTGTTGTAGAAGCGTTGCCAATCCATCGGCAAGACACCGGGCAACACGAAATCCAGCTCATCATCGCCCCCCAGCACCTTGGCCCCGGTCGCGGCGTGCACCGGGTTCGACGAACCCATGGCCGCGTTGGCCATGGCGCTCATGGCGCTGCTGACGGCCATCGACGTCGCGCCGCCGATCAGCATGCACGGCAGTTTGCTGAAGAACTTGCCTTTGCCGCCCTTGAGCATCAGCAACGCGGTGACCGCCAGCCCCACGCCCGGGGTCTTGCCGCTGCGGATCTCGCGCACCACCACCGAGCCGCCACCAATGGTGACGTTGGATGAGATCAGCCCAGAACCCACCACCTTGGCGTCGCAGGTGGTGCGGTCGCCGCTGCGCACGGCCGGTTGGCCGTTGATGGTGACTTTGTCCGAGCCCTCGGCCAGAAACTGCGGCGGCATCGGCGGATGCTTCATGCAGGCGACCAGGTCCAGCGGCTTGGGCACCGCGCCGGGCGCCGGGGTGGCGACAGTGGGGCGCCACATCTGGGAGAAGAAAGAAGAA
>NZ_JBFTNH010000043.1:0-4924 GCF_056397385.1 Pseudomonas sp. 05N36 | reverse complement strand
TTCTTCTCCCAGATGTGGCGCCCCACTGTCGCCACCCCGGCGCCCGGCGCGGTGCCCAAGCCGCTGGACCTGGTCGCCTGCATGAAGCATCCGCCGATGCCGCCGCAGTTTCTGGCCGAGGGCTCGGACAAAGTCACCATCAACGGCCAGCCCGCCGTGCGCAGCGGCGACCGCACCACCTGCGACGCCAAGGTGGTGGGCTCCGGGCTGATCTCACCCAACGTCACCATCGGTGGCGGTTCGGTGGTGGTGCGTGAGATCCGCAGCGGCAAGACCCCGGGCGTGGGGCTGGCGGTCACCGCGTTGTTGATGCTCAAGGGCGGCAAGGGCAAATTCCTGAGCAACCTGCCGTGCATGCTGGTGGGCGGCGCGGCATCGATGGCGGTCAGCAGCGCGATGGGCGCCGCGGCCAATGCCGCCATGGGCTCGTCGAACCCCGTGCATGCCGCCACCGGCGCCAAGGTACTGGGCGATGTCGAGGAGATGGACTTCGTCCTGCCCGGCATCCTGCCGATCGACTGGCAACGCTTCTACAACAGCCACGACGAACGCCGCGACGGGTTGTTCGGTGCCGGTTGGAGTGTGCCCTACGAGGTGCGCGTCGAAATCCTGCCCCATCCCGAGGGCGGCGAAACGCTGGTCTACACCGACGAACAGGGCCGACGCATCGACATGGGTTCGATCCCGCTCGGCGCCGCGGTGTTCAGCGCCGGTGAAGGCCTCAGCGTGCGGCGGCATGTCAACGGCGAACTGCTTATCGAAAGCGCGGACGGGTTGTACCAGCTGTTCGAGCCGGCGCCGGGCCACCCATCGCTGCTACGCATGAACCAGTTGGGTGACCGCAACAACAACCGCATCCACCTCGACTACGACGAAACCGGACGCTTGGTACAACTGCGCGACACCTTCGACCTGACCCGCATCGCGCTGGCCTACGACGAACGCTGGCCGCAACGGGTTAGCCGGATCGAGCGCCTCTATGCCGATCAACGCCGCGAAGTGCTGATGCACTACGGCTACGATATCCAGGGTGACCTAATCGAGGTGCGCCAGTCCAACGGGCAGGTGAAACGTCAGTTTGCCTATGACGCCGGACGCCGTATGGTCGAGCATCAGTTGCCGACCGGGCTGCGTTGCTTCTACGAATGGGCGTTGGTTGAAGACCTTGAATGGCGCGTGGTCCGCCACTGGACCGACGCGGGCGACCAATACACCTTCGACTATGATCTGGCAGCCGGGACCACTCGCATCACCGACGGTTTGAACCGCATCAGTACCCGGCGCTGGGATTCACGCCATCGGATCACCCAAGCCACCGATGCGCTGGGTCGCATCTGGACGTTCCAGTGGAACGACGAAAGCCAGTTGCTGGAGGCGACCGATCCCAACGGCGGGCAGCATCAATTCAGCTATGACGAAGCGGGCAACCTCTGCCAGACCAGCGACCCGCTGGGGCGCAGCGAGTCAACACTGTGGCTCGAGCACTGGGCGCTGCCCCTGGCCGAAACCGATGCTGCAGGTAATACCTGGCAGTACTGCTATGACTCGCGTGGCAATCGCATTCGCGAAACCGACCCGCTGGGCCACGTCACCCGCTATCGCCACGACGCCCACGGCCAGGCGGTAGAGATCATCGACGCCACCGGCAAAAGCAAGACCTTGCGCTGGACACCCCTTGGTCAACTCAGCGAACACACCGACTGTTCCGGCTACACCACACGGCTGAGCTACTGCGAGCGGGGGTTGTTGCTCAGCAGCACCGACGCGCTGGGGGAACGAACGCTTTTCAGCTACGACGACCAAGGCCGGCTGCTGAGCAAGCAACTACCAGATGGACGCACCGAGCAGTATCAGCGCGATGCGAGCGGACAGTTGATCGGCTACAGCGACCCGGCCGGACACACTACTCATTTCCAGCACACCCCGAGCGGTCAACTGCGCGTGCGCACTGACGCCCATGGCCGGCGAGTGGAACTGAGCTACGATAACTACGGGCGCCTGCTGGCCCTGACCAACGAAAACGGCGAGTGCTACCGGTTTGCCTGGGATGCCGCCGACCGCTTGAGCGCCCAACACAGCCTGGACAGTAGCCTCAAACGCTACGCCTACGATCCGCTGGACAACGTCACGCGCGTGGAAGCGCTCGCAGTGCCCGGTAGCACCGACCTGGACCTCTCACCGCAAGCACCGATCATCCATACGCTGAAACGCGATGCGATGGGTCGGCTGGTGGCGAAAGTCACCGAAGACGGGCGCACCGAGTACAGCTATGACGCGCTCGACCAGATCAACGCCATCACCTTCACCAGCCAGACCGGTGAAGAGCAAAGAGTGAGCTTCAGTTACGACGCCTTGGGGCAATTGATTGGCGAACAGAGCTGGGCCGGAAGTCTCGAACATCGCTACGACGAACTGGGCAACCTGACCCAGACGCTGCTTCCCGATGGCCGCTGGCTGAACCGCCTGCACTACGGCAGCGGTCACCTGCACCAGATCAACCTCGACGGCCAGGTCATCAGCGACTTCGAACGCGACCGCCTGCACCGCGAAGTGCTGCGCACCCAGGGGCGTCTGAGCACCCGCAGCGAATATGACCGCAGCGGCCGTCTGCGTGCCCGTCAGCGCCGGCAACAGGGGCAATCGGCCCTGCTGCCGCCCGCAGCGCAATCATTGTTTGGCTACGACGCCAGCGATCAACTGGTGGAGCGCTTCGACAGCCAGCCCGATGCGCCGCATCGGCAACTGCTGCACTACGACGCCACCGGCCGCATCCTCGCCAGCCAGGACAACCTCCAGGGCCAACGCGAAAGCTTCGCCTATGACCTGGCTGCCAACCTGTTGGACAGACGGGGCGCCGGGCGGGTCGCGCATAACCGCTTGTTGACCTACCAGGACAAGCGCTACCGCTATGACGGTTTCGGTCGCATGGTGGAAAAGCGCAGTACCCAGCGCGGGGTCCAGCGTTTGCGCTACGACGCCGAACAGCGTCTGGTGGAGGTTCGCAACGATAACGGCTCGGTCGTGAAAATGACCTATGACCCGTTAGGTCGACGCATCGAAAAAGCCGAATACGACCGCCACTGCACCCTGCTCAGCCGCACCCGTTTCACCTGGGATGCGCTGCAACTGTTGCAGGAACACCGCGCCAGCCAGACCAGCCTCTACATCTACGCCGACGACAGCCACGAACCACTGGCGAGAGTCGATGGCCTGGGTGAGCAACAGAAAGTCCGTTACTACCACAACGACTTCAACGGTCTGCCCGAACAACTCTCGGAAGCCGACGGCCACATACTCTGGCGAGCCCGTAATCAAGTGTGGGGCAGCACGGCCGAAGAGTTGCGCGAACCGTATTACATCGAAGAACAGAACCTGCGCTTGCAGGGCCAATACCTGGACCGCGAAACCGGACTGCACTACAACACCCTGCGCTTCTACGACCCGGACATCGGCCGCTTCACCACACCGGACCCCATCGGCTTGGCCGGTGGGCTGAACCTCTACCAATACGCGCCGAACCCAGTGAGCTGGATCGACCCCCTGGGACTGATGAAATGCTCGACACCGCCGAAGGGCCGCAAGGTCAACCGAACGGTTTATCGCTTTGAAGAACCTGATCGGATCAGCACAACCTGGAGCGCTCACAAGTGGAACGTCGCCGCCAGGCATCGCTACACTGCCCCGGGGTTAGGCGGTGTGTATGGCGCGAACTCACGCAAGACCGCCATGGGCGAGGTCAACCATTGGGGTGTGGACTTGTCTACGCGAGTGCTGGTGAGCAAGAAAGTGCAACTCAACAACGTCCTCGACCTGACCCGGGCCGATGTGCGCAAGCAACTGGGCGTTTCCCTTAAAAGCATCACCGGCGACAAGTACACCCAAACCCATCAGATCGGCGCCTGGGCCAAAGCCAATGGTTATGATGGGATCCTGGCGCCGTCGGCGCGAAACTCGACTGGCAGCAACTTGATTTCCTTTGCAGGTTTTTAAAATGGGACTGGAAGACGAATACGTGGGCGATGCAGATTGGCAGAAGTTCGTGCGGTTGTACGAAGAGGACTATCTCGACGACAACGCCCACGAGCTGGCCAAGGCCATGAATGGCCACCTCGACATGGCGGTCGTGCTCTATGGCAAAAGAGGACTCAAGGGAGGGTTGTGGTGGCTGGAACAGACCGTACCCGCCCTGGGTAACAAACGGCCGGCCGATTGCCTCAAGACCCCAAAGCTGATCAAACGCCTGAGAATGGCGCTGATGAGCATGCCGTAACCGATCAGGAGCAAAGTGCAATGGAAGGCATCGAATTGCGCAACAAGCGCAACGATTGCGCGGCGGCCAGACGCTTGCGTCTCATAAACATCCCGCATGTCTGACGCACTCTGGGCGGCCCGGCTGGGTGATGCACTCAACCACACCTCGATGATGGCCGACATCCTCGGCGGTGTGCTGGAGGTGGCGGCCAACATCGCGATTACTGCGCTGGCGACAGCTGCCGTGGTGGCGGCCACCGGCATCACCGTCGCCACCGGCGGCCTCGGTTGCTTTCTGCTCGGTGCGGTGGTGGGCACGGTGGTCGGTCTCGCCATGAGCAAGACCGGGGCCGACAAGGGTTTAAGCAACCTGTGCGAGAGCTTCAGCAATTCGCTGTTTCCGCCCACGGTACAGGCGAACATCCTCACCGGCTCCACCAACACCCTCACCAACAACATTCCCGCCGCCCGCGCCGCCGGGGCGATCCCGTCCCATGTCGCGCCGGCAGGCACCGAGCTGGAGACACCCGAGCCCGAAGCCGAGCCCAGCTATCTGGACATGGCCGAGAGCTTCTTCTCCCAGATGTGGCGCCCCACTGTCGCCACCCCGGCGCCCGGCGCGGTGCCCAAGCCGCTGGACCTGGTCGCCTGCATGAAGCATCCGCCGATGCCG
>NZ_JBFTNH010000042.1:7500-10304 GCF_056397385.1 Pseudomonas sp. 05N36 | reverse complement strand
AGCGGGCAGTTGCCGCCTTGTGCGGCAGCCAGGTCGATGACCACCGAACCGGGTTTCATCTGCGCCACGGTTTCAGCGCTCAGCAGCACTGGTGCCTTGCGGCCGGGAATCAGGGCGGTGGTGATGACGATGTCGGCCTGCTTGGCGCGTTCGTGCACGGCCAGGGCCTGACGCTGCATCCAGCTGGCCGGCATGGGGCGTGCGTAACCGCCGACACCGACGGCACATTCGCGCTCTTCATCGGTCTCGTACGGGACGTCGACGAACTTGGCGCCGAGGGATTCGATCTGTTCCTTCACCGCAGGGCGCACATCGGACGCTTCAATCACCGCGCCCAGACGCTTGGCGGTGGCGATCGCCTGCAAGCCTGCCACGCCGGCGCCGAGGATCAGCACGCGCGCGGCCTTCACGGTGCCCGCGGCGGTCATCAACATCGGCATGAAGCGCGGATAGTAATGGGCGGCCAGCAACACGGCTTTATAGCCGGCRATRTTGGCCTGCGAGGACAGCACATCGAGGCTCTGCGCGCGGGAAGTGCGCGGCGCGGCTTCCAGGGAGAACGCGGTAATCCCGCACTCGGCCAGCTTGGCAATGGTKTCATTGCTGAACGGGTTGAGCATGCCCACCAGCACGGTGCCGCGTTTGATCAGGGCCAGTTCGCTGTCGCTGGGGGCGACGACCTTGAGAATCAGCTCGGGTTGCAGCAACCCGCGTTTCACCGGTCTGGGTTTCGAGAGGAACACCAATGTGCACGTCAAATCTCCTGCTTGATCTTATTGCTTTCGATCATTCTTGGAAGGCCAGCGCACTGCGGAGGGTGCGACTGGGGCGGCCGATCAGCACGCCCCCGCTGTATTTCGGGCGGGGCGCGGCATTTTGCAGGCGAACTTTGTGCCCTTCAAGGGATTATGACGGGTGACGGAAAATTAACTACAAGTCACCCTGTGACCGAATGTCGCAAGTGACCGCCTAAATCCCTTGTAGGCCGTGCCTTGTAAGGATTTCTGTCGAAATCCAGGAAATTACACATCGGCGCTGTGAATGACGCGGCATTGCTTTGAATCAGGGCCGCAAAGCCACGCCGTTAGGCGCTTGTGGGACGATTGTGCCTCCTGAAGGTACAGTCTGCTGAAATGCGACAAATACTTATATCTGTAGTGCTTTGATTTTGCTGACTACGAGGTCAGTTTATGGCGGATAAGCCCTGCCCTTCTAGGTTGTAGTTATGTGCCTGGTTAACCAGCCAATCGCGAAATGCGCGTAAAGAGGCTGATTCGACCTTCCGCTCAGGAATCATCAGGTAATAGGCCTTGATGCTCGACAGGGCCTGAGGGTTGGCAATCACCAGTCGTTTCTCCGCCAACTCACGCTGAATCAGGAACGGTGGGATCAGTGCAATACCCATGTCATGCATCGCCGCCTGAGCCAGCATGGAGAATAGCTCGTAACGCGGACCTGTCATGTCGCGGGGGACATTCAGGTGCTGTGAGTCGAACCACTGGCGCCAGGCGTAAGGGCGCGTGGTCTGCTGCAGCAGCGGCAGGTCGGCAATCATTTCGGCGCTCAGGTGCGTGTGATCACCGAGTAATCCCGGGCTGCACACCGGCATCGGATTTTCGCCCATCAGCCTGTGGGACTCGGTACCGGACCAATCGGCATCACCAAAGTAAATCGCGGCGTCAAAATCGGTGTCGGCAAACAGAAAAGGTCGTGTGCGGTTGGTCAGGTTGACCGTGGCTTCCGGATGTTGTTGCTGAAAGTCTTTGAGTCGTGGCAGCAGCCATTGAGTGCCGAAGGTCGGGACGACTGCCAGTTCGATGACGTTGGCGCCCTGCTGGCCCATCACCGACAGCGTGTCCCGTTCAACGGCATCCAGCTGGGTTGCAATGCGTCGGCTGTAGGAAAGCCCCGCTTCGGTCAGCTTCACGCCGCGTCGTGAGCGTCGGAACAGTTCAACACTGAGGAACTCCTCCAGGCTGGCGATCTGTCGGCATATCGCTCCTTGAGTCAGCGATAACTCTTGAGCGGCCTTGGTAAAGCTCTCATGACGGGCTGCCGCTTCGAAGCTGATCAGTGCAGCAGTGCTGGGTATCTTCCTGCGCATGTACGGCAACCTCACTAATGGTTTGCATATATGCCGTTTCAGGCCATTACGGAGTGAGAAATTAGCACAACAGTATGCAAAATCCTCGTTTGTCCAATGCGTCAGCGGCGCCTAGGATCAGTCCACGATATTTGACCAACTTCGCGAGGACTCTCTCATGGCCGGTAAAGCTAGCTTCAACTGGATCGATCCCCTGCTGCTGGATCAACAGCTCACCGAAGAAGAGCGCATGGTGCGCGACAGCGCTGCCCAGTTTGCTCAGGGCAAGCTGGCGCCACGTGTTCTGGAAGCTTTCCGTCATGAGAAAACCGACCCGGCGATCTTCCGTGAAATGGGCGAAATCGGTCTGCTGGGTGCGACCATTCCTGAGCAGTACGGCGGCAGCGGCCTGAACTATGTCAGCTACGGCTTGATTGCCCGTGAGGTTGAGCGCGTCGACTCCGGCTATCGCTCGATGATGAGTGTGCAGTCTTCGCTGGTCATGGTGCCGATCAACGAGTTTGGTACCGAGGCGCAGAAGCAGAAATACCTGCCGAAACTGGCTACCGGTGAGTGGATTGGTTGCTTCGGCCTGACCGAGCCGAACCATGGTTCCGATCCGGGTTCGATGATCACTCGTGCACGCAAAGTGGAAGGCGGCTACAGCCTGACCGGCAGCAAGATGTGGATCACCAACAGCCCGATCGCTGACGTATTTGTG
>NZ_JBFTNH010000042.1:0-2500 GCF_056397385.1 Pseudomonas sp. 05N36 | reverse complement strand
CATGGGCAGGTTGAAGGTTRGGTAACACTRACTGGAGGACCGAACCGACTACCGTTGAAAAGTTAGCGGATGACCTGTGGATCGGAGTGAAAGGCTAATCAAGCTCGGAGATAGCTGGTTCTCCTCGAAAGCTATTTAGGTAGCGCCTCATGTATCACTGTAGGGGGTAGAGCACTGTTTCGGCTAGGGGGTCATCCCGACTTACCAAACCGATGCAAACTCCGAATACCTACAAGTGCCGAGCATGGGAGACACACGGCGGGTGCTAACGTCCGTCGTGAAAAGGGAAACAACCCAGACCGTCAGCTAAGGTCCCAAAGTTATGGTTAAGTGGGAAACGATGTGGGAAGGCTTAGACAGCTAGGAGGTTGGCTTAGAAGCAGCCACCCTTTAAAGAAAGCGTAATAGCTCACTAGTCGAGTCGGCCTGCGCGGAAGATGTAACGGGGCTCAAACCATACACCGAAGCTACGGGTATCACTTAGGTGATGCGGTAGAGGAGCGTTCTGTAAGCCTGTGAAGGTGAGTTGAGAAGCTTGCTGGAGGTATCAGAAGTGCGAATGCTGACATGAGTAACGACAATGGGTGTGAAAAACACCCACGCCGAAAGACCAAGGTTTCCTGCGCAACGTTAATCGACGCAGGGTTAGTCGGTCCCTAAGGCGAGGCTGAAAAGCGTAGTCGATGGAAAACAGGTTAATATTCCTGTACTTCTGGTTATTGCGATGGAGGGACGGAGAAGGCTAGGCCAGCTTGGCGTTGGTTGTCCAAGTTTAAGGTGGTAGGCTGAGATCTTAGGTAAATCCGGGATCTTAAGGCCGAGAGCTGATGACGAGTGTTCTTTTAGAACACGAAGTGGTTGATGCCATGCTTCCAAGAAAAGCTTCTAAGCTTCAGGTAACCAGGAACCGTACCCCAAACCGACACAGGTGGTTGGGTAGAGAATACCAAGGCGCTTGAGAGAACTCGGGTGAAGGAACTAGGCAAAATGGCACCGTAACTTCGGGAGAAGGTGCGCCGGTGAGGGTGAAGGACTTGCTCCGTAAGCTCAYGCCGGTCGAAGATACCAGGCCGCTGCGACTGTTTATTAAAAACACAGCACTCTGCAAACACGAAAGTGGACGTATAGGGTGTGACGCCTGCCCGGTGCCGGAAGGTTAATTGATGGGGTTAGCTAACGCGAAGCTCTTGATCGAAGCCCCGGTAAACGGCGGCCGTAACTATAACGGTCCTAAGGTAGCGAAATTCCTTGTCGGGTAAGTTCCGACCTGCACGAATGGCGTAACGATGGCGGCGCTGTCTCCACCCGAGACTCAGTGAAATTGAAATCGCTGTGAAGATGCAGTGTATCCGCGGCTAGACGGAAAGACCCCGTGAACCTTTACTATAGCTTTGCACTGGACTTTGAATTTGCTTGTGTAGGATAGGTGGGAGGCTTTGAAGCGTGGACGCCAGTTCGCGTGGAGCCATCCTTGAAATACCACCCTGGCAACTTTGAGGTTCTAACTCAGGTCCGTTATCCGGATCGAGGACAGTGTATGGTGGGTAGTTTGACTGGGGCGGTCTCCTCCTAAAGAGTAACGGAGGAGTACGAAGGTGCGCTCAGACCGGTCGGAAATCGGTCGTAGAGTATAAAGGCAAAAGCGCGCTTGACTGCGAGACAGACACGTCGAGCAGGTACGAAAGTAGGTCTTAGTGATCCGGTGGTTCTGTATGGAAGGGCCATCGCTCAACGGATAAAAGGTACTCCGGGGATAACAGGCTGATACCGCCCAAGAGTTCATATCGACGGCGGTGTTTGGCACCTCGATGTCGGCTCATCACATCCTGGGGCTGAAGCCGGTCCCAAGGGTATGGCTGTTCGCCATTTAAAGTGGTACGCGAGCTGGGTTTAGAACGTCGTGAGACAGTTCGGTCCCTATCTGCCGTGGACGTTTGAGATTTGAGAGGGGCTGCTCCTAGTACGAGAGGACCGGAGTGGACGAACCTCTGGTGTTCCGGTTGTCACGCCAGTGGCATTGCCGGGTAGCTATGTTCGGAATAGATAACCGCTGAAAGCATCTAAGCGGGAAACTAGCCTCAAGATGAGATCTCACTGGGACCTTGAGTCCCCTGAAGGGCCGTCGAAGACTACGACGTTGATAGGTTGGGTGTGTAAGCGCTGTGAGGCGTTGAGCTAACCAATACTAATTGCCCGTGAGGCTTGACCATATAACACCCAAGCAATTTGCGAACTCGACAGAGGCCAGATTGCGGTGTGTGAAGACGAAAYGAACCGAAAGTTCGACAACTCACGAAACACCGAGATCTATCACATACCCAATTTGCTGAAGCGAGACCAACAGGTCACGACTCAGTACCCGAATTTCTTGACGACCATAGAGCATTGGAACCACCTGATCCCATCCCGAACTCAGCAGTGAAACGATGCATCGCCGATGGTAGTGTGGGGTTTCCCCATGTGAGAGTAGGTCATCGTCAAGATTAAATTCCGAAACCCC
>NZ_JBFTNH010000041.1:0-5721 GCF_056397385.1 Pseudomonas sp. 05N36 | reverse complement strand
CCTGAGCTTGGGTCGGATCAGTGAGAGATCACTGTCCAAGTGCTCGTGGAATCAGTGTCCAAGTGGCCGTGGAATGAGTGTCCAAGTGAGCGTGGAATCGCTGTCCAAGTGTTCGTGGACTGGGTGTCCAAGTGCGCATGGAATCCCCACTCAAGCATCCGCGGCATTGGGTTCGACTTGCTGGAAGAACAGTCCTCAAGCCAGAGCAGCAATCACTGCGGCCGTCGAGCTTGCAAGGGACTCAGCAGAGCATAGCCCCACCCGATAGGCGCGTTCGATTGCCTCTCAGTCGGGTTGCTTGGTGGTCATGGTTAAGGCGCAGAGTTCTGAATGGCGCTAGGGAGTTACTTGGCGCGGTAGTAGTGATATAGGCCGCGCAGCTTGTTCCAGGCTAGCCATATGATCACCATCACTATCCAGAACAGCGTTAACAGTTGGCCTAGGGCTACGGCCGGCGGCAGTTGTAGGCCGAACAGAAAGAAGATAATCAACGTGCCGTAGGCCGTCAGCCGATAGTTGAACAGCAACAACAAGGCCGGGATCAGCGTGCTGCCCAAGGTGATACCGAGGATTTCCAGCATCTGATGAAGCAGTATGTCGCGGCCCAGCGAAGTGACCGTATCAATGGGGGTCAAAATGAACGTGAGGCGCAGGTAGAGGCGGACTAACGCATTGAGCCCCAGGCTCACCAGTAACAACAATGCCAGGCTTTTTATCTTGGGCCACACTTTCATTGATTCGACCTTGAACAAGAGAGAGCAAAGCCGCCGATCATATCAGGAGCAAAATTCAACTGTAATCAATGGGCACAGCACCGTCATGGAAGTAGCGCATCAGCGCTATCCAGTGTTTGAGGCTGTAATCCAACGCCTTGTCTACGGCGCCGTTCAGATCGGCGACGGCCTTATTGATGTCCGGCTCAGCGGTAGAGCGTAACGGAGCCCTGTAACGTTACCCATCAACTGAACGGATCGGCAGGCTTCGCGATCGAGCGCACGAACCACATGAAGCCCTGTTGCAAGTTGGTCTTGGCCAGAGCCAACAGTCGCGGATCAACACCTTCAACCTGGCCGATCTGCTTGAACAACTCGCCGGCGTCAGTTTCAAGCGCCTTGATGGAGTTCATCCCGTCGATTTCAGATTGAGTCAGGTCGCGGTAACCGGTGATTTTCTTGTGCTGATTGTCCATGGTGATTCCTCGTTGCAGGTCGCGACACAATTTGCTGATTCGCGAAACGTGTCGCGGATTATTCAGGCTTGCGGCTTGGCAACTTGAAGTCGGTCACCCGGTCAGCGATGTTGCGGATCGTCCCCCCCCCCAGTAAGCCAACCCAGCCACCGGAGAAAGTGGCCATGCTCCGGGGCTGGGGTGAGGCGGATACCCAAGTTGGATAGGTCAGACAGTTCAAGCAGTGACACAGGCGGGTGTGGCCTGTCCATGGGTTACCTAATACTTGAAATACCGGCGCGTTGTAGGTATTGGTCGAGATCAACTCAACGCAAGGAGCGAGACAGTGATCAAAATTCGAGAGGCGACTATTGAAGATATCCACGCACTTCGTGATATCGGCATCGAGACGTATCGAGAGCACTTCTCCGACATCTGGACCCCCTCAGGCATGCAGCATTTCTTGAGTGAAGACTTTTCAGTCCTGACGCTTCAGGAATCGATAGGGGCACCCACGCATCACTGTTGGCTCATAGCCCTCGATGAAGACGACAGAGCGGTAGGGTTCTCAAAGGTTAACTGGTCGAAGCCAACGCCTATTTCCGGCAAGGCTGGTGCGGAGCTCCAAAAAATTTACTTCCTCAAGACCCAAGCAGGCAAAGGCTACGGGAAACAGCTTCTGCAATTCATCCGCCAACTTGCCAAAGATCGTAAAGAGCATTTCATTTGGCTCGACGTACTAAAAGCCAACGCCAGTGCGAGGCGCTTCTACGAGGGCTTCGGCTTCGAAGTACTAGGCGAGATCCCATTTAGCACCGACAAGACCGAGATCGGAATGGTTGTGATGTGCTGCGACATTTCCCGATAGGCGCGTTCGATCGCCTCCCAGTTGGGTTGCTTGGCTGTCATCGCATTACTCTGGTATTTGAAATACTGGCTCCATGCCGGTATTTGTGAGGATCAACTCAGCGTAGGCTGGCTGGGATTACAAGTTGAACCATTTAAAGGCTGGCAGGCAGCTCACATCATCTCGCTGACTGGCAGTAAGGGCAGCGATCACGTTTTCGAAGTAAAGCGAAATTTCAACACCCCTATACAAGAGGATGATTGGCTCTGGTTCCCCGTTTCACCGCAGTCGGTCGGGCGCTATAGCAACTGAGCCAATCAAGGTCGTAAGTCTTGGTGATTAGCACAGCTCGCCACACACTTTGCCTATTCGCGAAACGTGTCGCGACTTAACGCGCCACTTCAAATACCCGAGCAAGACAGATGCAGCTCTCGACTCAACGCTTGGGCAAAGTCGTCTTGACTCAAGTGCCTGCGAGCAATTTGGTTTGCGGCATGAGCGACCAGCACCTGATCACGGGTTTGTACGGTGTGTCTGGAACTGGACGTATCCATAGGGACTGCTCTCTTATAATCTGGCCTCAACAGATCGACAGGAAGCTGACAGCTTCAGGCGACCGCTCTCCTCGGCCGCGCAGGGATCGGACGAATTTCATTCGCCTCAAGATGGCCATCGTCAAAAATGGTGATTTCGATGCTTCTGTCGGACCGGACCATTTGCGAAATTGCGCTTTGGTTCACGCCGAGAGCTTCATGCAGCAGCAGTTCATCCACCGTTGATATTTGATAGCCAGTACTGTCGAAAGCTTTAGCCTACGCTGTTTTTTGTTGCTCCCCCCGTCACGCTTTTGTCACATTCACCAAGCACAATGCGTTCGGCCAAAGGGATTTGGCTCCATCTAAAGAGAGCCCGCCAACTGCGGGCTTTTTGTTGCTCGCTCCCCTCTAACTGCTACGCTTTCGATTTCCCGAACGGAATCGACCTCATGTCAGATCAATACGCCCTCCCCGACCTCCTCGAAAGAATGTAAGACAAGCCGAGACAGCCAAGGAAGAGGCGCAGCGCGAGCGCATTCTTACGGAAGAGCTCCAGCGGATTCTCGAAACACTTGTGAGATCTAACGCCGCCACTCACCGCCTGCTACAGCTATCTACGCGGCATTTTTCGAATTTGTTTTTTCACGGGACTGCGTCTATCTGAGGCCCTTGCCTTGCGGTGGGATGCAGTGAGCATGGAGAAAAGGACTACCCACGTCTGCCGCGGGATTGCCTTAGGGGAAGTGGTGGAGCGTACAAAAACGGGGGTGATCGTTTTGTACTGCTCAACGAGCGAGCATTGCATGCCCTGGAGTTCGCCAAAAAATATGCAGAACGTCGGAAAAAAGGGGCAGGAAAAATCCTGGAACCCCCCTTCATCTTTCCGCCATCAAAGAACAGCGAGTATGTGAGGCAGACGTCTGACCTGCACAAGCAGTGGAAACCGACGCTGAAAGCCCTGGGAATGCGACACAGACCGCCATACAACTGTCGTCACACCTATGCGACAATATGCATTATGTCTGGCATGAACCCCGCCTTCATTTCCCAGCAACTCGGCCATAGCGTGCAGATGTTGCTGTCTACTTATGCGCGATGGATCAACTCAAGCTCAGATTGGAGTGAACTGGAAAAACTCCAAATTGGTCCCAGCTCAAATAAGCGCAACCTAAGCTATTGAAAGGTAAAGTAATTGATCTCCACAGCTAACATCACGATGCAGTTTTAATCGGGTATTTGTGAGGGCTGTAGTGAGTAATTCCGGGGGCTAAAGACCACTCAAGCCCCCATCAAAACCCCTCATTGGCCCAAGAATTGGCCCAAGCTTGCGGCGTCCTGCCGACCGTACATCCCCAAATTCCTACAGCTCGTCGCCCCACCCTCGCCCGACCATCACGCCCCGATCACTGTATATCCAAACAGCGCGCAGTAAAGGCGCCTATCGTGGCCCCCCTCGACATCGAAGACACCACCGACTGGCTTGGATGCCCAACCGTATTGGAAACCGTCACCCACTACAACCGCATGCTGGAATTTGATCGCTGCTTTATATCGAGCTATCTGAGCATTCATACGACCTCCTTTTACATACATTCCCTGGCGGGATCGAAAGTCCATCCTAAAAGACAGCCAAATTGAATGGATTGGCGTAGAATGAGTCGCTTTCAGACTTCGACGATCAACAGGAAACTATGAACAAGATCAGTGCGGTGGGCTTCATGGCTATGACAGCGGTATTTCTATCAGGCTGCAACGATAACGTTGAAAACAAAACCGTAACCACGTATGGCACGGATAAATGCTCCGTGGATTTCATTGCCGGCAAACCTGACGCTATTGTATATGTTAAGCAGGGTAGAGTTGAAATCAATGGCTGGGCATTTAACGAGTCCAAACACATTACAGCGCAAGATCTGCAAATTAAACTAACTGGCGCAAAAGGCGAGCCAATGACTGCCAAGGATCCTGTGCGAATTGACCGCCCTGATATAGCGAAGGCGTACAACAACAAGGAGCTAACTAATTCTGGATTTAATTTCATTTTAGATACTTCGTCGTTAGCGCCAGGGGCCTACGGAGTCACTCTGCATATTCCAGAAAAAAATACGCTGTTTGTTTGTCAGTCCAAGAAACTTGTAGTGATCATGTAAGTTTTTCTGCGGATATATTGAGCGATGATTGCAGATGCTACCGTGAAGAGTCATCCAAATTGTATAGCTTACACAGAGGCCCACTTACAGGACTTCTCTGAAAAAGATGTGATGACTGAGCTTCAACGTCTGCGTGACGCCCTTCGCCCAGGCTGGGGGCTTCGGCATGGTGTTCTCGCGCTACGATTTGTGGCTGGAGAAGTAATCGAGCTACCTTCCAAGCCCATAATATGCCTGCTCGCAAGTCATTACTCTGGCTTGGTCAGCAACTGAAGCCAGATCGCCCGCTCGCTGGTCAGCGCGTTTGAGCACGTCGGCAAGCACCATTGCGGCGCGGGTAGCTGGCTGGCTTACGGCGGATGTACAGTGTAAGACTCACACACTAATGCGAGAGCTCCCGCACATAGGCCTGGCACGCCGCCAGCGCGATCAGCCCTTGGTCGCCGGCATCGGTGATGGCGACAATTCTTTGAGCATGCGCCGGGTCAAGTCGGGCGCGCGCTCCTCCATGAACCACGCCACCGGCTGCGGCACTGGCTGGCACTGCGCAACCACCGGCTGAATCCGCTTCGTTGATGAGGACTGACAGCCGTAGATCGGCAGTAGCAAGGCGATCGCGCAGGCGAGCCTGGTCTTTTTGAGCATGGGTCAAAGCCTCGTAGTGGGTTTGGTTGAAGTAGTGCACCGCCAAAGGGGTGGTGAACATCGCCGAAGCAAATCCGGTGAAGACAGCCCAAGCTGCCTCCTTTCGGGAAAGGCCTCGCAGAAACGTCAGGGACAGGATTGCCCCAGCGAATCCAGCGATCGCAACGCCGTACTTGGCCATAAGCAAGCCTGCGGCAGTGCTCGTTGGTTCTGCCATAGGAAGCTCCATAAAAATGTATGGTCAGCCCCTCTCCTGCAACCTCTTTGGCTGTTTTCGGTAAAGCTGGCTTGCGCTAATGTATCCGGGCTCATTGTGAGCGTTGCTGCTACAACGCTCGGCCCTCGATGAGTAGCCGCTCCCGACTGTCCTGAAAA
>NZ_JBFTNH010000040.1:0-7530 GCF_056397385.1 Pseudomonas sp. 05N36 | reverse complement strand
AGATCACTGTCCAAGTGCTCGTGGAATCAGTGTCCAAGTGGCCGTGGAATGAGTGTCCAAGTGAGCGTGGAATCGCTGTCCAAGTGTTCGTGGACTGGGTGTCCAAGTGCGCATGGAATCCCCAGCTGACGGGCTGTGGGCCTCCTGAAGACCCGTTGATTACAAGGCCCAGGGGCCGATTTGGAATCAAACCATCGCGTCCGAGAGCCTGCCTCATACCTCCAAATTCGACGTTTTTGGGCCCAAACGGCAGTGCCAAACAGACCGCAAATTCACCCGACTTCTTGCTGTTTTGGTGACAAACCATTTTGCAGGTAGTTGGCACCGATTGAGTGCCGCTGAACCCTCGAAAGATCCGTCGGCCGCGGGTTCTAGCGGTCAGCTCGGAATCTCTTGCAAGGTCCTGGTCGGTGCCAAATCCGCTGCTAACTCACATTTCGGTGGAGTTCTCACCGCTTCCGTGTGTGAGTTCACGCCGCTTTTGGCCCTTTTTCGCGCTGCCATTGGCACCAATCCAGTCTGATATTTCTCTTCCTTTCTCAGCTTTTTCGCATGTCAGATAGCCTAGCCAAACGCCCTGTTTCCGGGCGATTAGGGCGTTTTTCCTCACCCGCTCCGCGGCGCTAAGCCCTGGAAGCTCAGTTCCGATTCTTCGTTCTTAAAGGTCACCATCCCAAATCAGCGAAACCGGCTGTACGTCACGCGGGCCGTGCCTTTGAAGACAAACGGAAGCAGCGAAAGCACCTTTAGGCCAGACTTCCGATTGTGCGCTAGGGAAACGGAACAGAGTGCGGGGATGCGGGGAGGGTGGTTGGGCAATCGCCAGGTCTGCGGAAGGTCGCTAGTCGCTGGCCGAGCCCTTTGATCACAAGGCCCAGCGGCCGATTTGGAATCAAATCATCGCGTCCGAGAGCCTGCCTCATACCTCCAAATTCGACGTTTTTGGGCCCAAACCGCAGTGCCAAACAGACCGCAAATTAACCCGACTTCTTGCTGTTTTGGTGACAAACCATTTTGCAGGTAGTTGGCACCGATTGAGTGCCGCGGAATCCTCGAAAGATCCGTCGGCCGCGGCTTCTAGCGGTCGGCTCGGAATCTCTTGCAAGGTCCTGGGCGGTGCCAAATCCGCTGCTAACTCACACATTCGTCGAATGGTTATTGATGAACTACGTTCGCTGGGCATTGATAAAGTCTATAAATGCCCTCAGAGGCGAGGGCAGATAGCGTCTACCAGGGTAATAGAGAAACGGCCCGGTAAAGCTCTGCCACCATGGTTCCAGCACCGGTTCAAGTGCCCCGCTTTCCAGATAGGGCTGAAGCCAGTCCTCAAACAGGTAGACGATACCCAGCCCATCAACCGCAGCCTGAACAGTCAGGCCCACGGCGCCCCCCACCCCCCACCCTGACAATCAACGGYCCAGTCGGGTCCACGCTCACACATACTCTGATTGAGGTAGACAAAATGAGCAAAGTGGCCAAAGCAGGTTCGTTCTTATTGGGCGATCGGGCGGTAAATCGTATGGGCTACGGTGCGATGCAATTGGCGGGACCTAACGTTTTTGGCCCTCCGAAGGATCCGAAAGCGGCCATTGCCGTGCTGCGTGAAGCGCTGGCGTCGGGTGTAAACACATTGATACCGCAGATTTTTACGGCCCTCACGTGACCAACCAACTGATCCGTGAAGCTTTACACCCTTACGCTGAAAACCTGGTCATCGTGACAAAGGTCGGCGCACTCCGTGGTTCTGATGGCTCCTGGAATCCAGCGCAGAGCCCCGCTGAATTGACCCATGCCGTGCATGACAACCTGCGCAATCTTGGTGTGGACGTACTGGATGTGGTGAACCTTAGGGCAATGGGCAACCAGCAATCGCCCGCCGAGGGGTCCATAGAGGAATCATTTACCACACTTGTAGAATTACAACGCCAGGGGCTCATTCGCCACTTGGGCGTAAGCAACGTCACGCCATCGCAGGTCAAGCAAGCGCAGGGGATCGCTGACATCGTCTGCGTGCAGAATCACTACAATCTGCCTCACCGTGAAGACGAGACACTTATTTCTGAGTTGGGTCAGCAGGGCATTGCTTATGTGCCGTTCTTTCCTCTAGGTGGTTTCACGCCGTTGCAGTCGCAAGTACTCTTGAACGTAGCGACGCGCATGGGAGCTTCACCTCTGTGCGTGGCGCTGGCGTGGCTGTTGCAACGTGCTCCTAATATCTTGTTGATTCCTGGTACTTCCTCGGTGGCACACTTTCGAGAGAATCTCACCGCGAGTGAATTGGTAATCGCGCCTGATATGCTGGACGAGTTGGAGGCGCTGGGATAGCGGACGGCGAGTCCAGGGCTGATTAGTTGGAGCTTTTACTAAGCAGCCCAGTAAGCGCCAGCGAATGGCTCGCGATCGCCGTGAGACATTACGCTGACTGACGTCTAATCCAGTAATTTGCTCATAGTGCCTATCGGGATTGCGCCATGGTCGGATAGTCCGTGTAACCGCGATCCTCACCTTGGTAGAACGTCGTCGGGTCGGCTTCGTTCAGGGCTCTATTGTGTTTGAATCGCTCTACCAAGTCCGGGTTGGCCAGGAACGCGGTGCCAAACGACACCAGATCAGCATCGCCTAAGCTGAGCGCCGTTCCGGCTCGCTCTGCGTCATAGCCACCATTGGCGATGTAGGTGCCACCGAAACGACGCTTTAGTTCTCTGAAATCAAATGGCCCTGCACCGAGTTCAACCACGTGAAGGTAGGCCAACCCATAGCGACTGAGCATCTTCGCCGCGTAGTTGAAAGTTGCTTGGGGATCGCTGTCGCTCATGGAGAAATAATTGAAGATTGGCGACAGGCGAACGCCTACGCGGCTGGCCCCGAAGACCTCGATGACGGACTCGACTACCTCCTTGAGAAATCGAGCGCGATTCTCTACAGATCCGCCGTAGGTATCGGTTCGGGTATTGGTGCCATCGCGTAGGAACTGGTCGATCAAATAACCGTTTGCACCATGGATTTCAACGCCGTCGAATCCAGCACGTTTTGCGTTTTCAGCACCTTGGCGAAAATCAGCGATCACGTCAGGAACCTCATCGAGATCCAGAGCTCGTGGCAATTCGTAAGACTTCAGTCCCTCAGGCGTATAGATCTCGCCATCAGCCTTGATCGCTGAAGGTGCTACTGGCAGGGCGCTGTTGATCTGCACCAATGGATGTGAGAGCCGTCCGACATGCCAGAGTTGCAGGAATATCCGTCCACCTTCTGCATGAACAGCGTCGGTCACTTGTCTCCAGCCGGCGATTTGTTCGGAGGTGAAGACGCCCGGCGTTCTCATATAGCCTTTGCCTTGTGCCGAGACCTGAGAACCCTCGGTGATGATGAGTCCGGCACCGGCACGTTGCCGGTAATACTCAACCACGGTGGGCGTCGGAGCATCACCTTCACCGGCGCGGCTTCGCGTCAAAGGCGCCATGACCATGTGGTTTTTCAGAGGGAGGGAGCCGATTTGTGCAGGGGACAAAAGCAGGTCGAGATTGCTCGTGGTCATGATGTATCTCAGTAGGTGAGGATTAATAATTCGGGATTGGTGGGATGTTTAGCGGGGAGTCGTATCGGCTGAAGGCGCACCTCAGGGGCTAGCTCAGTCGTCCCTCCTGCCGCAGGCGTTCGCCGATGCGCTGTATCTCAGTTTCGCCCTGTGCCAGAGCTGCCCTGCTCGTGTGTACCGAGTAGTAGCCCGTCACCAGTTCGTGCGGATGCTTCACTGCTGAGCCCAATACGAATGAGCATTCGCCTTGAGCCACGAAATCGATGTATTGCTCGGACTCCTCGAATACGGCGAGTTCGCCGGCATTAATCAGGCCCCCTGTGTCCAGCCGTCCTGCATTAACCGCGAGCCAGGCGACGGTGTGTCCGGACGGTGGGGTATACCGCCAGCGCTCGCCGTCTTTCAAATTCACGGCGAGATAGTTCATGTCACTCGGCGCTTCAATCAGGCTCTGCGCATTACCGTAGCGGCCCAGGAGTACGCGCGCCGGGCCTGATTGCGGAACTTGGGAGGGCGCAAGATAGACACTCAGCGCGGGGGCGTTTTCCAACGACGGCGGTAGTGCCACCCAGAGCTGGAATCCCTGCATTGAGGACTCGTTGGCCAGCGTAGCGTCGTGCCACACCCCGTTACCGGCGCGCATCCACTCAACGCCACCTGCCAGCAATACACCTGTCGCACCGGTGGTATCTTCATAGGCGACGTTACCTTTGGTCATGAAGGTAACCGTCGCGATCCCGGAGTGTGGGTGCATGCCGAAATTGGACTTACCGCGACTGGCGTTCAAACTGAAAATATCAAGGAAAATGAAAGGCTTCAAAAGCTCGCCCAGATCGCCCGGGCTCATAAGCCGCGTTATAGGGCCATGGGAGCTGCCTTTAGTGCGATGGACAATGGCGCGTTGCAGAACAGCGACGGTGGCGGTCATATGTTTTCTCTCGGGGTTTTGAGCGCCTGGGCCCACCAGGCAATGTCATCGAGCAGTGCTTTGGCTGCCTGGGAGGTCAAATGCAGCAATGCCTGAAGGATATGCGTCTTCGGATTGCTTTATTAGATGGCATAATTGGATTGAACCAATCCATTTAACGAAGGGGTGGCGATAAAGTGATTGACCTGAATGACGTCGCCTTGTTTGTACAAGTGGTACGCAACGGCAGCTTTGCCGAAGCGGCGCGGCAGCTTGGAATGCCGCCCAACACCTTAAGCAGACGCGTTCAACAACTCGAGGCGCAGCTCGGCACTCGGCTGCTGCAGCGCTCCACGCGCAAGCTCACACTTACCCATTCAGGTCAGGCTTTTCATGACCGCTGCTCTGGCGCGGTAGAAGGCCTGATCGATGCCGGACAGCAATTAATGACGGGAAGCCAGGAGCCGAGTGGCATCGTGCGCATTGCGGCGATGGCTGATTTCTTCGACTTCTTCCCTATGGAATGGGTGGCCGATTTTCTAGCCTTGCATCCACGGGTTCAGCTTGACTTCGTGCTAAGTGATGCGCGCGCCGATTTGATCGCTGATCGGATCGACATCGCGTTTCGAGGGGGCACTTTGCAGGATTCGGGATACGTCGGTCGCCAACTCATTGGAGCAGGCAATGAAGGTTTGGTCGCCAGCCCCAAGTACCTCAATAACCGAGGTGTGCCCGCTACGCTAAAGGATCTGGTCAATCACGACTGTGTGAGTTTCGGTCATCCTAGCGGCGTCACCACGTGGCGTCTTAATGGGCCAAACGGTGTTGAGGAAGACGTGCAGATTACCAGCCGTTTCAATGGAAACACGGCTCAGGCATTGCGTAAGGCCACGGTGGCTGGCTTGGGTATTGCGTTGCTGCCGCCCACGATAGTTGATTTCGATCTTCGGGCTGGCCGCCTTGTGCCTGTGCTACCGCATTACCATCGCACTGGATACGGCCTGCATGTGCTTTATCCCAGTCGGCAACATTTGCCGTTGGCGGTATCAGCGTTTATAGGACTGGTGATGGAGAAGCTAAAAGTGGAAGCATTCCCAGCAAGGGTTTTACCTGAGCAGGTTTGACACGGTATTTGGGCTTATGACTTTCACACAGCGGGACGGGTAGTAATGTCCTCCACCATTAGTCACGTCATCTGTATTTACGGACCGAGATTCGACCGGCCAAATTAACTTGCAGACTAGTTGGTGTGAAGGTGGCAGGGTCATAACAGGTACTAATGCTGAGCGTATGGCCTCTGGCCGAGCGCCCATTGGTGTAGATGGAAAATCAGTGAACCTTCACCATATGACGCAAACACAGGCAGGACCTATTGCAGAAATGACGCAGAGCTTTCACCAAACCAATAGCGCAACTATTCACATTAACCCGAATACAATTCCTTCTGGTATTGATAGGGCTGCTTTTGATAAGTGGAAGGTACAATGCTGGCAGCAACGATCTGCAGATTTTAGGAATTGAGGATGAGCCAAGTTACGACGCATCAAATTGAGTATTTAGTATCACTGCATCCTGATATCGTGTGCTTTGGTAGTGAGGCCGATCGCGTGGGTGACGACTGGATTAAGAAGGCGGAGCAGAGGCTAGGGCTTGAACTGCCAAGGTCGTACAAGTGGTTTTTAAAGACGTATGCGGGTGGAGAGATTGGTACTGAAGAAATTTACAGTATCTATGGTGTGGACTTTGAGGGGGCAATGGGGGGATATTGTCTATCAACATATTGTGGGTATGAAAAATAATCTGGTAGATGGCAAAAAGCTTGTGATTAGCGAAACTGATATGGGGGAAGTCTTTTTCTTTGACTATTCAAAGTTTAAAGATGGTGAATGCCCAGTGAGTCTTCGGCTTCCGTCTGGCGAGAGTGTTAATTACGCTTCAGATTTTTGTGAGCTTTTATATAAGCGAATTTCTGCTCATATTTGATGACCCAAAAGGGGGCGGATTCTGAGAAATCCCCGCTTTTTCTTACGTGTACATGGAGTGTTCATGAAAAAAACTTCACTGCTGATGTTGAGCCTGATTCTGACGTTGCCAGGGTGTAAATCCAACGTCAGAGACTCTTCCCCCAGTTTGCTCAATAACGGCATCCAACTACACCAGGACAAAGTGACCGTCGATACGTAACACGCCAAGGTCATCATGAAAGCGTCGGGTGCCACCTTCCCAGTTGAGTTTTCGATCAGGCGCGCAACGGATCCTGACCAGCGAATGGATGTGCAGGGAACTGTTGCGGATACCGGCCGGGGCAAGGTGTTTGGCTGGATTGCCACGCTCAACGAAACGGTCCACAGCGCCACTTTGAAGCACTTCCCGCAGTTGGAAGTACAAGCCGACGCCGATCAACCATTTGTGGTATCAGGTTACGCCAGTGGCGAGAGCATTGGCAGTCGCTACCGATGTGGCCCGGTCAGAAGCACTTTCACACCGGAACGAAGCAAGGTTTATCTGGTGGAGTTTCAGTTTATGGATGACCGCTGTGAACAGCATGTCTACGATGTCACTCAGTCAGAAACGCGTATTCCCGTCGCGAGCGTACCGGGCCTTTGAGGCCGATTTGAGTCAATGCTGAGCCATCGCAACACACAGAGTCCATTTGAAGAAGGAAGCACTACGTGAAACGGAGTTTCTCCCTGAGCCTTATCGTCCTGGCTGCAACGTTAGGTGGCTGCGCCGCCAACAAGCCGGCCAACGATCCATCCTTGATTGGTTCGTGGAAAGGCCTGCGGGCAGAAAACGGCAAATGCCAGTTCCTATCCTGGAACAATGACTTCAAGCCCGACGGCAGCTTCACCATCACCTTTTTCCGGGATGCCCAGCAGACCCAGCCGATTCAAACCGAACATGGCCGCTGGTCGGTAAGCGCTCCATGAACCCCACATTTTAAAGGTGGGGATCTATGGCTATCTTGGAGTTTGCGGTGTGCAGTTCCACGGCAGCAAGGCCTCGAAGTCTTCTACACTCGAGGCTTGTGGCAGGCGCTCAAGTGCGTGGCGCAGCCACGCATCAAGTGCGTGGCGCAGCCACGCAT
>NZ_JBFTNH010000039.1:0-8826 GCF_056397385.1 Pseudomonas sp. 05N36 | reverse complement strand
TTCGGAAGTCGACGGGCTTGGGGTAGAGATAGACTTTTTCGACTTTTGCGTCGGGACGCATCATGAGGTGCTGGCTCCGGAAAGGAATCGGAAGCACAGCATTGGGGATCAGGTGGCGGCTTTGAATGTGAGGTTCATGGAGCGTTTACCATTGAACAGGGTCATAGCGCCGTGGCGATCCTTGAAGCGATGACCAACGGCGACAACTTCAAGTTGCCGCCGCCCTCACCCAAGGCTCACCCCCCTCGGCCGGTGAGGTTTTAAAGCTCGCCCTTCTCGACTTCCGGATGCTCACCGGAGCCCACACCGGTCTTGCGCTTCGGGTGTTCGATCTTCACCGACGGGAATTGCGAAGAGGCGTAGCGCACCACCAGAATCGAAAACGCCAGCAGCAGAATCCCGCCGCACAGGTAGATGATTCCGAGGTCCGGCGGGTTGTGGTGCGACACGTTGGAGATCAGCAGGCGCGTCAGCGCGGTGATCGCCACGTAGATCAGAAAGCGCACCGGCATGTGGTTGGTCTTTAAATACACCTGACCAATTCTGAGCAAAAATGTTGACGCAACATCCCACCCAGGCTCCATCCGCATCTCAAAAATTTCTGCGGCACTTTCTATTTTTGAAATTCTCGCCCAAGACATTTGCACTCAGTTGACATTGCTATCCTTGACACTATGATGGCACTTGGCCTACGCGTATTAGATTGTTTTGCTAGGAAAGCAAATCACCTTAGACAACGGAAGTCCCATGATTATAAAAAACCGCCTAGAAACATTAGAACTTTTGAAATTGCTGATCAAACACCTTGCTGGTCTGATGGGCTTGTATCATCCGCCGCGACCGCAACACTTTACATTAGCCGACAGCGTAACAATTTATACATCCTGGATTCGATTACAGGCAACTCCAGTACAAGTACCAAAAAACCACACTGACTCGTTGGTAAGCTTTCGCCTTATCGCTAACAGACCTAATTCAAACAATCCTGAAAAACCAAACTCAAGGAGATTATATGCCATCTAACAAAATAGATGATTTGGAAAATCAAATTCTAGAGCAGCAGAAAACCGTAGACTTCGACACTAGAGAGTTCACGATTGAGATAATTGTTCAAAAATACCTTGAAAATATTGATTCGGACGAGAATGAAATTTATGTTCCTGACTACCAAAGGGAGTTTGTTTGGGACGTCATTAGGCAGTCTAGGCTTATAGAATCCATAACTCTCGGCCTTCCTATCCCCATTATATTTGTTGCTGAGAACTCAAGCGGTCGATTAGAAATAGTCGACGGTTCGCAGCGTGTGAGAACATTAGCGGCATTCTTAAATGGCGAATTAAAGCTGAGTAACCTTGAAAAGCTTACAAAGATGAACGGATTTAGTTTTAGTGAACTACCAATCTCAAGACAAAGAAAAATAAAAAACACGCCCATAAGAATGATCGTTCTTTCAGAATACGCCACTGAAGATGTCAAGAATGACCTATTTGAGAGAATCAATCGGGGTAGCGATCTTCTACGAAACATGGAAAAACGCAAGGGAATTTATCGAGGCCCATTCACCAGTTTTATATATGACGAATGCGCAAAGAACCCTCTTCTTAAGGCACTCGCACCTCTCGCAAAAACAGTCGACAACCGTCAAGAACATGAAGAACTGATCCTTAGATTTTTCACATTAATAGACAACGCCCCGAAGTATTCATCCTTCAACAAAGGAGTTGGCTATACGCTTGATGACTATCTGAAAAATCAAAATTTAAATTTCACTGAGAATGAGAAACAAATAAAGAAAAAACAGTTTGACGACATGCTGAATTTCGTCGCAAAAAATTACGAGCACGGATTCTGCAAACGCCCAGGCCAAGGAGTGTCTCGTATATTCTTCGAAGCAATATCTGTAGGCTCTCATTTGGCCCTACAAGAAAGACCCGATATTACATTGAATAAAATCAACGTATCCACATGGCTGAGCGACCGTAATTTCCATTCTGCGGTGGCAGGTAAATACCATACCCATACTCCTGAAAAGATACGACTCCGAATCGACTACGTAACAAGAAAATTGATTGGCGCATAAGCATACTGCAACAAGGCAGCTTATAGCTGCCTTTCGGAGATTTATGAAACAGATTCTAAATGATAAAAATTCGCGAGCAAACTCATGCACAATACTTTTAAACCACATTAAAGAGCTTGAAGAAAAAGCCGGAAAAATTTTAGAGTCATCAATTATTAAATCTAGCCTATTAATTATGCTCTATAACAATATAGAAGCAACCGTATACGCTGCCTTTGAAAAGATCCATGCCACCGCCAATGCTATTGAGTATGAAGATCTTTCTATTTCCACAAAGAAAATATGCACCAACTACCACTTCAACAACCCTAAGTATGCATTTGAGAACATAGAGAAGATACTCTCCAAGTCATTATCTCTACCGCTGCTAGAAGAGTATGGAAAAAGAATCAATTTATTTTCTGGGAATCTTGATGAAAAGAAGATAAATGCTATAGCTAAGGTGTATGGCATACCAATAACAAAGCCTTCAGGAACCAAAAACATGCTAGTCGTCAAGCAAAAAAGGAATAAATTAGCTCATGGCGAAGAGAGCTTTTTAGCATCTTGTCGAGGATATACCTCGAAAGACCTTTCACAAATAAAGGAAAGTTGCGAAGACTTTTTATCTAGATTCATAATCAATGTGGAATTATATTTAAATAAGCGAATGTATTTAAGAAACCCAGCCCTTTGAATTGGTAGAACACAGTCGAGGCTAGCTTTGGAAAGCTATGACAATCCAAAGCCAAGCTCTCATAAGATCAATGTTACTCAGACCAATCCTTCTTCCTCACCTACAGCCTCTGATAAAAAACTCGATATCGTCCATCTATGAAAATCACTCTGCTCTTTCCTTGGCAGATGGAAATCTTGCTGACGCAAATCGCACAACTAAAATAGAAATAGAAAGCAGCACCACCCCACCAGTCAGGTAGAGAATCCCTTCGTCTGGAGACTTGTGATGCGAAACGTCGCTAATCAGCAGTCGAATTAAAGCGGTTACGCCTATGTAGAGCAGAAACCTGAGCGGCATATGATTTGTGCGAAAATAGATTCCGCTCATCGCCAGCAATTCGAGATAAATGAACAACAGCAGAATGTCATCGACGCTGATTTTGTCTTGATGAAGCATGTCGATGAATGTCGTAATACCTGCATATACAGTGATCGCACCGATTCCAAACAGGGCGAGGTAGTGAAACAGTTCAACCCCAAGATTCCCAAGGCTGTTCGCCCCTGCATGCAACCTTAGCCGCATCCTATCTGCCCATTTCATACTACCCCTCCCCTCGCACACCAAACCATTAAAAAATATCTGAACAGAAATTCAGAGCCTCAGAAATGCGACCTATGCCATAACCTATGATTTCTCTGGTTTTTCTAAATTTCGAAGGACCGAGAAAAATTGTTAGTAACGGTGAGCTTGGTCTTGAAGTAAATCCCGACCATCGCGCCCAGCTCGAGGTAGATGAACAGCAGCAGGATGTCATCGATCTTGATGTCACCCTCCTTGATCATCAGCAAAAACTCCGCCACCGCCGCCCAGGCAGTGACTGCTCCGATGGCGAACAGCGCCAGGTAATGGAACGTCTCAACGAACAGGTTGCCCAGCGATCCGGCCAGCTCATGGACGTTCTGGCGAAGCTTTTCAGCCCAATTGATATTCACGGTAGTTCTTCCTTAGGTCGGCTCGACCGATGATGCGGGTTCGACGTGACGGTTGTTCTGCATGCAGAAAAAAGGCCAGCGGCATGGAGTGAGATGGTGGCGGGGGGAAATGAGGCACGTTGGGGGGATCGGTTGGCGCGGGGGGATGAACAAGCGCTGAACGTAATTTGGATATTTACTGTGGCGAGGGAGCTTGCTCCCGTTTGAACTTTGAAAGCATTAAGACCTCTCGAGACTTTTCTGCCAAACGGCCTTATAACCCAGTGAAAACATCAAAAGGCTGAACGAGTCCGCATTATTAATTAACGCGTTCACCCTGAGCTCGGGACTTTTTTTCATCACCGCCTCGATATCGGCTGCGCTTTCAACTCCGAAGAGTTTAATACGTTGCTCTTTAGAAACATTTTCTTTCGTATACTTTGCTAACGCTTCGTCTTTCTCCCCCATGGAAACCAAATCTGCCTCAACAGCAGCCCTATTATCATCTGCCGGGTTAATCACATGACCTGACGAATAGTAGATATGATCCTCATGACCAAATTTTATATGAGCCAACTCGTGAACAATTGCCATCCCAATATATCGAGAATTCTGTTTTAACCCGACCGTCGTAAAAATATTCTCTCGTGGGCATCCTTCCTGTCCACGAACGCGTTCATATTTTCTTTAGTTCTCACCAAGGCAAATTGTTCTTTTCTTTCTGTCCGGATACGCGACACAACTTCATCATGTACAAGCTGAGCTTTAACCAACAATGCTTTCATGAACACTTTTGGATCCGTCATCTTGCCATACACTCTCAACACCAATTCTTTATACTCCCGAGGAATCCTATCCCGCTTCAAAATCTCCACCGCAGCAGACATGGCTGTTTCCGCATAATCCAAACCCTTATCAAGATTTGCCGCAGCACTTTCATCCTGCCTTTTTATTTCTGAAAAGCCACGCGCCACAAAACTACCCCCCTTAAGCTTTATCTCTAGCTCTGTCCTGTCATATTTACCCTTATATTTGGCGAGTCCCAGCGCATCGTTAAAACCAACTGGGTCATTACCTACAAAACAAAACCAATTAGGGCCGTCTTGATTTTGTACCGGATCCGGACTCACCCACCGACACAACCACGGCGCGTAATACCGATACCCGTAGCAATACAACCCGGTCGCATCCCGCTCTTTCCCCGAATAGCGAATCGTCTTGTACTTCGCCGCCAATGCACTTTTACCCGCCCAACACGCCGTGCCACCAAAAGCGTAATAACGCTCTAGCGTCAGCACACCGCCCTGATCATCCAGCTCCAACGTGCTGGAACCCAGATGATCACTCAGGCTGTAGCGCAGTTGATTGTTGTCGACACCGTCGGGCGCGGATGTCGGCCAGTGCAATACACGCACGCTACCGCGGCCGGCTTCAACGCTGATGACATGGTGTTCTTCGCCATCGGCATCCCGGTGGATTTCCAGCCCCCGCAGGTAACGCACTTCAGTGCGCAAGGTGCGGGTGCCGGTGTGCGCCAGACGCACCTTGCGCAGGCGGTGGCCGGGGCGGTCGCAGACGTAACACTCGTCATCGTCGGGGCCGTCGTCCCGCTTGACCAGGGTCACCCGGCTCAGTTGATTACGCGTGTCCCAGTGCATGGTTTGTCCGCGTTGCAGCTCCAGTTGATTGCCGTTGGCATCGAAGCCTCGGGCGATTTCCGCCTCGCCCGGTAACCCGCCGTCGTCCCGTTGGCCTAGGCTGCGATTACTGTGGCCGGAGGTGAACATCGAGAAGCTCGGGGCGCCGCTGTGGTGGCGGGTGATCAGGTTGCCCGCCCGGTCATAGTCGAATGTCTGGGTGTAACTGCGCCGCTGGTTGGGGTCCAGCGGTGTCGGCAACAACCCCGGCACCGCCGGGCCATGGCTTGGGCTGCTGGCCTCCCAGCCCCAGGCGTAGATCAGTTGATAGAGGCTGTCGTAACGGTAGCGGTTGATCGGTTCGATGCGCTGTTGATTGAAATGGCTGACCGTCTGCGACTGGTCTTCCAGCTCGACGATATTGCCCACCGGATCGTAGGCATAGTGCAGATCCTGCAAGGGTTTTTGCTGTGAAAGACCGGCCACCAGTCTGATCAACCGGCCGTCATCGGCCGCGCACTCGGCACGGGTCACCACGCCATTGCCGGCGGTTTCGCTGTCGGTCTGGCCGAAGGCGTTGTAACGGAGGTTGCTGACCAGCACCTGCGGTTCGTTGGCCGCGGCCTGTTTCAGCCAAACCGCCTTGAGCTCGCCCGCGACGGTGTGGGCGAAGGTTCTGACGTTGTGCTTGGCATCGGTCTGCGTCTGGATCTCGCCGAGGGGGGTACAGGTTTGTGTCGAGATGAAAGATTGCTCTTCCAGCAGTGCGTCCCGGGCGTCGACGGCGGACGGCCAGTCGGGAGTTTCCAGCTTCCCGAGCATGCGCCGGGTTTCGCTCAGCGCCGCGCCATTAAGGCCATAGTCGGTAAAGACTTGAGTGCCAGCAGGGTCGTCGTGGCGGATGATTTGCCCGCACTGGTTGTGTTCAGCAGGCCCCACATCCGAACCACCATAGCTGAGGCGTTCGACGACACGGGACAGCTCTTCAGCGGCCTGCTCCATGACCGCAACCGGGCGCTGCAATCCGTCGTATTCAGTGTGGCGCTGACTGCCGCGGCTGTCCCAGCTCGACAGCGATTGGCCTGTTTCGCCCAACAAGTTCAACTGCCAACCGGCGTCGACACTGTCGGTCAGCAGGCTCTGGCCCATCAAGCCATAGACGGTCGCCAGGTTCGGCTGCGGCGCAACACCCCACAGTCGTGGGTCCCAGCTCTCGATCAACCGACCCGCCGCATCGAAGCTCTGCCGGGTAATCCGCGTATCCATGGCTTGCTCGGCGCGCTGTCGGCAGTACCCCACGCTGCGAATCGCCAACCCACGCTGGTCGATGACAGACAGCGTCGGTGTGGCTGTGTCATGAGAAGCCTGGCCGATCATCGCGATCCCTTGCTCGCCTGAGTCACCCTGAAGCCTGAACGTCTTTTCGTCTGGCCGATACTGTAAGAAGTAACAGGTACGACGGTGATTCAACTGAGTCTGGCCACTGGAGGCTGATAACCCAGACATTTTGGTAAATGTAGGACCGTTCTGAGTTTTCTTTTTGAACATAGGATGAATTTTCAGATGGGCGTCAGCAGGGACGTGTCCTGCGGCAATCTGCGGCCTCCCAGGCGCTAAAAAACCATACAGAGCCAGCACATCGCTACGATTGTGCCCGCCAATCTCTGCACGCTAACGTCAAACCGTCGCTGCCCATTCAGCGACCGGGCCTGAGAACCTGGGTAAGATACTGGCGCACCAACGTCCTACCTCACAATTACTGGCGTTTTTTATGCCCGTAATCTGTGCAATGGCGGCTGTGCGCGGGAGACCTTCGGGTCTGCCGGGTTCCTGTATCCCCGGTTTCTCAGCCTGCGCATAGCTGCCACCCATTCGCCTGAGAACGAACGTGGTAGCTCCAACTTTGACACGGGAGCTTTGCCAATGACTAACCTCCAAGACCTGACAACCGCTGGCCTCACGCCCTTCTCCATCCACTCCGACCAAGCCCTGTTCCGCGTCAACAGCGGCGTCTCGATCCACGAAGCCTTGTCCCACGTGTCCGACTTGCTCCACCTCTCCAAACTGCTGGCCGAAGATGCGGCGATGGAGCGCGGTAAAGACCGCTATGCCTGGGCGTCGCATTATTTGCAGGAGATGAGTAAGGCGGTGATCGATGATGTGGTGAAGGTGTTGGGGGCGCCGGGGAATAACCGCGATTGAATGGAAAAAGCCCCGGGCTTCTCTTGAAGGCGGGGCGATTTCAATGCAGCCGTTGAGGCTGAAGAAGAACATCTGGCTACTTGTTTCCAGCTACAGCTGTTCATAACTTCCTATGTAACCTTGTAGCTTCCACAAAGCGAAGCCAATCAGACAAAGACCGCTAAACCAATTCAACAGTCGAATGTTTTTTCTTCCAGACAATACCCTTCCAATAGCATCTCCCCCCAATACATACACCATCTGGCAGGCAAGGCTACCGATGAAAAAACCGGCCAGTGAAAGAGGTACGCTAACCGTCGCTTCGTCTGAGTGATTAGCGATGACATAAGAGGTGATTGCCACAATCGTCAATGGATTGGTCAGCGTTAAAGCAAACACGGAGAAAAAGCCCGATTGGCGTGTAACGCTCACAGACGAATCAGAGTATGCAGCGATCTTCACCCCCAAGTAGAAGAGGTAGGCGATCGAAGCGATTGTCAGTAGCTCCATGTACCCCAAGACAAATGTTTTGACCAGCGCTACCCCCATCAACGCCACGGCTGCATACACCGCATCCGCCAGGGCTGCACCGAACGCACTCGGAATTGCACTTAATCGTCCATGCAAGATGGACTGCCTCAATATAATCAAGGCAATCGGCCCGAAGGTGATCGACAACACAACTGAAAACACTAGAGATCGCTGAAAGTCCTGCACGTCCTTGCCCTCTTAGTCCTTTTCCCTACAACGCGATATTTTTTTTGAAACGTCAGCAACATCACCAGCAACGCTACATTTTTTTTGCGCATCCACATCCTTGATTGATGTGTCCTCGACTGCATTCTCGCGCAACGTGACCCTGCCTTCACGTTGAGCCGCCATCTCATCCACGTCCTGTATCAACGCTTCAAAAAGGTCACGTTTTTTCATGCTGCCCCGCTAACGTCACCATAGACGAATACACTACCGATGCCGTCTACCCCAATGACGATCGTTCGCCCGTAGCTGGCCGAAATGGACCGTACCGAGCAAAGCAAGCTCTGGCGTTAGGACGCTTCCCAAATACCATACTCCGCCTTCCGAAATGACCAGATCCTTCACTGCCAGGGGCAGGATCTCCTGGAAAGAGCAAAATACAACAGCGCACCAACCCCACCACTCAACAGGCCGAGCGTTAGCTCGCCTGCCGCTGTTGATCTTGATCCACCCGCCCCTATCGGGAGGCCGAGTGGAGGTGTTCATCAGGGGGTGGGCGCGCAGCGCCGTACGGCGCAGCCGGACACATCGAGAGGAGGTCGT
>NZ_JBFTNH010000038.1:0-12604 GCF_056397385.1 Pseudomonas sp. 05N36 | reverse complement strand
CGGCCTTGCCGATGAATTCCTTATTGGCGCTTTTGGGTAGAAGGGGTGGGACGAAGTCTCCCACGGTCTGTACTGGCTAGAGTCAGAATCGGGCTTTTAGTCCCACCCACCCCTTCAAGTCTAAACATACAAGCGGGCTTGCTCGCGAATGCGGTGTGTCATTCAACCGATAAGTTGACTGATCGACTGCATTCGCGAGCAAGCCCGCTCCCACAGGAATAGCTTATGGCAGGCCCTTCAGGGTTTGTCGGGCTTGGCCAGCAACGTGTAGATGCAGGGCAGCACGAACAGGGTGAACAGGGTCCCGATCGACATGCCCGTGGCGATCACCATCCCGATATCGTAGCGGCTGACGGCCCCCGCGCCGGTGGCGATGATCAACGGCACCATGCCGAAGACCATGGCAGCGGTGGTCATCAATACCGGACGCAAGCGAATGGCTGCCGCTTGCTCCACGGCTTCGCGGGGCGTCAGACCCTTGTCCTTGCGCAACTGGTTGGCAAACTGGACGATCAGGATCCCGTGTTTGCTGATCAGTCCGATCAAGGTCACCAATCCGACCTGGGTATAGATATTCATGCTCGACCAGCCCAGGAACAACGGGATCAGTGCGCCGCAAATCGACAGCGGCACGGTCACCAGAATCACCAGTGGATCGCGGAAACTTTCGAACTGCGCCGCCAGCACCAGGAAAATGATCGCCAGTGCCAGGGCAAAGGTCACCCACAAGGCGCTGCCTTCCTGAACGAACTGCCGCGAGGCGCCGCCGTAATCGAAGGCATAACCCGGTGGTGCTTCMTCTTTGGCGATCTGGCGCACGGTATCGATTGCCTCACCCATGCTGACCGTCGATACACCGGAAAGAATCGCCGAGTTTAGTTGCTGGAACTGATTCAGCTGTCGCGGTCGTGCGCGGTCACTGATGTTGATCAAGGTCGACAGCGGCAATAGTTCACCCTTGGTGTTCTTAACGTAGTAGCTGCTCAGCCACTCGGGATTGTCCCGGTAAGGCCGTTCGACCTGGGCGATGACCTTGTAACTGCGCCCCTCGATGGTGAAGCGGTTGATCTCGGCTTCTGCCAGCAACGTCGACAGCGTCACGCCCAGATCCTCCATCGAGACGCCCATTTGAGCGGCCTTGGCACGGTCGATATCAACCACCACTTCGGGCTTGTCGAAGGCCAGGTCGATGTCGAGGAACGCGAACTTGCCGGACTCCAGGGCACGCTTCTTCACCCGATTGACCAGCTCCAGCAATGGCTCGTAGTCATTGGCGGTGTTGATCACAAACTGGAACGGCAAGCCTTCACCCGTGCCCGGAAGAGAGGGCAGGTTGAAGCCGAAGATTTGCAGGCCGGCGATGCTCGAAAGCTTTTGCTGCACCTCTGGCAGAATCTGCATCTGGGTTCGTTTGCGCTCATTCCAGGGTTTGAGCAGGAAACCGCCAATACCTGACTGCACGCCATTAAATCCGTTGATCTGGAAGGACGAGTAGTACTCGGGAAACACCTTGAATATCGCGAGGAATTCGTCGGTGTAGGTATTCAGGTAATCCAGGTTGGCCGTTTGCGGGGCGTTGGCCATCATGAAAATGACGCCCTGGTCTTCATCCGGTGCCAGTTCCGACTTGGTGAACTTGAGCAGTACCGGAATCAGGCACAGCACGATCACGGCGAACACCAGCACCACCGGCCGGGTATTGAGCGTGCCGTGCAGGACACTTTGATAACGACGCTTGAGCCCTTCGAAAATCAGATCGAGGCGATGGGCCAGGCCCGACGGGTTTTCATCGTGACGCAAGAGCAGCGCGCACATCATCGGCGACAGCGTCAGGGCCACGATCCCGGAGATCACCACGGCGCCGGCCAGGGTCAGCGCGAACTCCTTGAACAGAGCACCGGTCAGGCCCGTCAGAAAGCCGATGGGCGCGTAGACCGCCGCCAGGGTGATGGTCATCGAGACCACCGGCATGGCGATTTCCCGGGCGCCTTCGAGGGCAGCGTCCAGTGGTGTTTTACCTTCTTCTATGTGTCGGTGGATGTTTTCGACCACGACGATGGCGTCGTCCACCACCAGGCCGATGGCCAGCACCATCGCCAGCAACGTCAGCAGGTTGATCGAGTAGCCCATCAGCTGCATGAAGAACATCACGCCGATCATCGACAGCGGAATGGTCACCACCGGGATCAATACCGAACGCAGCGCGCCAAGGAACAGGAACACCACGACAATCACGATCAGCACGGCTTCGAAGAGGGTTTTCACCACTTCGTTGATCGAGGCCTGAATGAACAACGTGGCGTCGTAGGCGATTTCAGCCTTGAGAGTGGGGGGCAGCTGGGATTCCAGCTCCGGCATGAGCTTGCGCACTTCCTTGATCACGTCCAGCGGGTTGGCGGCTGGTGTGGCCTTGATCCCGATGTACACCGACGGTGTGCCGCCAAAGGAGCTGACAGAGTTGTAGTTCTCGGCGCCCATTTCCACGCGCGCCACGTCGCTGAGCAGTACCCGGCTGTCGCCGTCGATTTTCAGCGGAATGGCGGCGAAGGCTTCGGCGCTCTTCAATTCGGTGTTGGCGTTGATGCTGGTGACGACGTACTCGCCTTTGACTTCACCGGCGGCGGACAGGAAGTTGTACTGGCGTACGGCATTGGTGACGTCACTGGCGCTCAAGCCGAAACCGGCGAGTTTTACCGGGTCGAGCCAAAGACGCATGGCAAACACCTGGTTGCCGAGAATGGCCGCTTCAGCCATGCCGGGAAGGGTGGCGAGCTTGGGCTGAATCACCCGCGACAGATAATCGGTGATCTGCGGGTTGCTCAATTCTTTGCTGTAAAAACTCATGTACATCAGCGCCGAGGCACCTGCGGCCTCCTTGCTCAGCACCGGGTCTTCAGCGTCTTTGGGCAGCTTGTTCTTGACCTCGTTGGCCTTGGCCAGCAGTTCGGTGAACAGTCGGTCGCTGTTGGAGCCGATACGTGCATAGATTGAAATCACCGAGAAGTTCTGGCGGCTGACCGAGGTCATGTAATCGATGCCTTCGGCACTGGCCAGGCTTTGCTGCAAGGGTTGGGTGATGTAGCCCTGAATGGTTTCGGCGTTGGCGCCGGGGTAGGCCGTGGTCACCGTGATCAGCGCGTTCTCCATTTGCGGATATTGGCGCAGCGGCAGTTTGCTCCAGGCCTGGAAGCCCAGCAGCACAATCAGCAGGCTGACCACGGTGGCGAGCACCGGGCGGCGAATGAACGGATCGGTAAAAGCCATGGGAATTCCTTGATCAGTTCGTGCGCGGTTGGCTGGTCTGTTCAGTTGGCAGGTTCTTGTCGGGGCTGACGACAATGTGCGTGCCGTTGTCGAGTTTGATCTGGCCGGCACTCACCACTTGCTCGCTGTTCTGCAAGCCTTTGTTGATCGTCACCAGGCCTTCGCGACGCTCGCCGGTTTCGATGAAGCGCCGCTCGGCGATCAGGATCGGCTGGCCCTGGTCGTCTTTCTCGACGTTGCCGTTCGCGTCCTTCTTCTGGGCGACCACGTAGAGCGAGTTGCCATAGAGGGTGTAGGTGATCGCGCCTTCCGGTACGACGATTCTGGGTTGCGGGTCCGGCAACATGACCTGCAGGCTGGCGAACATGCCCGGTAGCAATGTGCCGTCCGGGTTGGCGAGAGTGGCACGTACCAGCACGTTGCGGGTGCTGCTTTCGACCTTGGGGTTGATCGCGCTGATGGTGCCGGGGAAGTTTTGTGTCGGGTAGGCCGGGACCGTGATTTGAACCGCCTGGCCGAGGGCGATTTTCGGCACCATTTGTTCCGGCACGAAGAAGTCGACGTAAAGGCTGCTCAAGTCCTGCAGGGTGGCGATGACCGTGCCGCTGGGCAGGAAGTCGCCGACATCCACCTGACGAATGCCGATGGTGCCGCTGAAGGGCGCGACGATGTGTTTCTTCGCCAGCGCAGCCTTGAGCTGATTGACGGTGGCCTTGTTCTTGGCGAGCACCGCGGTGAGCCGGTCGAACTCGCCCTTGGAGATCGCCTGACTGCCGACCAGTTGACTGCCGCGGCCGTAATCCAGTTGCGCCAGGCCCAGATCGGCCTGGGCGGTTTCCAGCAGGGCACTTTCAACGGCGCTGTCGAGCTGCACGAGCGGCTGGCCGGCCTTGACCTTTTGCCCGGATTCGAACTGCACGTCCTTGACCGTACCGGCAATCTCCAGGCTCAGGTTGACCCCTTGCAGCGCCTTGAGTGTGCCGACCGTGGGCAAGCGCGATTGCCAGGGCCGTTCGGTGGCCGTGGCCACGGCAACGCTCACCGGTGGTCTTGGCACAGCGAAGGTCTGGATCATCTTGTAGATGGAGAAGGCTTTGTAGCCTCCCAGCATCAGGACGATCAACAGCACAACACCCAACATGATCAGCATGCGGCGACGCAGCATATTCCACTTCCTTGGAAAAAATCAGGCGAGACAGACCGAACATTACTCCGTGTATGCGGGTGATTCCAGATACTTGCCGGTGAGCTGCGCCAGACGCGATCCGTAGCAACTGGCAGCTGCTACGGGGGCGTGATTCAAACCAGATGCAGGTGGTTATCCCAGAGCCCTGCGGGGAGTTCGAGGGGGGTTGCCATCAGCGGTGTCTGCCGACAATCGTAGAAACGGCAACGCCCTTGCCCCGACGTCACGACAAAGCCATTGGCCACTGCCCCGACACCGGCGCAGTCGGGCAGCGGTGCATCGAGGCGCACTTCACCACTGTCCAGGTCCCAGATGAAAAAACGGTTGCCGCGCGGCGCGGTGAGCGCCACCAGCCGCAAGTCACTGTGCACCGCGACGCTCGCGGTGTAGTGCCCCATGGCCTGCAACTGGTGCTCGGCCACCGGGAACGCGACAAAAGGCTGGCCGGGACGCTTGATCGCCAACAGCTCGGATGATTCATGGGCGGCGCCCATGAACTGCTGGCCGGTGACAATGGTGCCATCGCTGGCGATTCCCATGTGACGCACGCTGTTCATCTGCTGGGCCAGGGTTTCCTTGCTCAGCAGGCTGCCGTCGCGTTGCATCAGCACCAGGCTGGGTTCCATGGCGTCGAGGTTCATCTCGATCCGGCTTTCGGCTTCGGTACGAATCCCGCCGTTGGCCACCACCAGGGTTTCACCGTCGGGCATCCATGACACCTGATGCGGGCCGATGCCGTGGGTGGAAATCTCCCCGCTGTAAACCAACCGCTGCCCCTCGAAACGGTACACCCCGAGCAGGCCGCGACCCGGGTCGCTGGTGTCGTTTTCGGTGGCGTAGAGCCAGTCGCCGCTTTTATGAATAACCGCGTGACCGTAGAAGTGCCGGTTCGGTTGCGACACCACAGTTTGCAGCAGCGTGCCGTCACGCAGATCGACCAGATAACTCTCGGTGCCCGGCCGCCGCGCGACGAACAGAGCTATTGGCAGGGCAGGGTGGTTGATGATGTCGTGGCAGCGCTGGCCGACTTCGGTGGCGAACACCCGAGTGCCGTCCAGCCGATAGCCGACGGCGTAATGTTTGCCGTCGCTGTCGTCGCGCGCCGAAAGCAGCAAAGGACCGTGGTCCTTTTGCTTGAACAGCTTCCAGCCGCCCAGCGTCACGGCGCCCAGCAACAAACTGCCTAAAGTCAGAGCCTGACGTCGCAGCATGGCGCTACCCCTCATCAGTCACCGTCGTTGGCGTTGAAGCCGAGTTGGATGCCCAGCGCCTTGGCCAGTTCACCTTCGTGCAGGCGATGGACGACGTTGAGGCTGTCGTAAAGGTCGTTGAGTTGCTGGCGACCGGCATCGTCGGTGAGCATTTCGGTCAGCGAGCGCTGGCTGCTTTCGAACAGTTTCAACGACGCGGCGTAGGCGGCGTCGATCTTGTCCGCCAACGGTTTCTGTTCGGCCGGCAGCAGGCCGCGCAGGCCCTTGTTGTCGACACCGACCCAGACCGTTCGAGCGGCACCCAGGCTCGATTGCATGCTTTGCAGCGACGAATGACTGCGCCATGCATCGGCCTGGAACGGCTGTGGAATGCCCTTGGTCTGGCGACCCATCGGCGTGCCGAGTTTTTTCTTCAGGGTATCCAGTGCGGTCACTTGAGCGCGCAGCAGATCGGCGATGGCTTCGTGGGAATCGGCGTAACGCTGGTTCGGGAATTTGCTCATCTGGGCCAGCATGCCGTCGGTGCTGTTCCAGCTCGCGAGGATCTCTTCGGCCAGCAGCTTCTGACGTTCGCCGATGGCGGTCAGCAGCGGGCAGTAACGGGCTTTTTGCGCGGCGTCGGCCACGTTGGTTTTTTCGTCGAACAGAATGTACTCATAGGCCGAAAGGCCCTGCACGACGACGCTGGATTTGGCCAGCGCAGCGGCATCGATCTGCGGTTGTGCGGTGACCAGTTGCTCGACCTGACGGCCGACCAGGTTTTTCTTGTCCGGCCAGAACTGCACCTGCCAGGAGCGATTGCCTTCGGCCAGTGGGCCGACCAGCAACGGTTGCAATTGTGCCCAGGCTTTTTGTGCATGGAGGAAATCGGCGCGAGCCGTTGCCAGGTCCACCTTGCCTTCGCAGTAGGCCAGCGCACTGGCGGCCAATTGGCGGTCGGCTTCAACCCAGCGACTGTAGGTCGGCAGGATCACTTGCTTGGCGATGGCTGCCGAGGTAACAGCTTGAGGATCCTGGGGCGAGCAGGCACCCAGGACGAGTGCGGCAAGGCTGGTGAACAACAGCTTGGGGCGGAACATGTCGGGCTCCCTTTTTATGGGCAAAAGCGTAGGGGAAATGCGTCAAAGAGAATTCAAAAAGGCCAGCAACGCCGCGCGCTGCTCGGCATTGAACGCTAAAACCTGCTGCTGCGCCGCGCGTGCTTCACCGCCGTGCCAGAGCACGGCTTCGAGCAGGTTGCGGGCGCGGCCGTCATGCAGAAACTGGGTGTGGCCACTGACCGCTTGCGTCAGGCCAATGCCCCACAACGGCGGGGTGCGCCAGTCGCGGCCTGAAGCCTGGAATTCGCTGCGGTTATCGGCCAGCCCTTCGCCCATGTCATGCAACAGCAGGTCGCTGTAGGGGCGAATCACTTGATTGGCCAGTTCCGGTTCTGCGGCATTCGCGGCGGTGGTGAATGTCGGTGTGTGGCACGATTGGCAACCGGCCTGATAGAACAGGTTTTTACCGGCCAGGACTTGCGAGCCGTTGACGTCACGGCGGGCCGGGACGGCGAGGTTACGGCTATAGAACAGCACCAGGCGCAAGATGTTGTCGCTGACTTCCGGCTCGCCATCCGGGCCATTGCCGTTAGGTGCCTGCAGGCAGTCGGTCTGGGCCGGGGTGCAGTCATCGAACGGTCTCAGACGGGTGGTGAGGCCCATATCACCGGAAAACGCGTGAACGTTTTGCTGATTGAGATTCGGTTGCCCGGCTTTCCAGCCAAAACGCCCCAAAACGGTCTTTTGCTGCGCGTCATCCCACACCCGGTTCGGACGTCCGGCGATGCCGTTTTTGGCTTTAGCCTGGGCGTCGGCGTTGGCCAGGATATCGGCGTCAGAGATGGCTTCGAGTAACCCAAGGCCAATCATCGGCGGGGCGACTCGAGCGGAGAAAAGCGTGGCGGGATGCATCGGGCCGTAGCCCAGTTGGGTGATCAGCAGCCTGGGTTTGCGCAGTTCGATTTCAGTGCCGTCGGTAAAGCGCACCGGGACCGGATCATAGTCGACTCGAACCTTGCCTTCGGGGGCGACGCCGGGCACGGCCATGTCCTGGAGTTGCCCGCCGTAGACCGGCTCAGGCACCACGCCCATGTGCTCGATGACCTTGGCATAGGCCGGCTCGTTGGGGATCGACAGGCGCACCAGCATCGACACGGCATTATTGGAATCGGCCGTTGGCGGATGACCGCGACCGTCCTTGATATGGCAGTTCTGGCAGGCGTTGGTGTTGAACAGCGGGCCGAGGCCGTCGCGGGCGGTGGTGGTCGAGGGGGCGATCACCCAAGGGCTGCGGAAAAAACTGTTGCCGACGCTGAAGTCCAGCCGACGGGTCGGCGAGAGGTTGGCTGAAGGCAGGGAGAACGCATTCTGGTCGGTCTTTCTGACAGTCGCCGCGCCACCGGAGCGGGCTTCACCGGGTTCGGCCTTGGTAAAACGCGGGGCGTCATCGCAGGCACTCAGGCCCAGGGCCAGAAGCAGTGCAGACAAGCGAAGAGGCAGTGAGGGCATCGGCAATCCTGAAAGACGAGCCAAACAAGGGCGCAAAGTCTAACAGGGCAGCGGAGTTTGAATAAGAGGAATTATCGTTCGCTCTCACAGGTAAACCGCGATCCCCTGTGGGAGCGAGCCTGCTCGCGATGGGGCCATCATTGCCAATATTTATTTTGAACTTGCTACCGATATCGCGAGCAGGCTCGCTCCCACAGGGTATTGCGTTCAGGCAGGTATAAAAAAGGCGACCCGAAGGTCGCCTTATTGGTCGCTCAGTGTTGATCAGAAATCGTGATCGGCGTTGTCCGGGTTCAGGTCGCTGATGCCCAGTTTGCTGGCAGCCTGTTCGATCGAGGTGGTCTGCTTGACCAGTGCCGCAATCGCGTCACGCACAATCTGGTTACCTGCGGTGTTGCTGGCAGCGATCAACTGGTCGTAGTGCTCACCCTTGTTGGCGTGATCAACCATGACCTGGATTTTGGCCTCGGTGGCGGCCAGGTCAGCCTTGAGCGCAGCATCGGCAGCCGGGTCGGCTTTGGCCACCAGCGACGACAGGCTGGCGCCGGTCATTTTGGTGCCGTCGGTGCGGGTGTATTCGCCCAGGTACACGTTACGAATGCCTTTGGCATCGTAGAAGTGCGAGTTGTGGGTGTTGTCGCTGAAGCAGTCCTGTTCGTCCTCCGGGGAGTTGGCTTCCAGGGAAACTTTCATGCGCTCGCCCGCCAGTTCACCCAGCGAGAGACTACCCATGCCGAAGAGCATTTTGCGCAAACCGCTTTCAGCCGGTTCTTCTTCCAGCTCGGCGCGGTAGTTGTCAGGCACGTTCGGCTTCCAGTTGCCGACCATTTCTTCCAGGTCGCTGACCAGCAACTGGGTTACGGCTTTCAGGTAAGCGCGACGACGATCGTTGTGGCCACCGGTCGCCCCGGCGCCTTCCAGGTAGTCCGACGCCGGACGATTGCCAGCACCAGGGCCGGTGCCGTTCAGGTCCTGGCCCCAGAGCAGGAATTCGATGGCGTGGTAACCCGTCGCGACGTTCGCTTCGGAACCGCCCAGCTCGTTCAGGCTGGCGAGTTTTTCCGGCGTGATGTCGGTCACGTCGATCTTGTCTTCACCCACCTGGATGATCGGGTTGGCGATGATGTTGGCGTTGGCGCCCGGGTTACCCAGGGCGTGCTCGTAGCTCTTGTCGACGTAGTCGATCAGGCCTTCGTCGAGCGGCCAGGCGTTAACCTGACCTTCCCAATCGTCAATGATGGTGTTGCCGAAGCGGAACACTTCACTCTGCAGGTAAGGCACGCGTGCAGCGACCCAGGCTGCACGAGCGGCTTTCAGGGTTTCGGCATTCGGTTTGGCGAGGAAGGCGTCGATGGCGGTTTGCAGGGTTTTCGCAGTGGATTCGGCATCGCTGAAAACCGCAAAAACCATGTCGGCGTAGTGCGCGACAACGGCTTTGCCAGCGGCTTCATCGACTTTTCCGGTAGCGGCAGGCGCAGCAGGTGCCGCAGTGCTGGTGGCCGGCGTAGGCGCTTGAGGAGCAGCAGCCTTGTCTTTACCTTCGCCGCAACCGGCGAGGGAAATAGCGATGGCCAGCAAACTGGCGGTAGCCAGAGGCATACGAATCATGGCGAACATCCTGCTTCGGTAAATAATGGACAGGCGCGGGGGTGCGCAAAACTGCGACATAATGCAAATCTTTCGCATTATGTGTAAAGGGCCGTGATTGGAAATATGTCTTGTTTACGAGGTAGTTGCGCCTGCACATGACCTGCACATCACCTGTAGCAGCTGGCGCAGCCGGCGTTCGGCTGCGAAGCAGTCGTGAAATCAGGCACTGCGTTGTGTCAGGTAAATCGCGGCGTCAGGATTTACGACTGCTTCGCAGCCGAACRCCGGCTGCGCCAGCTGCTACAAGGTCCGAGGTGGGATCAGCTGCGTACTTACAGGATCAACGCATTACTGCGTTGGGCCTGTTTCAGATAAGCGGCCAGTTCCCGCGCAGGCAGCGGTTTGCTGTAGAGATAGCCCTGACCTTCGTGACAGCCTTCGGAGATGATGTACGTCTCCTGTTCGACCGTTTCCACGCCCTCGGCGATGACCTGCATGCCAAGGCTTTTGCCAAGCTGGATGATCGCGCGAACGATGGTCGCATCGTCGTCGTCATCGAGCAGGTCCTGAACGAAGCTCTTGTCGATCTTGATCTTGTCCAGCGGCAGGCTTTTCAGATAACTCAGCGATGAATAGCCGGTCCCGAAGTCGTCGATAGCGATCAAGGCGCCCGAACGGCGCAGGCTGAGCAGGTGTTGCGCGGCGGTGCTGATGTCTTCCATCAAGCCGGTCTCGGTGACTTCCAGCTCGAGGCTGCGCGGCGGCAGGCGATACATTTGCATCAGGTTGTTGATGACCCGCGGCAACTCGGCGTGGTGCAGTTGCACGGTGGACAGGTTGACCGCCATGCGCAGGTCGCTGAACCCCTGGTCATGCCATTCACGCAGTTGTCGGCAGGCCTGGTCCAGCACCCATTCGCCGATGGCGATGATCGTACCGTTCTGCTCGGCCAGCGGAATGAACAGATCCGGCGGCACCAGCCCGTGTTCCGGGTGTTGCCAGCGAATCAGTGCCTCGACACCGACCACCCGCTGATCGCGGTAACTGATCTGCGGTTGGTAAACCAGATAGAACTGATTGCGGGTGAGGGCATCGCGCAGGTCTTTTTCCAGTTCGCGGCGCCGGCGCATTTCACTGTCGACACTGGCGATATAGAACTGATAGCGGTTGCGCGAACGGGTCTTGGCCAGGGTCATGGTCTGTTCGGCTTTCTGCAACAGCTTCTCGGTGCTGTCGCCGTCCTCCGGGAACAGGGTGATGCCGATGGTTGCGCGCAGGCGGATTTCCTGATGATCGAGGGCAAACGCCGCTTCCAGGTCATCGAGGATGCTTTGCGCCAGTTCGGCGGCTTCGTAGGGTTGCTCGATATCGGCCTGAACCAGCGCGAACTGATCGCCCCCCAGGCGGGCGAGCGCGCCGAGACGACCACTGTGGGCACGCAGACGGTCGGCCAGGGCCAGCAGCAATTGGTCGCCGGTCTGGTAGCTGAATTGCTCGTTGATGCCTTTGAAATCATCCAGGCCCACACACAGCACGGCGACCCGGCGTTGCAGGCGACCGGCGTCTACCAGAATCTTGTCCAGTTGCTGCTGCAATTGCTGACGATTCGGCAGGCCGGTGAGGAAATCGTATTGCGCCATGCGCAACAGGCTGTTTTCGGCTTCGTGGCGCAGGTGCGTATTGCGTTCGATGGACTCGAGCAACTGGTTGGCGGTGTTGATCCAGATCCCCAGTTCGTTCTTTTCGTGACCCTTGAGCTGCGGAATCTTGTGTTCGCTGGGACGGTCGGGATTGACGTTGGTCAGGTGTTCGATGATCCGTGACAGCGGTTTGGTCAGCAGCCAGTGATAGACCAGGTACAGCACCAGGCCCATGGCCATGGCCCGCAATACGCCGGAAATGAAGATGATCACCGAGCTGACAATAAAGCCCTGGCCGTAGGTGGCGGTGTCGAGGGTGATGCTGAGGTCGCCGTAATACTCGCTATAGGGGCCGCGTCCCACCAGTTGCGTGGTGAACGTGCGTTCCTGGCCCAGAATGAGGTCGGTCAGCCAACGGCTGTGGGAATGCTGCAAGTCACGGGTTTTTTCCGCAAGCATGGCTTCATTGGGATGGCCGATGGAGGCCATGCGCACGGCGTCGTCCTGGAACAGGCCTTCGATAACCTGCATACCCATTTCCCGATCGAGGCTGTACACCGCCTGGGTCGAGGGATCGCGGAACATGTCGAGGATGCGCTGGGCATCATTGGCCACGGCCTGGCGTGTTTTATAAGCATCGAAAACAATCTGCGCACAGCTCAAGACCACGCCGACGATCAATGCCGACAGGAGCACGACCCGGAGCAACTTCACCGACAAGCTGTTTTTGAGTTCCAGCTTCAAAGGGTTATTCCTTGTTCCGTGCGGGTAACGTCAAGTTGCCATGAGTATTGGCAATCCGATGATGGCAGTCAAAGGGACAATCAAGCCATGCGAATTTTGTCCGCGGGCTTGGCCTCAATGCCGTGGTAGCTGGCAAGTGGAGCCCATTAGTAGTGTTTCGGTAGGCACCTCCTGCAACTTGAGGGGGAGGGGCGAATATTTATGTCTGGTTGATGGTAGACGGCTGTGGCGTTGGGGCAAGGGAACGTTTGTTTTCGGTGGTGTTGCAGGTGGATTTCACATTGCCTGGGCATAAAAATGTATGGTCAGCCCCTCTCCTGCAACCTCTTTGGCTGTTTTCGGTAAAGCTGGCTTGCGCTAATGTATCCGGGCTCATTGTGAGCGTTGCTGCTACAACGCTCGGCCCTCGATGAGTAGCCG
>NZ_JBFTNH010000037.1:0-18465 GCF_056397385.1 Pseudomonas sp. 05N36 | reverse complement strand
CCACCTGATCCCATCCCGAACTCAGCAGTGAAACGATGCATCGCCGATGGTAGTGTGGGGTTTCCCCATGTGAGAGTAGGTCATCGTCAAGATTAAATTCCGAAACCCCTATCTGCGTATGCAGGTAGGGGTTTTGTTTTAAGTAGAAGTCACCAATTTTACTGGTACGTATACTTCATACGGGCCGGTTACAGAATTTCTTGACGACCATAGAGCATTGGAACCACCTGATCCCATCCCGAACTCAGCAGTGAAACGATGCATCGCCGATGGTAGTGTGGGGTTTCCCCATGTGAGAGTAGGTCATCGTCAAGATTGAATTCCGAAACCCCTGTCTGCGTAAGCAGACAGGGGTTTTGTCATTTCAGAGGCTGCTAAAAGCTCCAAGCTCCACGCGAAGACCCTGCCTACGCGCCTCGCCCTCCTGCGCGGTGATTGATGCAGAGCGCCTGTGCTGCTGCATGATCAAGCGTCATCAAAAAAACGTAGGTTGAACGCTCTAGCACGCCGTTTGGCGGATTCATGCAAGGAAAACTGTGCGTTTTGCATAAAAGCCTAAGTTTTCTCGAGTCTGTGCCGAAAGACTGGTGAGACATGCGTGCACCAAAGTAGAGCCGCCTTAGAACGGTCTACGGCGTCACATGGAATGTTGCACCCGGAACGCATCCCCACTCCTTGCATAAGAAGTCCCATGAAATGAATCTCAAGTTCAGCCATAAAATCCTTTTGGCCGCTTCAGGCGTAGTGGTTCTGGCTTTTGCGTTGTTCACTTTGTACAACGACTACCTGCAGCGCAATACCATCCAGCAAAACCTCGACTCCTCCGTCCAGCAAGCCGGCGATCTAACGGCCAGCAGCGTCCAGAACTGGCTGAGTGGGCGAATCCTGGTACTGGAAAACCTCGCCCAGAACGTCGCGCACCAAGGTGCCAATGCAGACTTTGCCGGGTTGGTCGACCAGCCGGCCTTCACCTCGAATTTCCAGTTCACCTACGTCGGTCAGTCCAATGGCGTGTTTACCCAACGTCCTGACGCCAAAATGCCCGATGGTTACGATCCACGTCAGCGCCCTTGGTACAAACAGGCAGTAGCTGCCGACAAAACCATGCTCACGCCGCCCTACATGGCCGCTGTTGGTGGGCTGGTGGTGACGATCGCCATGCCGGTGAAGAAGAACGGTGAACTGCTCGGCGTCGTCGGTGGTGACCTGAGTCTGGAAACCCTGGTGAAGATCATCAACTCGGTGGACTTTGGCGGTATCGGTCATGCGTTCCTGGTCAGTGCTGACGGCCAGGTGATCGTCAGCCCGGACAAAGACCAGGTGATGAAGAACCTCAAGGACATCTACTCTGGCTCGAACGTACGCATCGAGCGGGGGAATCAGGAAGTGCTCCTGAACAAACAGGCGCGCATTCTGTCCTTTACCCCGGTTACCGGCTTGCCGAATGCTGAGTGGTACATCGGCCTGACGATCGATAGGGATAAGGCTTATGCACCATTGAGCAAATTCCGCACGTCGGCACTGATTGCGATGTTCATCGCGGTGACCGCGATTGCCGTGCTGCTGAGTCTGTTGATTCAAGTGCTGATGCGTCCACTGACCACCATGGGCCGTGCAATGCAGGACATCGCTCAAGGCGAGGGCGATTTGACTCGCCGTCTGGCAGTGGAAAGCAAAGACGAGTTCGGTGAACTGGGCGGTGCCTTCAACCAGTTCGTGGAGCGGATTCACGCGTCGATTTCCGAAGTGTCGTCGGCCACGCGCCAGGTACATGACCTGTCGCAACGGGTCATGGCATCGTCGAATGCTTCGATCATCGGCTCCGATGAGCAAAGCGCACGGACCAATAGCGTGGCGGCCGCGATCAACCAGCTGGGTGCAGCCACCCAGGAGATCGCCCGTAACGCAGCAGACGCTTCGCAACACGCCAGCGGTGCCAGTGAGCAGGCTGACGATGGTCGTCAGGTGGTGGAACAAACCATCCTGGCGATGACCGAGTTGTCGCAAAAAATCAGCCTGTCGTGCACCCAGATCGAAACCCTGAACGCCAGCACCGACAACATCGGGCACATCCTCGACGTGATTAAAGGCATCTCGCAGCAGACCAACTTGCTGGCCCTGAACGCGGCCATCGAAGCGGCGCGCGCGGGTGAAGCCGGACGTGGTTTCGCGGTAGTGGCGGACGAAGTGCGCAACCTGGCCCACCGCACTCAGGAGTCGGCGGAAGAGATTCACAAAATGATCACCTCGTTGCAGGTCGGCTCGCGTGAAGCGGTATCGACCATGAATGCCAGCCAGGTATCCAGTGAAGAGAGCGTCGAAGTGGCGAATCAGGCCGGTGCGCGGTTGATCAGCGTGACCCAGCGGATCACCGAAATCGACGGCATGAACCAGTCGGTTGCGGCTGCAACGGAAGAGCAGACGGCAGTGGTGGAAACCCTTAACGGTGACATCAATCAGATCAACCTGCTGAACCAGCAGGGCGTGGCCAACCTCAACGAAACGTTGAAGGATTGCGATGCCTTGTCGCTGCAGGCCAACCGCCTGAAGCAATTGGTGGATAGCTTCAAGATTTAATTCGGGTCAGTTGGACCGCGTTAACGTTCTTCGCGAGCAAGCCCGCTCCCACAGTTGATCTTCAGCGACCACGACATGTGTGAACGACTGAGATCCAGTGTGGGAGCGGGCTTGCTCCGGGCGGCGATCCGACGAAAGCGGTGCATCAGTCACCGCTGAACCAAAGCCCTACGCAAACAACTTCAGCGCATTGCTCATCGAGTCATCGGCAAACCCCTGCACGAAGTCCTTGAACCCCGGCATCGCTTCTGCGCCGCCCTGGGCGGGTTCAGCGATGATGGTCCAGGTTGCGCGAGACTTGCCGGCGCTCAGGGGCTCGACGCTCATGGCCGCCCACAACTGGCCAACGCCCAAGGTGTTGTAAACGGTAGTCCAGGTCATGCTGAGCGCCTGATCGTCGCGGGAGTTGAGTTGCTCGACGACCAGGTTGCCGTCCTTGAAGAACTTCTTGCGCAGCGACGACACGCCTTCGCCAGTCATCTCGATGTGCGACAGCGTTGGGATGAACTTGTCGAAGCCGGCAAAGTTGCCGACTACCTCCCAGACCTTCGACGCCTCGGCCGGTATTTCAACCGACGACACAACATGGCAGCCGTGCGGGTTTTTGATCAGGGTATCGGGTTGCAGAGTGCTCATGGTCTTGCTCCATTTCTACGGGTGGTGAATCAGATGAAGTTGATTTCTTTCAGGTAGTCGCAGCCGCGACGCAGCAGCGCCGGGGATTTTTGCGGGTAGTGCGTGCCCATTTGCTGCACACCGGCCTGGGCATTGGCGTGGCCGATCATCGAGATGTCGCCGATGTCCTCCTCGAAGCCGTTGAGGTAGAAACCCAGCACGCCAAACAACGCGTTATCGCTGTCGACCCGACCCAGTTGCTGTTGCCAGTCGGCGACGCTGACCATTTGAAACTCGCGACCGGCCTCGCGGAACGAAGCGACGTAGGCGTCCCAGCTCAGCGGTTCGGGGTTGTGCAGGTTGAACACCGACTGTTCGGGCTGATAACGGCTGGCGTGAAAGGCGATGAAGCGTGCGAGGAAGTCCACCGGCATCAAGTCGAAGTTCAGTGCGAACTCCGGCACCTGGCCGAGCTGGATCGAACCTTTGAGCATCAGCATCAGACGGTTCTTGTGCGGCTGGCAGACGCCGGTGAGGCTGTTGAAACTGATGTTGCCCGGCCGGTAGAGGTTGACCCGCACCCCACGCTCGCGAGCGCGCTCGAGGATCCGTTCGCCGACCCATTTGGACAGGTTGTAGCCGTTCTTGATGTAGATCGGCGGGGTCTGCGCGGCGGGTTGTTCGAGCACTCGACCCTCGGCGTCGATGGTGCTGGAGGCCGACAGTGTGGAGACGAAATTGAAGATCTTCTTGCTGCGCCCTTCGCAGAGCCGCAAGCACTCGAAAATCGGCTCGACGTTATCCCGGGCCAACGACTCGTAATCGAGTACGTGGTTGACGTTGGCGGCGTTGTGCACCAGCGCGCCGAACTCCCGATCCAATCGCTCATACACCTCTGGCGTCAGGCCCAGTGCCGGTTGCGTGATATCCGCTGCGTAGACCCGCACCCGAGTCAGGTCCAGATGCTCCAGACGGTTCTCACGCAGCGATTCGGCGAAGCGCTGCGCAGCGCTTTGCCCGGCACCATCACGCACCAGGCACGCGACTTCGCTGGCGCCCCAGGCCAGCAGTGCCTCGACGATATGCACGCCGACGAAGCTGTTGGCGCCGGTAACGATGACCTTGTGCACATCGCCCATTCGGCTGACCGGCAAGGGCTGTACATCGAGCTCACGGAAGGCATCGGCCAGGGCTTTTTCGCTGAGTACTTCTTCGCCGACAGAACCTCTGACCAGTGTGGCCAGCCGGGCGATGGTCGGGACTTCGATGAAGCGGTTGATCGAGATACTGCGTCCGAACTGCTCGCGTATTTGCAGCAACATGCGCGACAACAGGATCGAGTGCCCGCCCAGATTGAAGAAGTTTTCGTCGGTGGAAATGTCGCCTGCCGGCAACTCCAGCAGATCGGCCCAGAGCTCCAGCAGTTGCGCCTCGTCGGCGGATTCCGGTAACCGACGCTGAAGGTTTTCGAGGACACTGACCGGCATCGCCAGCAGCGCCCGGCGATCGACTTTACCGTTGCTGGCAAAAGGCATGTTCGCCAATTCAGTCCAGGCGATGGGCTGCATGTAGTCCGGCAAGAACTGCTGGGCGTGAACTTTCAACGCTTCGCGTGCGGCGCCCGGCTGGTCTTCCTGGGGCTGTGCGAGGAACGCCAGAATCCGTCGATGACTGTCGATCACTACGGCCACCTGGCGGAACAACTGGCTGTCGCGCAGGCAGCGTTCGATCTCTTCCGGTTCGACCCGGTAGCCGCGGATCTTCACCTGATTGTCTCGTCGCCCACAGAGCTCGATGCCGTCGGCGGTCCACTTCGCCATATCGCCGGTGCGATAGGCACGCAGGCTTTCGCCGTCCGGCAAGGGCAATTGCAGGTAGCGCTCGGCGGTCTGCTGCGGGTTATTCAAATAGCCCAGGCACACCCCCGGACCGACGATGTACAGCTCACCGACGGTCTGCTCGACCACGGGCTGAAAGTTCTCGTCGAGGATCAGCACCTGACTGTTGGCAATCGGTGCCCCGAGGCTGCGATTGCTGTCACCGACTTGCAGTTGTCGGGCGGTGATCAGCACCGTGGCTTCGGTCGGGCCATACAGGTTGTAGAGCTTGCCTTGCTGGGTCAGCTGCTTGATTACGTGGGGTTCGCAGACGTCGCCACCGGTCATCACATGTGCAAGGTCGCGCAACTGCTCCAGCGGCAGAATGCTCAACAGCGCTGGCGGCAAAAACGCGTGGCTGAGCTGATGATGACGGATCAACTCGACCAGTTGCAGCGGGTCACGACGCTGGTCGTCGTTGGGGACGATCAGCTCGGCGCCCTGGATCAGTGCCGGGAAAATATCGATCAACGAGGAGTCGAAACTCAGCGATGAAAACTGCAACACCCGACTCCGTTCCGTCAGCCCGACGTAATCGGCATACCACGCGGTGAAGTGCCCGAGATTGTTCTGGCTGAGCAACACACCTTTGGGATGACCGGTGGTGCCCGATGTGTAGAGCGCCATGCACGGCGCCTGGCTGCCGGGGCGCTGGCGCATCAGCGGCAAGCCGGGATTCGCCTCACGGGCGTCGATGCCACTGATGTCGAGACCCGGCATCTCATTGCTCAGCGGGTGCAGGCCATCGTGCAACAACAGCACGGCACCGGCGTTCTCCAGGATGTACTGCTGACGTTGCAGTGGGTGGCTGGGTTCGAGTGGCAGGTACACCGCGCCACTGCCGAGGATCGCCAGAATACCGGCAAACAATGCACTGGATTTTGGCAGGCAAATGCCCACGACCACCGGTCCCTCAACCGCCCGGTACTGCTCGATCAATGGCAGCAGCCGTTGTTGGATTGCCAGGCTTTGGGTGTGCAAGTCCCTATAGCTGAGCACCTCACCGGCAATGTGCAGCGCCGGGCGTTCGCGGAAGGTTTTGAAACTCTGTTCGAGCCGCTCGATCATCGGGATTTGCCCGAGTTGCAGCAGCTGTGGTTGCGCGTTGAGGTTTAGCCGGTGGGCATAGGCCAGACTCTCCAGCGTCAACAAGCTTTCTTCACGCTGATGATGACCGGGCGTGGCCGTTGCAGCTTGCGTGAAGTACTCGGCATCGCGGGAAAAACGGCTGACCTCAAGCGCCACGCGGTCAACCAATTCAGCGATGACTTTCAGGCGCAGCGCCTGGCCATTACCCGAGGCTTCGTCGGCGACGGGGACGCGAGCGATCAGTCGCTGGTCGCCGCTCGATATGTAGCGGCACAGTACGTCGATAGGCGGCAGACCGCTGGCGTCTTTAGCTCCCAGGCCCAGGCGCACGCTCAGCTGTGCACACTCCCCCTGGTCGCGCAGACGTTGCGCCGGGATAACCAGGCTGCCGTCGTCGATCAGCAGCTCGGCGTTACCGACCGTTTGTTCGTTCAGAGCGTGGCGGTCGCTCAATCGCGTCAGCGTATGGCCGTGTTGTTCCAGCTCCAGCGCCAGCTCATTGAAGGCCTGGCTTTGACCGATGAGCAGAATGTCGAGACGTCTCATGATGTTCTCCTCGGCTAGATCAGGTAGTCGCTCAGGGCGTCTTGCACGCACGGTGAGTCGAGCAGCGAACTGCTGCGGAAAAACCGCACGATGTTGGCGACCAGCGGGTGATGGCGATTGATCGGGAAGGCCAGGCCTGCCACTTCGCTCTTGAGTGCGGCCTTGGCGGCATCGCTGATGTGCAGGTGTTCGATCAACCGGAAATCGAACGACTTCTGAATGTCGTTAGTCAGGTAGTGAGCGATGAATACCGGCAGAATCTTCGCGATCAGTTGGCGGTCGTCCTCGTTAGCCGAGTGCCAGTAGATGCGCACCAGCCGTGACCAGAACCCCGAGTGACGGCCCTCGTCGAGCAAATGGTCAGCCATCAGGCCCTTGATCGATTGCTTGACCGTATCGTCCTTGGCAAATGCCGCGACGTCGTTGGTCACGGTGCTTTCCGCAATGGCCACGCAGATCAGCTCCACGGCGCTGCGCAGATGTTCCGGTGCCAGCGCCAACGCTGCAGGAATTGCCCGGCTCAGCTCGATTTCATGCGGCAGTTCGATCGGCGTGATGCCAGTCATGGCCACGGTTTGCTGCATGAAATCCATCGCCACCAGCGCGTGGTAATCCTCATCCACCACCACGGTCATGGCGTCATAGCGACAGGCGAACGGGAAGGGCACGGCGAAGCGATTCTTGGCGATGCTGCGGGCGGTTTTGTCGACGATCTCGGTTTCGAAAATCACCACGTCATTGATGAACTTGTAGAGCGTCTGCACCAGTGCAAAGTCGCGTTGTTCCGGGCATTCGCGGACAAAGGTTTCGCTCAGCACCAGCGGTTGCCGGCTCAAGGGATAGATCAGTTTGTCGTCGTTTTCGACCATGCGTCGTGGACGTGTACGGATGGTCGCGCGGTTTTCCCAGGCGTCGGCGAAGGATTGGTAGTCGGCGGCGTTCATGCACTCACCTCGGCGACCGATTCACGCATGCTCAGGCGCAAGCCGTCCCACAGTGCGATACGGCTTTCCACAGCGGCGATGGCCGCGGCATAGACGTCTTCCTGTCGTTGCGGATCGCCATCGACCAAGCGTGCCAGGAGTGTTTCGGCGGCGGGGCCGTGGTCTTCGGAGTCGACTTCGATGTGCCGCTGCAGGTAGTAACGAAAGGTCGGCGCCTGTTCGATGCCTATGCCCCAATCGTCGAGAATGCGCTGGAACATCTGTGGAATGACGCTTTCACGGCCATGCAAAAACGCTGCGGCAACGCTGTGCCCCGGCGCATACAGCGCGGTGTGCAAGGTGTGCCGGACGAAGTTCGATGCGGCCGGGTCGACGTCCACGCTTTGCAGGGCGACGTCGTAGCTCACGCCTTCCTTTTGCAGGGCGACGAAGCGCTCCACGGCCGCCGTGCTGGCACCGACTTCGCGCATCGCGTCCAGGTACAGCTCGAAATGGCTGTAGTGACCGTGATCGAGCCGGTCATCGGACTCTTCGCCAAGGACGATTTCGTTGATCAGGCGCGCCGCTTGAGGATCTTGGGGCGGCAGCCAGGGCAGCTGCACACAGGTGAGTTCCTGTTGCAGGCGTTTGGTCAGTGACATGAAGTCCCATACCGCAAATACATGGGTTTCCATAAAGCGTTGAAGTATCGACAGTGAATGAATCTCGGCAAAGATAGGGTGGGCGCTCAGCGCTGCTTTTTTTTGGTCGAGAAGTGCTTTATTGGGTTTCATGAGTGGCCTATAAGTTGTGAGTTAAGTTGTTCGGTTGGCAAAAGTTTGTTAGGCAAGTTCAAACACGGTGCTGCCTGATCTTTTTAATAGGCGAACAAGTACCTCAAACAAACGTTGATGCAGTTCATTGCGTTGGCGGACCTTGCCAGGCAAGGCGTTGCGTACGTCGATGGTGCTTGGCGGTCAACTCTGCGGATGAGTCTTACAGACCCTGGGTATTGACCGTGCCGACAAGTACGTTGGAACTTGAAGTTGTCGGCGGAGAAAAATTAATACATGAAACAAGTAATGGGCAAGTGTTTTTTATATTATTTGTCAAGTGTAATTTTCCGGGTGCGACAAGTTTCTATAAAACTTTTTGATTAAGTTTTATTGGGGTGAAGTTGTTCCTTCCGGCTTATACAAGTCAGAATTTAAATGAGTGAATGCCTCACTCGGAGCAACTTTGTATCTGCGGAGTTGATATTTTTTGATGTGGTGGGCAGGAGGCGGGCACCGCCCCATCTCTTCCCGTCCTTTGGCAAGCCTCCTTTTGTTCGTCCATCACGCGAGGGCTGTGCAGGCAGATTTACACGCCGCTCGTCCTTTTTAGTCGGCAAACCAAGAGTGAGCCCAAAAAGCCAGCACTGCTATCACTGGCGCAGGGGTGGGCAGGGGTTTTCAAGGAGGGGAGAAGGGAGAGGTGTCGCCAGCGCTTCTCGAGCGCCTGTGCCGCATCGCACAGAGGTCAGCGCTTACTCGCTGAGCAGGCCCAGATGGGTGTTGATGATCTGCAGCAGACGATGGCGCTGAGTGGTGGTGAAAAAATGATTACCGGTCATTTCTATCAGTTCGAATTCACGGCGAGTGAACTCGCGCCAATTGACCATGCTTTCAAGGGGGGCCAGCGGATCGTCGCTGCCATAGAAAGCGGTCATCGGGATGTGCAGGCTGCGACTGGAAGGGTCGGCCCAGGACTCGAGCAGTTTCAAATCACTGTGTATCAGTGCTTCAAAGGCGGCGAGTTGATCGCTTGCTGTTGCATCTAGAGGTGCGCCCGGGCTGGAGGGTGCATAACCGTGCCGGATGTTCGGCAGGCTGTGCAGTGGCGCAGAGGCGGGTCGGGTATCCGGGCTGCGGCAACCGGAAATGAACAAGTGACGGGTTTGCCCTGGGCAGTGGGTTTCGCTCAACTTGGCCAGCTCGTAGGCCAGAATTGCGCCCAGGCCATGGCCAAACAGCGCATGGGGTTCGGACAAGTAAGGTTGTAGCGCCGCAAAGGCGTCGACCAGCAGCGGTGGCCATTGTTCGTAGCGTGTCCGGTTCTGCGGATTGTCATGGCCGGGAAGCCTGAACGCGAGCAGTTCAATGTGCTCGCTCAGTGCTTGAGTCCAGCTGCGGAACTGCTCGGGGTCGGCTCCGGCCTCGCCGAAGCAGATCAGCCTGACGTCCGTCGTCTGGCTGGCGCTGATGACAGTCAGCCATGGAGTGTTCCGTGCGTGCACGGCTTTCCTTGTGCGATTCACGTCGACGATTTCTTGCCCTGGGGTTCAAGGCTGTTCAGGTAACGCGTGATGACCTCGACACCCCGGTTGAGGTGGTGCTCAAGCTTTGTCACGGATAGCGCGATGTCTCGGGCTTGCACAGCGCGCAGCAGGTCACGGTGATCTTCCTGGGACAGCTTGCCGAGCCCCATGGCTTCAAGGTTGAAGCGCAGAAAACGTTCCTCTTCCCACAGGCCGTCTTCCACCAGCTTGAGGAGCCTGCGGTTGGGCGCCTTGCGGTACAGCGTCATGTGGAACAATCGGTTAAGCCTGCCGATCTCGGCGTAATCGGTTTGCGTTTCGAGGTCGTCGATGTAGCGCGCGGCCTCGGCAAAATCTTCGTCGTCGAGCAGCGGAATCGACAGGCGCAGGGCCTCGGATTCCAGCAGGATACGCAGGGCATAGGTTTCGGCGGCGTCACCTTCGACCAATGGCGCGACAACCGCACCTTTGTGTGCGACAACATGGAGCAGCGATTGCGCCTCGAGCTGGCGCAAGGCTTCGCGCACGGGCATGCGGCTGACGCCGAACAGGTCGGCCAGGTCTTGCTGGCGCAGCGCGGTGCCGCAAGGCAAACGGCCGTCGAGAATCGCCGAGCGCAGGGTTTCTTCAATCACCGATCGCGCAAGGTGAGCGGGGATAGGGCCGCTGACCGGGATAGTACTTAAAGGGTTGGGCTTCTGTGTCACGACAACGCACCCTGATTAATATGAAGAATATTGGATCCAATGCACACTAGTGACTGCCTGGCAGGTTGTCAAACCTGCAAAACAAATCCGTTTCCGTCAGTTTTATGCCACAGGCTTGCTACTGAACACAGCATCACAGGCTACGATTTTTTCAACTGCGTCCGCTTTCACCAAGTCTAGCGTGCTCGCGGTGATTGCACCGTGCCATTGTCTTTTATCCATCAAGGCTTCACCATCCATCGATTTCCAACCGCCCTTTGGACTTACTGCATTGCAGGCACGTTTCGCTCTCCCTCGGCCCCTGCGCTGGTTGTGTTCAGCACTGCTGATTGCCGGCGTCTTGCTGGGCGGCCTGCATGCCGATTGGGATTTTTCGCTGATCAGCCGCCGGGCCGAAACATTGTACGGGCCGTTGGGTGAAGGCAAGCAACGAATCGATGCCTGGCAGCACCTGCTGGCGACACAGAAGCAAACCCCGGAGCTGGAACAGCTCAACGTGGTTAACCTGTTCTTCAACAAACAGATGCGTTACGTGGAAGACATCGACCTGTGGCACGTCGAGGACTACTGGGCGACACCGATCGAAGCCTTGTGGAAGGGGGCTGGCGATTGTGAGGACTATGCGATCGCCAAGTATTTCAGCCTGCGCCATCTCGGGGTTTCCAGTGACAAATTGCGCATCACCTACGTCAAGGCCCTGCGCCAGAATCGCGCGCACATGGTCTTGACCTACTATTCAAGCCCTGATGCCATGCCGCTGGTGCTCGACAGCCTGATGGATGCGATCCAGCCGGCCAGCCAGCGTACCGATTTGCTGCCGGTCTACTCCTTCAACGCCGAAGGGCTTTGGTTGCCGGGCGCCAAGGGCAACAAGAAAATCGGTGACACCAAGCGTCTGTCCCGTTGGCAGGATGTGTTGAAGAAAATGCAGGCCGAAGGATTTCCGGTCGAGACGACTCACTAGGAGCACGCGCTTAGATGTCTTTGTTCAAACAACTGTTGATCGCTATCTGTCTGTTCCTGGTCGTCGCCTTCAGTGGCAGCTTCATGGTCGGCCTGGAGAGTTCGCGGACCCAGTACGTCAATCAGTTGCGCTCCCACGCGCAGGACGCTGCGACCGCGTTGGCGCTGTCGCTGACGCCGAACATCGACGACCCGGCGATGGTCGAGCTGATGGTCAGCTCGATCTTCGACAGCGGTTATTACGCGAGCATTCGCGTGGTCGACCTCAAAACCGACAAGACCATCGTCGAGCGCAGTGGCATTCCGGAAATCAGCAGCGTGCCTGGCTGGTTCGTCAAGTTGATCGCTCTGGAACCTGCTGGCGGTGATGCGCTGGTCAGCCGTGGCTGGGAGCAGGCGGCCAGGGTCGAGGTGACCAGCCACCCGATGTTCGCCGTGGCCAAGCTCTGGCAGAGCGCCCTGGGCAGTCTGGGCTGGTTGCTGATCTGCGGCGCATTAAGCGCGGTACTCGGCGCACTGTTGCTGCGTCGACAATTGAAACCGCTGGATTACATGGTCAGGCAATCCCACGCCATCGCCCGCCGCGAATTTCTCAGCCTGCCCGAGCTGCCGCGTACCCCGGAACTGCGGCGCGTGGTGCAGGCGATGAACCAGATGGTCGAAAAACTCAAGGCGTTGTTTCAGGAGCAGGCTGAGCGCAGTGAAAAACTGCGGGTCGAGTCCTATCAGGACAACCTGACGGGATTGGCTAACCGGCGTTATTTCGAGATGCAGTTGAACGCCCGGGTGAGCAACCCGGAGCAGGCCAGTTCGGGTTATCTGTTGCTGTTGCGGGTCAAGGACCTGGCCGGTTTGAACCAGCGTCTGGGTGGTCAACGCACTGACCAGTTGCTGCGGGCGGTCGGTGAGCAATTGTCGCGTGAGTGCGCCAGATTCCCGGAAACCCAGAACCTGGTGACGCGTATCCGCGGTGGTGAATTTGCCGTGCTGGCGCCTGGTCTGGTGCGCGAAGAGGCGCTGCAACTGGCGCAGAGCCTGGACAGCGCGCTGGCCAGTCTGCACGCCACCGGGGCGACCGACGTGGCGTCGGTGGCGTCGATCGGTTTGGCGCCGTTTGTCCATGGCGATACGCCGCAGTCGGTGTTGAGCCTGGCGGATCAGGCGTTGTCACAGGCGGAAGCCGAGGGCGAGTCGAACTGGGCGTGCCTGGATCACAGCGCCGCGGCCATTGTCGGCGACGATCACCATGCTTGGCATACCTTGCTCGATCAGGCACTGAATCAGCAGCGATTCGAGTTGTACTTCCAACCGGTCGTGGCCAGTCAGGACACGCAATTAGTGCTGCATTACAAAGTGCTCTCGCGCTTGCTCGATGAGCAGGGCAAGACTATCCCTGCCGGGCGCTTCCTGCCGTGGCTCGAGCGTTTTGGCTGGACCGCGCGACTGGACCGTCTGATGCTGGAGCGGGTGTTGGTGCAGATGGCTGGCCACGAAGACTCGCTGGCGCTGAACCTGTCCGCCGCCACCCTGGCGGATCCGCAAGCCCTGAACAAAGTCTTCGACATCCTGCGCGAGCATTCCAGTCTGGGACCACGCTTGACCCTGGAGATCGGCGAAGAGCAATTACCTGACCAGGCCGTGCTCGAACAGCTGACCCGTCGTCTGCGTGAGCTGGGCTTCTCCCTGAGCCTGCAGCGCTTTGGCGGTCGCTTCAGCATGATCGGCAACCTGGCGCGTCTGGGGCTGGCCTATCTGAAAATCGATGGCAGTTACATCCGAGCCATTGATCAGGAAAGCGATAAGCGTCTGTTCATCGAAGCCATCCAGCGCGCCGCCCACAGCATCGATCTGCCGCTGATTGCCGAGCGAGTGGAGACTGAAGGGGAGTTACGGGTGATTCGCGAGATGGGTGTGTACGGCGTGCAAGGGCAGTTGTTTGGTGAGCCGAAGCCTTGGCAGTAGGGCTTCAGGGATGAGTTGCCACTGAATAAGTCATCGCGAGCGGGCTCGCTCCCACATTGGATTTTCATTGTTTGCACAGATGTGTGTACTAACGGAATTCCCTGTGGGAGCGAGCCTGCTCGCGATGGCGTCAGTGTATTCAACGCGACGGCGCCGCCTGAAACACAAGCGTTCAGAAACTCAGATCAACCCGCCTTCATCTTCATCAATCAGGTGACTCAAACCACCCAGCGCTTCACGGGTCTGGGTCCGGTCCATCAGTTTGGCTTGCGCGGCCGCTGGCAGGTCGGTGATGCGAATTACCCCTTTGCTGGCCAGCACCTGAATCAGGTCGTCGAGTACCCGGATCATCTCCAGGTCGCTTTGCTTGAGCTGCTTGAGGCTGGTCTCCATCACTTCGTTGGCGTACCAGGCCTGGATTTCATGGTGATCGGAGGGCAGCGTTTCCGTAGCCTCCGCGTAAGCCGCCGCTTCCACGCGCACCAACTGGCCTTGCGCATCGCGTTGCACGTAGAACATCGAAAATCCCTCATGAATGAACCCGCGTCGTGCTGTCAGCAGCATAAGCCAACGCGTACGAGTATGCGGTGCCACGACGAAATCGTCACCCGGTGGCGACTGACAGCGACGTGACGGCCGCTCGTAATGAGCGGCCGTCAAGTGCCTGATCAGGTGTTGTTGTGGTCGATCTTGATGGTCGGGTCGCTACCGGCGATCAGCGAATTGATGCTCTGACCAGACCAGTTGTTGCCTTCCAGCTTGATCGTCACGTCAGCGTTGGCCACGCCGCCGGCTGCGTTGAGCTTGCCTTCGGAGCTGACCTGCAACGTCGACACACCTTCAACCGTGCTGATTTTCAGGAAGTTGTCGATGGTGCTGCCGCTTTCGCCCTGCAACAGATCCCGCAGGTCGATCCGGTCGCCTTCGCTGGCCTTGAAGTCCTTGATCACATCGTTACCGGTGTCGCCGGCCTTCCAGACGAAGGTATCGGCACCCGCCCCGCCAATCAGGATATCGTTGCCCTGACCGCCGATCAGCGTGTCGTTACCCGTACCGCCCAGCAGGATGTCATTGCCCTTGCCGCCGTCGAGGATGTCGTTGCCACCCTGGCCGAAGAGGATGTCGTTACCGGTACCGCCCAATAGCGTGTCATTACCGTCATGAGCGCCGGACACATCGAACGCGGTGTAGTGCTCGGTGATGTACTGGTGCACGTTGCTGGTGGTGACTTTGCTGACATCCACGCCGGTCTGCTGGGCCACGAAGGCCTGCATGGCCTGGTAGCCCTCACCGGCAATGCCGTTGAAGCTCACCAGGTCGCCGAACAGGATGTCATTGCCGTCGCCGCCACTGACCGTATCGGCGCCGGGCATGGTCGCTTCGGTGTGACCGATGATCGAGTTGGCCAGGTTGGCCGGATCGATGTTGGTTTGCGGCTTGCCGTCGGTGTCGAACGGTTTCAGGTCACTGAGGCTGACATCGCTGTTCAGGCCGATGGCCTCGACCTGCGACAACTTGCCGAGCAACGCGAAGCTGTCATTGGAGTTGCTCGTGGTGTTGCTATCGGAGCTGTAGCCCGTACCGTCCAGTTTCGACAACTCATAGGTGCCATCGCCTTGAGCGTGGAGCATCCCCAGGTCTTTGCTGGTCCAACGGTTGCCGTTATAGGTCTGCAGCGTCGTCGAACCATCAGTGTTGATGGAGAGGTAATGGGTGTTGTCCAGGTACTTGGAGAACGTGTTCCCCAGCGTGTAGTTGCTGGTTGTGACGACGTCGTCCAGCTTCGCACCGCCGCCGTACAACGTCGGGTTGGTCTGTTCGCCGGACTGGTAGTACGTTGGCTTTCCGTCGGTAATGAAATACGTCAGGTTGGTCGCGTTGCTGTTACTGGTGGCCATGCTGCTCTGGAAGAAGTTGGCCGTGGTCTTGAACACGTCTTCGTAGTTGGTACCGCCGCCGGAAGCCATAGAGTCCAGCACCGACTTGAGCAGGGTCAGGGCATTCGGGTCGTTCAGGTTGACCGCAATCTGCTTGTTGACCTGGGTATCGAAGTCCGCGAGGAAGACGTTCACCGTGCCCGACGTGCTGGCGCCCAGGCTGTTCTTGAGGGTGTTGAACACCGATGTCAGTGAGTCTTTGGCGGCGCTGATCGAGGTGGCGCTCATGCTGCCCGAGCTGTCGACCATGAACGCAATGTTGTAGTTGGTGCCTGGCACCACGGTCAGCCCGCCGATGTCGGCGATCATGATGTCGTTGCCGTTAGTACCGACGAAATTGTCATCCGCTGAAGTGCCGACCAACGCGTTATACACCGCCGGGTAAACCGTGACCGGGATCTGCGCAGTACTCGGCGCCGAGCCGCCGAGGGACTCGGTGGAAGTCGACGTCACCGTCAGATTGATCGAGCCATTGAAGTACGGTGGCGGAGTGAGCGTCAGGCTGCCGAGATTCCAGCCTGTGACATTTGCTTCGCCGGTGGTCGCCACGGTGAAGGTATGGCCCGCGCCATCGCTGAGCACGGAACCTGCCGGCATACCACCGATTTTCACGCTCAGGCTTTCGGAGCCGTCGATGTCGGTCAGTGCGGTGGTGATTTTCGACAGGTGAACACTACCGCCCTCGGCGCCGGTGTTGAGCTTGTAGCCGTCGTAGTAGCCTTCGCCATTGGTGCCGTGCAGATCGGAGACCGTCACACCAGCATTGATCAGGTCGGTGACACCCGTGTAGATCGGCACGCCAGCGCTGCTCAGGTCGACGGCCGGGGCGCCGTTGACCGACAGGTTGACGTCGTAGCTGCCCGGGCCATTTTGGTTGTGGTGGTAGATGTCCAGGGTGTAGTAGCCGCTGGTGGTCGGCGTGAACGATCCGGAGATTTGGCCACCCGCGCCCCACGTGGCACCGGCCACGTTATTACCGCCGATGGTCACCAGCAGACTGTCGTCAGCGATACCGCTGAAGCTGTAGGTCTTGCCGGCTTCGAGGTAGATCAGCCCGGAAGTTTTAGATGCTGTGCCGGCTGCAACGTTGCTGTCGGACTGCACGTTGCTCACGGTACCGCTGCTGTTCGGAGTACCGGCCGCATCGATCACGGATTTCAGGGTTTCAGCGGGCGCGCCACTACCGCTAGTGCCGAGACCGGCCAGACCAGTCCAGACCTCCTTGATCAGGCCTGTCGAGTTCACGCTGTTGTCGGCGATGCTGAGTGTTGGCGCATCGGCGACGGGAGTGATATCGACTTTCAGCGTGCCGGTGCTGCCCAGCAGTTGGCCGTCGGTTGGCTGGAACTGGATTTGTGCGTAATCCGCCTGTTGGTTGCCCACGCCGGTGCCGCCGTAGCCATTGGCACCGGATTCGTTGGCATCAGGCATGAAGCGCAACTTGCCTGCATCGATGTCGGCCTTGCTGAAGGTCTGGTTGTTGGCCACGTCCTTCCAGGTCGAACCGTCCAGGTACTGCAACTTGCCATCACCCGGCAGCTGGGTGATTTTCACGCCCAGGCTGGCGGCAGGACTGTCGACATCGCTCACACCGAAGTTCGACCAGCCGAGGATCAGCGGCGTGTCTTCAGTGCCGGTGACCGCACCGCCCGTGGCGACTGGGGCATCGTTGACCGCGACCACGTTGACGGTGGTGGTGGCGACGTTGGAGTAATTGCTGCCATCGGTCACGGTCACGGTGATGGTCCGCGGCGTGGTGCTCGGGTCTTCACTGTTGTTGGTGAAGGTGATGTTCTTGATCTGCTGCATGTAGTCGGCCAGCGTCGCATTGCCGGACAGCGTCAGGGTGATCGAACCATCCTTGCTGTTGGCGTTGATACTGATGCCGTTGACACTGTTGCCCAGGTTCAGTGAGTCGCCGGGCTGACGGTTGGTCAACACGATGGTGGCGCCGGTCAGCATGGTGCTGTCCGGGTCAGTGATCGTAAGGTCAGTGTCGCCGATCGATACACCTGGACCGGTGGTGCCTTCGGTGAAGGTGACGTTGTAATTGGCACCGGTCGCGCCGCTGGAGTTGTTGGCGTCCAGGTCGATGACGGGCGGAGCATCGTTGTCGATGATCGACGTGCTGACGCTGCCATTGGTGCTGCTGACCACCAGGTTTTCGAAGTTGCCACCGCTGGCCGAGTCGATCTTGACCACGATGTTTTCAGTAGGCTCGGTGATCTTGTCGTCGATGGTCGCGATATTGAAGCTGGCGCTGCTGGCGCCCGCCGGGATTTTCACCGTGTACACACCGGTAAAGTCCGAGCCGTCGGTGGCGGTGCCGCTGTAGACGATCTTCAACGTCACGTCGGTTTGCGCCGGGTGCGTCAGGGTCACGGTGTAGCTGGCGGTCTGGCCTTCGGTGACCTGACTGCTGCCGCTGATGCTGACCTCGGTTTTATCGAGGGTGTCGGTGACGCTGGTTACCGCTGGGGTATCGCTGGTGACCAGTTTTTCGAAATTGCCGCCGGTGCTGGCGGTGATCTTGGCGTTGACCGAGCCGGCGTCGAGGTAGACATCATCTTTCGGCGCGGCGAAGTTCACCGAACCGCTGGTTTTGCCAGCGTCGATGTTGATGACTGCACCGTTGCTCAGGGTCACGGTCATCGCTGTGCCGGCCGGGTTGGTCAGGGTCGCGGTGTAGGTGATCTGACCACCTTCGGCGACCGAGTTGGTCGCGCTCAGTGTCAGGTTGGTGGTGTCGACGGTGTCGGTCACGCTGGTGCTGACCGGGGTTTTGTCGGCGACCAGGTTTTCGTAGTTGCCACCGCTGACGTTGGTAATCGCGTTGGTCAGCGGGGTGTGGCCGACCAGCGCGTCGTTCGGCGCGGTGGTGGTCGCGGTGCCGCTGGACTGGCCGACCGGGATGGTGATGGTCTGGCCGTTGGCCAGGGTCACGATCACTGCCGAACCGGTGACCGGCGC
>NZ_JBFTNH010000036.1:0-19485 GCF_056397385.1 Pseudomonas sp. 05N36 | reverse complement strand
TCGGCCTTGCCGATGAATTCCTTATTGGCGCTTTTGGGTAGAAGGGGTGGGACGAAGTCTCCCACGGTCTGTACTGGCTAGAGTCAGAATCGGGCTTTTAGTCCCACCCACCCCTTCAAGTCTAAACATACAAGCGGGCTTGCTCGCGATGGCGTCAGTTCAGGCGACGCGGATCTCAACCCGCGACATGATAGGGATTCCTCGGATCATGATCCCAGTCCAGAAACGGTTTCCCGTTATCGACCGGCACCATCGCGATGCAGTCCTGTACCGGGCAGGTGATCTGGCACAGGTTGCAGCCCACGCACACGTCGTCGATCACTTCATATTTGTGGGTGCCATCCGCTTGTTTCAGGCTGGCGATGGCCTGGTGCGAGGTGTCTTCGCAGGCGATGTGGCAACGGCCGCAACCGATGCAGGCTTGCTGGTCGATCTTGGCGATCACTTGATAGTTGATGTCCAGGTATTTCCAGTCCGTGGTATTGCCCACCGCACGCCCGGAAAAATCCTGCACGCTTGAGTAGCCTTGGCTGTCCATCCAACGCGACAGCCCGTCCTTCATCTCCTCGACGATCCGAAAGCCATGCAGCATCGCCGCTGTGCACACCTGCACTGCGCCACTGCCCAGCGCCATGAATTCAGCTGCGTCACGCCAACTGCCGATTCCGCCGATGCCACAAATGGGCAGGCCTCGGGTCTGCGGGTCACGGGCGATTTCGGCGACCATATTCAACGCAATCGGTTTGACCGCTGAACCGCAGTAACCGCCGTGGGTGCTTTGGCTGCCGACCATCGGATGCGCAACCATGCGATCCAGGTCGATGCTGGTGATCGAGTTGATGGTGTTGATCAGCGACACCGCATCGGCGCCACCACGATGGGCCGCTCGGGCGGCGACGCGGATGTCGGTGATGTTTGGCGTGAGCTTGACGATCACCGGCAGCGAGCAATAGGTCTTGCACCAGCGGGTGACTTGCTCGACGTATTCCGGCACCTGGCCCACTGCCGCGCCCATGCCACGTTCCGGCATGCCGTGGGGGCAGCCGAAGTTCAGCTCGATGCCATCGGCGCCCGTGGCTTCTACCAGCGGCAGGATGTTTTTCCAGGACTCCTCAACGCAAGGCACCATCAGCGAAACGATCAAGGCGCGATCCGGCCAGTCTTTTTTGACTTGGGTGATTTCCCGCAGATTGATTTCCAGCGAGCGGTCAGTGATCAGCTCAATGTTGTTGATGCCCATGACTTCACGGTTGGCGCCAAAATGCGCGGAGTAGCGCGACGAGACGTTGACCGCCGCCGGGTCTTCACCCAGGGTTTTCCAGACCACCCCACCCCAGCCGGCCTCGAACGCTCGGACCACGTTGTAGGCCTTGTCGGTGGGCGGCGCGGAGGCCAGCCAGAACGGGTTGGGGGCTTTGATGCCGGCGAAGACAATCGAGAGATCGGCCATTTACGCAGCCTCCACGTTGAGCATGAGTTGGGCATGGATCGCTTCAGCGGCGAGTTTGCCGTGCTGCACAGCCTGCACGGTGAGGTCCTGATCGAGGCTGGTGCAATCGCCACCGGCATAGACGCCGGGGATGCTGGTGCGCATCTGCTCATCCACCTGAATTCGGTCACCCTGGCGTTTCAACTCGCGGGCCAGCGGATCGCTCAGCGCGCTGTCGTCGAATTTTTGGCCGATGGCTTTGAAGATTGCGTCGGCGGCCAGCTCGAAGGTGTCCTCGGTGCTGATCAACCGGCCATTGTCCATACGTGTGCGGGCGAAACGCATGCCACGCACCTGGCCTTTTTCGTCGAGCAAGACCTCCTGCGGTTGCGCCCAGGTCATCAGCCGTACCTGGTTGGCCTTGGCGATGTTCTGCTCATGAGCGGTTGCGCCCATATCCTCAAGGCCACGGCGGTACACCAGATTCACGTCATGCGCACCGAGACGGGCCATTTGCACGGCCATGTCGATTGCCGTGTTACCGGCGCCGAGGACGATGCAATGATCGGCCAGCGGCAATTGGCTCAGGTCATCGGCCTGGCGCAGTTCGCGAATGTAATCGGTAGCGGCCAGCAGCCCCGGGGCGTCTTCGTCAGCCAGCCCCAGCTGTTTGCTGGCGGCCAGGCCAAGGCCGAGGAATACCGCGTCGAACTGCTGATGCAGTTCGCTGAGGCTCAGGTTCTCGCCGAGTTTTTGCCCGTGGCGGATTTCGATACCGCCGATTTCCAGCAGGAAATCCAGTTCGCGCTGGGCAAAGTCATCCACCAGTTTGTATTTGGCGATCCCGTATTCGTTGAGGCCACCGGCCTTTTCCCGCGCCTCGAAAATCACCACCTCGTGGCCATGCATGGCGCTGCGGTGTGCGCAGGACAAACCGGCAGGCCCGGCACCGACCACGGCAATCCGTTTGCCGGTGGCCGCTGCGCGTTGGAACGGGTGTTCGCGAAAGTGCGCATTGTCGATGGCGTAGCGCTGTAACAGACCGATCAGTACCGGCGCGCATTCCTCGGCGTTGTTGCGCACGCAGGCGTGCTGGCAAAGGATTTCTGTCGGACAGACCCGGGCGCAACTGCCGCCCAGGATGTTCGCCGAGAGGATGGTTTGCGCAGCGCCCTGGACGTTCTCTTGATGGATGTTGCGAATGAACGACGGGATATCGATGTCGCTCGGGCACGCGTTGACGCAGGGCGCGTCATAGCAATACAGGCAGCGCGAGGCTTCCAGATGTGCCTGACGGTCGTTGAGCGGCGGCGCCAGGTCGGTGAAATGGCCGGCGAGGGTGGCCGCATCCTCGGCAGGATGGGGCAAGTGGCTCAGGGTCTTGATCACGGTGTTGGCCTCACGGTTATTTGAGGTACTGCCTCTGATGGGCATTGTTTTTTGTAGTCAGTGATGACGCCATCGCGAGCAGGCTCGCTCCCACAAGGGCACGCATTTCAAATGTGGGAGCGAGCCTGCTCGCGATAGGCCGAAGGCCGCTTTCAGCGTTTCACAGCCGTCGGCTTGTGTTGCTCAGCCCGCTTGCTCAACAGGTCGAACACCGCCGGGTACGCCGGGCGTTCGATGTAGCGCCCGGCACCGCGTTCGGCACGCAGGTCGCCGTCGGCCCAGACCAGTCGACCCTGGCTGATGGTGTGGCTGGGCACACCGTGCACGGTCTTGCCTTCAAAGATGTTGAAGTCGACGTTTTGGTGATGGGTCTTGGCGGAAATGGTCCGCGTACCTTGCGGGTCCCAGAGCACCAGGTCGGCATCGGCGCCGACGCGGATCGAGCCTTTGCGTGGGTAGAGGTTGAAGATTTTTGCGGTGTTGGTAGAGGTCAGCGCAACGAAATCCTGCATCGACAGGCGCCCGGTGTTGACCCCTTCATCCCACAGCACCGCCATGCGATCTTCGATGCCGGCCGTGCCGTTGGGGATTTTGCTGAAGTCGTCACGGCCCGCAGCTTTCTGTTCGGCGCAGAAACAGCAGTGATCGGTGGCGGTGGTGTGCAGGTTGCCCGATTGCAGGCCATGCCAAAGTGCTTCCTGGTGGCCGCGCGGACGGAAGGGTGGGCTCATCACATAGCCGGCGGCGGTTTGCCAGTCCGGGTGCTGGTAGACACTGTCATCCAGCAGCAAATGCCCGGCCAGCACCTCGCCGTAGACCGGTTGGCCCTTGCTGCGGGCGTAGGTGATTTCATCCAGCGCTTCCTTGGTCGAGACGTGGACCAGGTACAGCGGCGTGCCAAGTGTTTCAGCGATACGGATCGCCCGGCTCGCGGCTTCACCTTCAACCTGGGACGGTCGCGACAGCGGGTGCGCTTCAGGCCCGGTGATGCCTTGGGCCATCAGCTTGCGCTGCAGGTGATAGACCAGCTCGCCGTTTTCCGCGTGCACGGTCGGCACGGCACCGAGCTCCAGACAGCGCTCGAAGCTGGCGACCAGCGTGTCGTCGGCGGCCATGATCGCGTTTTTGTACGCCATGAAATGCTTGAAGCTGTTGACCCCATGGTGGCTGACCAGCTCGGCCATTTCTTCGCGAACCTGTTCGCTCCACCAGGTGATGGCAACGTGGAAGCCGTAGTCGGAGGCTGATTTCTCAGCCCAGCCACGCCACTGATGGAAAGCTTCCAGCAGCGATTGCTGCGGATTGGGAATCACGAAATCGATGATCGACGTGGTACCACCCGCCAGACCCGCCGCCGTGCCGCTGAAAAAGTCTTCGCTGGCCACGGTGCCCATGAAGGGCAGTTGCATGTGCGTGTGCGGGTCGATGCCGCCGGGCATCAGGTATTGACCGCTGCCGTCGAGCACTTCGCAGCCGGCGGGAGTGTCGAGGTTGTTGCCGATGGCTTTGATCACGCCGTCGGCGCACAAGACATCGGCGCGATAACTTTCATCATGGGTAATAACGGTGGCGCCACGGATCAACAGAGACATTCCGAGTTCCTCGCAGGCTTGACTGGCTTATGCCGGTTCTAAGTGTTTTATATGTAGCAGGCTAAGGAAGTTGTATTCCTGTCAGCGCTGTCAGGAATAAACGCTAGCTGGAGATATCGGATTGGGCAAGAATATTTTTTATAAGCTTATATCGATATTAACTTATTGAAATTAAACGATTAAAAGTGCAAATCACCAAAATGGTGAGGTCTCTCACCATTTTGACGCACTTGACAGGATCGAAATATGGTCAAGATTTCCTATGTGAAATCAGCTATTTGAGGTGCGCCTGTGGCTGACAGAAAAAATACAAAATAAATGTAACGCACCAGATTGAGCCCTGACGGCTCGGACAACTTGCCCGGCATTTTGCCTGAGTGCTCGGACAAGTCTTCGCGGGCTTGATTGTTGTTTGAATAAAACTGATGAACATCAGTTGTTTACATGGATTTTACCGACGCGCAAAGGTCGTCAGCAAAGCCTCCGGCATGCTTATTGATTGCTGCCGCTGACACCTTGGCCGGTCGGTAAAAGTCGTAAGTTCTCCGGCCATCGTCCGGCTCGTGGTTTAACCGCAGGCCAGCCCGATGAGCAAAATAATCAAAAAAACAGTGGAGCGGCCATGCAACAGAACAGATCGCAAGTCACCGAGCGCCAAGGGTTGTACGAGCTGGATGCCGGCAGTGACGTCCTCGACAGTCCCCGGTACAACCACGACATTGCGCCGACCAAGGTGCACGAACGAACCTGGAACAAATGGCACATCACCGCGTTGTGGATCGGCATGTCGGTGTGCGTGCCGACCTACACCCTTGGCGGGGTGCTTACCGCGTACTTTGGCCTGAGCGTTGGCGAAGCGCTGCTGGCGATTCTGCTGGCCAACGTCATCGTGCTGATTCCTCTGACCCTCAACGCCTTTGCGGGCACCAAGTACGGGATTCCGTTTCCGGTGTTGCTGCGTTCCTCGTTCGGGGTGATCGGTTCCAACGTGCCGTGCCTGATTCGCGCGCTGGTGGCCTGCGGCTGGTTCGGTATCCAGACGATGTTTGGCGGGCTGGCGATTCACCTGTTTCTCGGCTCGGTTTTCGAGGGCTGGAAATCTCTCGGTGGCACCGGCGAAGTGATCGGCTTCATGATGTTCTGGACGCTGAACCTGTGGGTGGTGCTGCGCGGTGCCGAGTCGATCAAATGGCTGGAAACGCTCTCGGCACCGCTGCTGGTGGCGGTGGGGCTGGGCCTGCTGGTCTGGGCCATGCCGAATGTGTCGCTGACCGAGTTGCTGGCCCAGCCACCGAAACGTCCTGAAGGCGCCAGCGTGACCGGTTACTTCCTGGCCGGGCTGACCGCGATGGTCGGGTTCTGGGCGACCTTGTCACTGAACATCCCGGACTTCAGTCGCTACGCCAAAAGCCAGAAAGACCAGATCCTCGGACAGATTTTCGGTTTGCCGCTGACCATGTTCCTGTTCGCCTCGCTCGGGGTGGTAATGACTGCCGCGTCGGCGAAACTGGTGGGTGTGACTGTCTCCGATCCGGTCAGCCTGATCGGGCATATCCAGAGCCCGGTGTGGGTGGCGTTCGCCATGGCGCTGATCATTATTGCGACGCTGTCGACCAACACGGCCGCCAACATCGTTTCGCCGACCAACGACTTCCAGAACCTTGCGCCTAAACTCATCAACCGCACCAAGGCGGTGATGTTGACCGGTCTGGTAGGGCTGGCGCTGATGGGCCACGAACTGCTGAAGAAGCTTGGGCTGATCGTCTCCAATGTCAGTCTGGAAACGGTCTATTCCAACTGGTTGCTCGGTTATTCGAGCCTGCTCGGGCCGATCGCCGGGATCATGGTGGTGGACTATTTCCTGATCAAGAAACAACAGCTGGACCTGGCTGGCCTGTACCGCGACGACGTGTACCCGGCGTGGAACTGGAACGGCTTCATCGCCTTCGGCGTGCCGGTGGTGTTGACCTTGCTGTCGCTGGGCAGCGATGCCTTCAGCTGGTTCTACAGCTACGGCTGGTTCACTGGCTCGGCCCTTGGCGGGCTGATGTATTACGGGTTGTGCGCAATGCGTACTAGCCCGGCTGTTGTGAAGTCTCCGGTGTGACGGATGGCCTCATCGCGAGCAGGCTCCCACAGTGGATCTCCAGTGTTCACAAAACCCTTGTGGGAGCGAGCCTGCTCGCGATGAGGGCCTAAAATTCACCAACGATTTGCCTGAGAAAACCCATAACAATTGCCTGAAGGAGATCACCATGAACGCTGCCGTAGACGTTCTGCAGTCCAGCCATCAGCACATCGACCGTGACCGGCTCTGGCAGTCGCTCATGGAGCTGGCCAAACTCGGTGCCACGGTCAAGGGCGGTGTCTGTCGCCTGGCCCTGACCGACCTTGACCGCCAGGCCCGCGACATTTTTGTCAGGTGGTGCGAGGAGGCGGGCTGCACGGTGAGCATCGACGCCGTCGGCAACATCTTCGCCCGCCGCGCCGGGCGCAATCCGCAACTGCCACCGGTGATGACTGGCAGCCACATCGACACCCAACCCACCGGCGGCAAGTTCGACGGCTGCTTCGGCGTGCTGGCCGGCCTCGAAGTGCTGCGCACCCTCAACGACCTGGGCGTGGAAACCGAGGCGCCGCTGGAAGTGGTGGTCTGGACCAACGAAGAAGGCTCGCGCTTCGCCCCGTGCATGATGGGCTCCGGGGTGTTTGCCGAGAAATTCACCCTCGAGGAAACGCTGGCCAAGACCGACGCCAGCGGCGTGACCGTGGGCGAGGCGCTGAACGCCATCGGCTATGCCGGTCCGCGTAAGGTCAGTGGTCACGCAGTCGGTGCCTACTTTGAAGCGCACATCGAACAAGGGCCGATTCTGGAAGACGAGCGCAAGACCATTGGCGTGGTGATGGGCGCGTTGGGGCAGAAGTGGTTCGACCTGAAACTGCGCGGCGTCGAGGCCCACGCCGGGCCAACGCCGATGCATTTGCGCAAGGATGCATTGGTCGGTGCCGCCGCAATCGTCGCCGCCGTAAACCGTACCGCGCTTGGTCATCAACCTCACGCCTGCGGCACCGTCGGATGTCTGCAAGCCTATCCGGGCTCGCGTAACGTCATCCCCGGCGAAGTGCGCATGACCCTGGACTTCCGTCATCTTGAACCGGCCCGGCTGGATTCGATGATCGCCGAGGTCCGGCAGGTGATCGACAGCACCTGCGATGAGCACGGTCTGACTTACGAACTGACGCCAACTGCCGACTTCCCGCCACTGTATTTCGACAAGGGCTGCGTCGAGGCAGTACGCGGTGCTGCGCAAGGCCTTGGGCTGTCGCACATGGACATCGTCAGCGGGGCAGGGCATGACGCGATCTTCCTCGCCGAGCTGGGGCCGGCCGGGATGATCTTCGTGCCGTGCGAGGGCGGTATCAGCCACAACGAAATCGAAAACGCCACACCGGATGACCTGGCGGCCGGTTGTGCGGTGTTGTTGCGGGCGATGCTGGCGGCTTCGGCGGCGATTGCCAGTGGTGAACTGGCAGCCTGAGGTTTCGCCCCGAATGCGGGGGAGGGGTGTAAGACCTCTCCCCATCCGGACACTGACTTCAATAGTCCATCGCTTTGTCACATTTACGTCATGTCTCTGTGAGATTTTGCGCGATCTGATTATCAGGCAACAACTGCAGCAGGGTGGACGCCCTGTTACGTAATGTGAATATGGATGTGGACATTTGATGTCGATTTACGGAGTTGCGTACGCCCTGGACTTGCCTTGCCCAAGTGAGCGGCACCACAGGCTGGCGGTAGACCTGTCATGAGGGTGGTGACCTCCGGCTCGGCCTATCTGGATATCGATGCTTATGCGTGCTGCATTGCTTATGCCGAATGGCTGAATCTTACCGGCGTCGATGCCAGGGCCGTGAGCAGCGCACAACCCAACGCCAGTGTCTCGGCAACGGTGTTGGGGTGGAACAAACACTTTGATGATTACATCCCGCGAGCCGATGACGAATTTGTGGTGATGGACGTGTCTGACTATCACCACTTCGACCCGATGGTGAAGCTCGATCGGGTGGTGGAGGTGATTGATCATCATCCTGGCTTCGAGACCTATTGGGCTGAAATCCTGGGGCCGAATGCTGACATTCGGCCTATCGGCGCGGCAGCGACTCAGGTTTTCCAGCGCTGGGAAAGCTCGGGCTTGCTGCCTTACATCAGCGCACAGAGCGCGGCGTTGCTGGCTACGGCAATTCTGGATAACACCTTGTGTTTCACCGGATTGCGCAGCACTGATGAGGATCTCAGAGCCTTTGAGGTTCTGAGGCCGCTAGCGGGGTTGGCGTCTGATTGGCCTGAGCGTTACTTTCTCGAATGTCAGGCGGCGATTGAAGCCGACTTGCCGGTGGCTTTGGTCGCGGACCTGAAAATAATGCGGCCGCAGAGCAATTTGCCCCAGGTGTTTGCGCAGATGGCGGTTTGGAACGCCGAGGCTCTTGTACAACAGCACCGATCAGCGATAAGCCGATGGCTCAATGCACAAGGGGATGACTGGATGCTCAACGTCATCAGCATCGGCGAGGCTAAAAGCTACTTACTGGTCGAACCTGTAGTAAGCCAACATAAGCTTAACCGCCTGTTACAGGTCGACTGTCAGGCAGGGCTGGTCGTTGTCGAGCCGCCACTGCTCAGAAAAGAGCTACTGTCGATGGGGCTCGCGCTCAACCGTTGAAAGAAAATGCTTCGGTTCAAGACTAATCCAGGCGATCAGGCGAGGCCGCAAGACATTCGCGGGCTCAACGACGGGTCTGCAAGACGTTGAAAATGAGCATGCCCGCCAGCATGGCAATCACAAACACCCACGCCTGCCAGTGCCCGGTGGGCAGCAGCACCAGTGCCGGGCCCGGGCACATGCCGGCAATGCCCCAGCCGACGCCGAACAGCAGACTGCCACCGATCAGGCGTCGATCCAGTTCACGGCTTACCGGCAGTTGCATGGGTAAGCCCAGCAGCGATGTTTTCTGTTTCATGGCCCAGTGAAACGGCACCCACGCCACGGCAATGGCGCCGATCATGACCAGGGCCAGGGAAGGGTCCCAAAGTCCGGCAATGTCCAGAAACCCCAGCACTTTGGCCGGGTTGGTCATGCCCGACAGTAACAGGCCGATGCCGAACAACAAGCCGGCAACAAACGCAGTCAGTTTTTTCATGTTCAATTTCCCAGCAGATGGCGCAAGACGAACACCGTCGTAAAACCGGTGAACATGAAGCACAGCGTGGCGATGATCGAGCGCGGAGAAAGCCGCGAAACACCGCACACGCCATGACCACTGGTGCAACCTGCGCCATAGCGGGTGCCGATGCCCACCAGCAGCCCGGCGACGATCAGGCCCAGGGTGCCGGTCTTGAACTCGATGCCAGGCTGTCCTGCGAATAGCATCCACAGCACAGGTGCCGCCAGCAATCCGAGGAGGAACAAGGCTTTTTCTCCCGAGGTCKAATCCCTGGGGCCCAGCAGGCTGCCCAACAACCCGCTGATGCCTGCGATACGACCGCTGGCGACCACCCACAGGCCGGCAGCGAGACCGATCAGCGCGCCTCCAGCCAACGCGGACCATGGGGTGAAGTGAAGCGAATCGAACGTCATGACAACTCTCCGGATGGGTAACGGGCGGCACTAAACCACTCTTTTTACCTTGAGCATAGGGCCGTTTTTGAAGACCAAGGGGGTAGGTAATCAACGGGATGTAGACGCCTGCAAGGTCTGTGGGCGTCCAGTCCCGTTTTTGGCCGATGCACTGCCTACAGCCACGCGCGATGGCTTGTTATAGTTCTGAGCTTATTTTCAGCGCCAGCAAGGATCACTGCCATGTCCGAATACCAAGCCTTTCGCGTCGAACTGAGCGACAACATCGCCCATGTGCAGATCAACCGCCCGGAAAAGATCAACGCGATGAATGCGGTGTTCTGGACTGAAATCATCGAGATCTTCCAGTGGATCGATGACACCGATGAAGTCCGCGCAGTGGTGATCAGCGGCGCCGGCAAGCATTTTTCTTCGGGTATCGACCTGATGATGCTGGCTTCGGTGGCCAATGAAATGGGCAAGGACGCGGGTCGCAATGCGCGCCTGTTGCGGCGTAAGATTCTGGCGTTGCAAGCGTCGTTCAACGCTGTCGATAACTGCCGGAAACCGGTGCTGGCAGCGATTCAGGGCTATTGCCTGGGCGGTGCGATCGATCTGATTTCCGCTTGTGACATGCGTTACGCGGCAGAAGACGCGCAATTCTCGATCAAGGAAATCGACATGGGCATGGCCGCCGATGTCGGCACCTTGCAGCGCTTGCCGCGGATCATCGGTGACGGCATGCTGCGCGAACTGGCATACACTGGTCGCACCTTCGGCGCGCAAGAGGCGCGCAGCATCGGCTTGGTCAACCGGGTTTACCCGGACACGACCAGCCTGCTGGACGGGGTGATGGGCATTACCCGTGAAATTGCTGCCAAATCGCCGATTGCGATTGCCGGGACCAAAGAGATGATCAGCTACATGCGCGATCACAGCATCAACGATGGCCTGGAATACATCGCTACCTGGAACGCCGCGATGCTGCAATCCACAGACCTGCGGGTCGCCATGGCGGCGTCGATGAGCAAGCAGAAACCCGAATTTCTGGACTGAGCACACATGACTTCACGCTGGACCACTGCAGTACTCGACACCGACTTGCCCGGCGGCTGGGCCGTGGCCCGCAGCCCGGAAGGTTTTTTGTTCGACGATAATGGCGCGCTGTTTCCGCGGGAATGGCTGAAGCGTCAGGACCTGTCGATTCTCGCCGAGCACGGCATCGGTTATCTCGACGGTGAGCCGGTGTATTTGCTGGAGCTCAAGGCTCACAGCGAAGTGCCGGGCTGCAACTGGAAAGGCCTGCGGGCGTTCATGCTCGATGGCGATCACACGGTTTATAAAGTGCTGGGTTATGCCGCGCAAGTCGGCACCTGGGCGCGCGAGCACCGGTTTTGCGGCAACTGTGGCCAGCGCATGACGCAGGTGCCGCGTGAGCGGGCGATGTACTGCGAACCTTGTGATTTGCGTTTTTATCCGCGGATTTCACCGAGCATGATCGTGTTGATCACCCGCGGTGACGAAATCCTGCTGGCGCGCTCGCCGCGCTTTGTTCCAGGCGTCTATAGCACTCTGGCGGGTTTTGCCGAGCCCGGGGAGTCAGCCGAGGATTGCCTGATTCGTGAAGTGCGTGAAGAGGTGCAGATCGAGGTCAGGAACATCCAGTACCTGGGCAGCCAGTGCTGGCCGTTCCCGCATTCGATGATGCTTGGGTTTCATGCCGAATACGCCAGTGGCGAGATCGTGCCGCAAGCCGACGAGATCGAAGACGCCCAGTGGTTCAACATTCATGCGCTGCCGCCGTTGCCGGCGGGGCGCTCGATTGCCCGCTACCTGATCGACATTTATGTGGCGCGACGCTTAGGCCATGCTGAACCAGTGTTGCCAGGCTAGACGCACGGTCAAGCCCAGCACCACGGTGATGAATACCGGGCGAATGAACTTCGCCCCACCGCTGATGGCGGTGCGTGCCCCAAAGAATGCACCGACCATCACCGACAGGCCCATGCTCAGGCCGATGATCCAGTCCACCTGCCCGGAAAAGATGAACACCGACAGCGCCGCGATGTTGCTGACGAAGTTCATGCTGCGTGCCACGCCACTGGCCTTGACCAGGTCGATGGGGTAGAGCAGCAGGCTGCTCACGGTCCAGAAGGCGCCAGTGCCTGGACCGGCCACGCCGTCGTAGAAACCCAGGCTGAAACCCTGGCTCGATTGCCACTTCTTCTTGATGGGGGCGTCGCTGTCCAGCGGCGCTTTCGGCGTGCCGCCAAACAGCAGATACACACCGCAGGCGAAGACGATCACCGGGAGCATCTTGTTCAGCCATTCGGCCGGCAGGTAGTGCGCAACGATTGCGCCTGTCAGTGCGCCGACCAGGGTTCCGATAATTGCATGTACCCACTGCCGTGGGTGGAATAGCTTGCGTCGGTAGAAGGTGAAACTGGCTGTGGCCGATCCGAAGGTCGAGCTGAGTTTGTTGGTGCCCAGCACCAGGTGCGGCGGCAAACCGGCAGTGAGCAACGCCGGGGTGGTCAGTAGACCGCCGCCACCGGCAATGGCATCGATGAAACCGGCAATGAACGCGACGATGGCCAAAATGGCCAGAGTGGTGAGGTCTACGCTGAGTTCGAAAGGCATGGGGTCGACTTATTCGGCGGGGCAGAGGGCGAGGCGGGGCGCCATCTTACCCGTAACTGCGGCCCCCYGCGACCGCCCTGATACCGGGCATGATCGTCCCCACGCAGCATGGGAACGATCAACAACCGGGTTACAAGCCCAGGTCAGAAAGGCCTGGATGATCATCCGGGCGCCGGCCCAGCGGCCAGTGAAACTTGCGCTCGCTTTCCTTGATTGGCATGTCGTTGATGCAGGCGTAACGGTTGGACATCAACCCCTGCTCATCGAACTCCCAGTTTTCATTGCCATACGAGCGATACCAGTTGCCCGAATCGTCGTGCCATTCATAGGCGTAACGCACAGCGATACGGTTACCGGTGAAAGCCCAGAGTTCCTTGATCAGCCGGTAATCCAGTTCCTTGGCCCATTTGCGTGTCAGAAAAGCCTTGGCTTCCTCCCGGTTGTTGGCGAACTCGGCGCGGTTACGCCATTGGGTATCCAGGGTGTAGGCCAGGGATACCCGTTGTGGGTCTCGGGAGTTCCAGCCGTCTTCGGCCAGGCGAATCTTTTCATTGGCTGACTCACGCGTGAACGGCGGAAGTGGCGGACGAACTTCGGCATTAGATGACATTTAAAGTCTCCAGGGAAAGTGAGTGTTAAAACAGCCAGTTGATCTTGCTTGAACAGTTACAGGCCCAATAGCTTTCGCGCCATGCATTGCGCATTATCGGCGGCACTGTGATCGCCCATGACAAGCGCAACAGTAATGGCGCCATCGATCAGGATCAGCAGCTGTTTGGCCAACGTCTCCGGGTCGTGTACGCCATGTTCGGTACAGAGCTCGCAGACGTAGTCGAGCAGCTTCTGTTTATGTTCTTTCGCCACCAGGCGCACCGGGTCTTGCGGGTCGCCGGTTTCGCCGCTGGTATTGATAAAGGCACAGCCGCGAAAGCCTTCGCTGGCGAACCAGCCCTTGAGCACGGTGAACAGGTTGAGCAGCCGCTCGGCCGGGGTCGGGGCCTTGTTCACCTCGGTTTTGAACCAGTTCGTCCAGCGCACGTCGCGCCGCTGCAAAGCCGCGACAGTCAACTCCTCCTTGTTGGCAAAGTAGCGGTAAATACTTTTTCTGGAGACGCCGGCGGTTTTCACCAGGAGATCCATGCCCGTGGCAGCAATGCCACTTTTATAGATCAACTTTTCGGTGACATCCAGAATGATGTCGCGTGTGTCGTTGCGAGTGATTTCGTTCATGCGGCAAAGAGTAGAACGATCATTCTTCTTGGTCAAGCGGGTGCTGTGAGTGCATGTTGAATTGGCATCGCGAGCAGGCTCGCTCCCACAGGGGGCCGCATTTCAAATGTGGGAGCAGCCGGTCGACGCTCGATTGCTCGCGATGAGGCCATTACAGACAGCAACAAGACCCGAGCAGATCCATGGTGTAAGCTCTCGGTTCTTCGGATTCGACCTTTTTGCGAGCCCTATGCCGTCGCTTTTCAAACGCTCTCTACTGCCCAAGCTGCGCAGTTTTCCGCTGACCGCCGAGGCGGTCTCCATTCTTTCTGGCGCTGCCGAGTTCCGTCGTTGCCTGCTGGAGAAAATTGCCCAGGCGACCCAGCGCATCTACATCGTCGCGCTTTACCTGCAGCACGACGAAGCGGGACAGGAAATCCTCGATGCCTTGCACGCTGCCAAAGCTGCGCGCCCGGAACTGGACGTGGTGGTGGTGGTTGACTGGCTACGGGCGCAGCGCGGTTTGATCGGTGCCGGCAAGCAACCGGGCAATTCGGCGTGGTATCAGCAGCAGACTCGCGAACACGCCAGCGAAGTGCCGGTGTATGGCGTGCCGGTGCAAACCCGCGAACTGTTCGGTGTGTTGCACCTTAAAGGCTTCGTGATCGATGACTGCGTGATCTACAGCGGCGCCAGTCTGAATAACGTCTATCTGCACAAGTTCGACAAATACCGTTACGACCGTTATCACGTGCTGCGCAACGGGGCGCTCGCCGACTCCATGCAGCACCTGGTGCAGCACGGCTTGATCGCCTCTAAAGCCGTGCACCGTCTCGACGTGCCAAACCTGCCGACCACCCGCAGTCTGCGCGGCGATATCGGCGACCTGCGCAGCCGTCTCAAGCACGCGGTGTACGACACCACGGCGGGTACGCTGGACAAGGGAGGCCTGTCAGTCAGCCCGCTGCTTGGGGTCGGTAAAAACAACCCGTTGAGCCGGGTGGTCTGCGAGCTGATAGCCTGCACTCAGCATCAGTTGACCATCTGCACACCGTATTTCAACCTGCCGTTGCCGGTGACCCGTGAGATCAACCGGGCGCTGGCACGCGGGGTGAAGATCGACATCATTGTCGGCGACAAGACTGCCAACGACTTCTACATTCCGCCGAGCGAGCCGTTCAAGGTTATCGCCGCGTTACCGTATCTCTATGAAATCAGCCTGCGACGTTTCGCCAAGCGCCATCAGCGGGTGATCGACAGCGGTCAGTTGAACCTGCACCTGTGGCGCGACGGTGACAACACCTATCACCTCAAAGGCATGTGGGTCGACGAACGCTACACCTTGTTGACCGGCAACAACCTCAATCCACGAGCCTTCCGCCTGGACCTGGAAAACGCTTTGCTGATCGACGACCCGAAAGGTGAGTTGCAGGAACCGCGCCGCAGTGAGTTGGCGGAGATTTTCCACAACACCCGCCGCATTGAACGCTATCAGCAGTTGGAAACCTTGCTCGAATACCCGCCGGCGGTGAGCAAGTTTCTGCGTCGGGTCAGCCGGGTACGGATCGAGCGCTTGCTCTACCGCATCCTTTAGCCAAAAACACAAAAGCCCCGTCACATGGACGGGGCTTTTACGTGAAGCTCGTTGCTGGAAACTGCTTAGAACACTACGCCCTGGCTACGCAGGTAGTCATCGTAGGTGCCGCTGAAGTCGATCACGCCGCTTGGGCTCAGCTCGATGATTCGAGTGGCCAGCGACGATACGAACTCACGGTCGTGGCTGACGAAGATCAGTGTGCCCGGGTAGTTTTCCAGCGCCAGGTTCAGCGCTTCGATGGATTCCATGTCCAGGTGGTTGGTCGGTTCGTCCATCACCAGCACGTTCGGCTTTTGCAGGATCAGCTTGCCGAACAGCATGCGACCTTGCTCACCACCAGAGATGACCTTGACCGACTTGAGGATCTCGTCGTTGGAGAACAGCATGCGGCCCAGGGTGCCACGGACCAGTTGCTCACCACCTTGAGTCCAGCGACCCATCCAGTCGAACAGGTTGGATTCATCTTCGAAGTCCGAAGCGTGGTCCTGTGCGTAGTAGCCGATTTCTGCGGCGTCGGTCCATTTCACACTACCGGCATCCGGGCTCAATTCATTGACCAGGGTGCGCAGCAGGGTGGTTTTACCGATACCGTTCGGGCCGATAATCGCCACACGCTCGCCGGCTTCAACGGTGAAGCTGAAGTCCTTGAACAGATTCTTGCCATCGAAACCCTTGGCCATACGCTCAACGATGACCGCCTGACGATGGAGCTTCTTGTTCTGCTCGAAACGGATGAACGGGCTCACGCGGCTCGAAGGCTTGACTTCGGCCAGCTGGATCTTGTCGATCTGCTTGGCACGGGAAGTAGCCTGCTTGGCTTTCGAGGCGTTGGCCGAGAAGCGGCTGACGAACGATTGCAGTTCCGAGATTTGTGCTTTCTTCTTGGCGTTGTCCGAGAGCAGTTGCTCGCGGGACTGGGTCGCCACGGTCATGTACTCGTCATAGTTACCCGGGAACAGGCGCAGCTCGCCGTAGTCCAGGTCAGCCATGTGGGTGCAGACACTGTTCAGGAAGTGTCTATCGTGGGAGATGATGATCATCAGGCTGCTGCGCTGGGTCAGCACGTTTTCCAGCCAGCGGATGGTGTTGATGTCCAGGTGGTTGGTTGGTTCGTCGAGCAGCAGCACTTCCGGATCGGAGAACAGTGCCTGAGCCAGCAGAACGCGGAGTTTCCAGCCTGGCGAAACTTCGCTCATCGGGCCGAAGTGTTGCTCGATGCCGATACCCAGGCCCAGCAGCAGTTCACCGGCGCGCGATTCGGCGGTGTAGCCGTCCATCTCGGCGAATTCGGTTTCCAGCTCGGCGACGGCCATGCCGTCCTCTTCGGTCATTTCCGGCAGCGAGTAGATGCGGTCGCGCTCGGCCTTGACCTTCCACAGCTCTTCGTGACCCATGATCACGGTGTCGATTACGGTGAATTCTTCGTAGGCGAACTGGTCCTGGCGCAACTTACCCAGACGCACGTTCGGCTCGAGCATGACCTGACCGCCGGACGGATCGAGGTCACCACCGAGGATTTTCATGAAGGTCGACTTGCCGCAACCGTTGGCGCCGATCAGGCCATAGCGGTTACCCGCACCAAATTTTACCGAAACGTTCTCGAACAACGGCTTGGCGCCGAACTGCATCGTGATATTTGCTGTGGAGATCAATTACTTTACCTATCAATGGGTTGCGGGCTGCGCATTTGATGCTTGGGCCATTCCTGGGGCATTCTGGAGTTTTTCCATCTCTCCCCAGTCTCCGCTAGAGTTCAGCCAGCGCGCATAAGTCGACAGCAGCATTTGGACGCTGTGTCCAAGCTGTTGAGCAATAAAGGCGGGATTCATGCCAGACATTATGCATATTGTCGCATAAGTGTGACGGCAGTTGTACGGCGGCCGATAACGTGTCGCCAGCTTCTTCAGGGTTGGTCCCCACTGTTTGTGAAGGTCTGAGGTCTGACGGATGTACTGACTCATCTTTGAGGGTGGGAAAACGTACGGAAACTCTTTGATTGAGCCACTCCCAGCTTTCCGCCGCTCAGCGTATTGAGCAGCGTGCAATGCCCGACCGTTAAGCAGGACGTGCCGGTTTTTCTTCGTCTTGGTACGCTCCTTTATGGTCCCTTGCGCGATGGCGCGACAGACATGCACTTGCCGTTTTTCCTTGTCCACGGAGTCCCAGCGCAAAGCAATGATCTCCTGTGGGCGCATTCCGGTGAAGAAAGCGAACTCGAAAAACGCTGCGTAAATCGTGCTCGGCCAATGAGTTGTGCTGTAAACCAGTCTGTTCAACCGCGCCCAGGGCGTGGCCTACACCGACCGCATCGCCGCTTTCTTCACCGGGCAGGGCGTGGTGTTCACTGATCTGCTCAGCAAGGAGGCCGCATGAAGCGCACTCCACTACAGCGCAAAATTCCGCTCACTTCGGGTGGCAACCGCAGAAAGCGCTGCCCGTCATGCCGAGAGATGTTTACACCTGCACGCACCTCGCAAGCCGTATGTGGGGAGATCGAGTGCGCCATCGCTCACAGGCAGTCAGAGAAGGGCCGGGCAACAACACGTAAAGCTCTGGCGGATGTCGAGCGCCGCGAGATCAAGGTCTGCAAGGAAAAGCTGAAGACCCGGGCCGACCACTTGCGCGAAACGCAGGTTGTGTTCAACGAGTGGATCCGGCTGCGTGACGCCGCATTGCCGTGCGTCAGCTGTGGCCGATTCCACGAAGGCCAGTGGCACGCCGGGCATTACAGGACTGTGTGCGAACCCGGAGCTGCGCTTCGAGCCGCTCAATGTCTGGAAGCAGTGCGCGCCGTGCAACAACCACAAGTCAGGCGACATCGTGAATTACCGCATCAAGCTGGTTAAGCGCATCGGCGCCGACAAGATTGCCTGGCTCGAAGGACCGCACGACCCAAAGCGTTACACCATCGAAGACCTGAAGGTCATGAAGGCGGACTACCGGGCAATGATCAGAGAATTGAAGGGGGCAGCATGAAGATCAATTCCGCACGCCAGGCTTGGCATGACTGCAACTACAACCCGGCCCCCGGCCAGACTTCTGATGCCGCTGAGCTTGGGGTGGTGGTGCAGAAGACTGAGCGCGGCCCGACGGCTAACCCGGCGATTCACGGGGCGCTGGCTGGCCACATCCAGTCTGCAATAGCGCGGCTTCACTTTCAGCTGCGCGCCTTCGGCAATGCCATGTACGCAGCCGAGCCAACTGACGATGACCGGGAGGAGGCCGAGGACGCGGTATTCAACTTGGCTTGCTCAAAAGCCGGGCGTATGACGGCCAATAAGAGGGAGCGAGCCGAGTTCGTTGCCAAGGGTGTATTTCGACGGTATCGCTATATGCACCAGGGTGGACAGTCGGCCAACCCTGATCCGCTGATCAAGCCCGAGGTGTTCCGCGCATGGCTGAAAGGGGAGTACGACGTCGAGCTTCCATCCGTGGCCTGGGGCAGGGATTGGGAGCCATTTGTGCAGCTTTGCTTCGATGCTTGTTACGACATTGATGCCCGCGCCTTGAGCCCAATTGGTGGGGTAATTTACAAGATCGTTCGGACTGCGAGTCTTCACACGGAGGGGGCCTATGGAATCCTGGCTTCCGGCATTAAAGCCCCTGCTGGTTACTACGCCGAGAGCAATCCTGTGATCTTGTCGTGCCGAGGTACCGCTCCGGCCGGTGCGGGCTTCCCTGGCGCCGCTACGGTATTGCCCTTTCCTGTGATGATTCCTGCAGGCCAAGGTCTTTGGGCTGCAAACGGTTCTAGTACCGGTTTGGCCTATGTGACCGGGGATCCGCTGCCTTAATCTGCGGACAGGGTAGGCTCATCTTCTGGTGAGTCTACCTGCACCACCATGGAAGACCTGGCCATTGTGCCGGGCTTAATGAGATGGTCAGCCTGACCGAGAAGCCCTGCAGGTTTACGCTTGCAGGGCTTTTCTCGTTTTCGGCGGAGGATCTCTCATGAACACGATGACGCTTCTCGGTATCGACATTGGCAAACATAGCTTCCACCTGCATGGCCAG
>NZ_JBFTNH010000035.1:0-20792 GCF_056397385.1 Pseudomonas sp. 05N36 | reverse complement strand
GGCCATGCAGGTGGAAGCTATGTTTGCCAATGTCGATACCGAGAAGCGTCATCGTGTTCATGAGAGATCCTCCGCCGAAAACGAGAAAAGCCCTGCAAGCGTAAACCTGCAGGGCTTCTCGGTCAGGCTGACCATCTCATTAAACCCGCCGAAGCGGGTTTTTCAAGACCATGACGACATCCTGTCGCTGCATTCCTTGCAAATGGTCGGTCATCCATGACCCTGAGCGCGTCCTGCGCTGCAGTTGATGGAGTCAGATTAGGCCTGAATCCACAGGCGCAAAAGACGACATACCATCGGCCGCGCGTAAGCCATTGGCTATACGTCAGGTCCAGCCCCAATGGGCCGATTCCTGCAGGCAAAAAAAAACCCGCCGAAGCGGGTTTTCAAGACCATGACGACATCCTGTCGCTGCGATCCTTGCAAATGGTCGATCATCCATGACCCTGAGCGCGTCCTGCGCTTCAGTTGATGGGTGTAGATTACGCTTCGGATCCAATCTGAAACAGGAGACATAGCTGCTACTTCGTGTAAGACATTCGCCATTGCAGCACTTCCGAAAACCCTTAGAGACCTCAGGTCTCAAGCACCTGAGGTGCGAGTTTCGGCTCGCTATTCATTGTTCGACAAAGGCTTTCAGATTCACCAACGCGTGGTCCCACTGCTGGCTGATCACTTCCAGCGAGCGGCGGGCCTCGTCCAGTTGCGTCGGCTCGAAGACCCATCGGCGCTCACGCCCCCGCTTGGTGTCACGCACCAGACCGGCGTCAGCCAGCACCCGCAAGTGTTTGGTCACAGCCTGGCGACTAATGTCGGTGCCAGCGGTCAGTTGCGCGATCGACATCGCCCCGCCGCCGCACAACACATCGATCAACCGCAGCCGGGTTTCGTCGCCAAGTGCGGCGAAGGTCAGCGCCGAGCGGCCCAGCGCAGTAGTGGCCGACGGTGTATCCAGCGTTAAGGCGTCAGGGGGTGGCAAGGTACGTCTCGATGTTGGTCATTTGATCTTCCCAGCCGCGACTGTTCATGCGGAAAGCTTTCAAACGGCGTTCTGCCGGAATGTTATCGAAACCGGACTCGACAACCCTCAGCAACGTGCCGCCCTCCATGTCTTCGAGCTCGAACAGTACCAGGGTGGTGGGCTCCGATGAATAGTCCACGGCCGGGTCCACCGGATACGGATGCCAGCGAAACGCAAATACCCGCTCGGGCTCGACCCGCGCCACCTGCACGTCCCAGACCAGATGTTCATAGCCCGGATAAGTGATTTGCCCCCGGGTTCGCTCACCGGCAACAAAGCGTTTGCCCTCAAGCGCGACACCAAACCACTTGCCGAAGGACTCGGCATTGGCCAGGGCGCGCCAGACGGTGGAGCGTGGAGCCTTGAGCAGGATCTTTCTTTCGATGCGATCTGATGAGTGCATAGGTCACCTCCTTTGATGAACACTAGGCCCGGATGGCTGAATGCGCAACTTTCTGGTTGCATAAAACATTCGGACAGGCTTTACCTTTCTGTCATGACGCCTGGAAATGCTAACGTCGCCAGTGAACTGGCCCAAAACAAGGATGCTTCATGTTGCCTACCCTTTCGGAGCGTTATCGCGGCTGCCTGCTGGGGCTGGCTTGCGGCGACGCAGTCGGTACAAGCGTAGAGTTCAAACCGCGCGGGTCGTTCCCGGCGCTCACCGACATGGTGGGTGGCGGCCCGTTCAATCTGAAACCGGGCCAGTGGACCGATGACACGTCGATGGCGCTGTGCCTGGCCGAAAGCCTGCTCACAAAAAATGGTTTTGACGCCTTCGACCAGATGGGGCGTTATCTCAATTGGTGGCAATGGGGTTACCTGAGCTCGACTGGCGACTGCTTTGATATTGGCATGACCGTGCGCGAAGCCCTGACTCATTATCAGGAAACCGGCAATCCATTCGCCGGATCGACCGATCCGTTCAGCGCAGGTAACGGTTCGCTGATGCGATTGGCACCGGTGGTGCTTTTCTACTTCCCTGACATCGATCAGATCGACGTGTTTTCCGCTAGTAGTTCCAGAACCACCCACGCCGCCCCGGAAGCCATCGAATGCTGTCAGCTGTTCGCCGAATTGATTTGCAGARCATTGCAGGGCGCGTCGAAATCGGACTTGCGACACCTGGGCCACAGACACTTTTCAGAACCCAAAGTCGCCGCGATTTCCGGTGGCAACTATCTCGCCAAATCAAAATCCGAGATCGTGGGTACAGGTTACTGCGTTGCCTCGCTGGAGGCGGCGCTGTGGTGCTTCCATCACACCGGCAGCTTCGAGGACGCCATTCTGCAAGCCGCCAACCTGGGTGATGATGCTGACACTACCGCTGCTATTGTCGGGCAGTTGGCCGGAGCTTTTTATGGTGTTCAAGCAATCCCCGGGAACTGGCTTGCGAAGCTGCATATGTTTGATGAAATCGGGGCGATAGCTGACGCATTGCTGCAGGCATCACTCACCCGACTTAATGACTGAATACACGGACACAAGGAGTGCCCAATGCCCACTCTCCACGGCAGTTGCATGTGCAAGGCCATCGCCTATGAACTCGACAGCCTCGACATGCCGATCAGCCACTGTCATTGCCACACCTGTCGCAAAGCGCATGCAGCGGCGTTTGCTTCGACTGCCGGGGTCATGCGTGAGCATTTTCGCTGGGTCAAAGGTTTGGATAAGTTGTCATCTTTCGAGTCATCACCCGGCAAGCTGCGGCACTTCTGCTCGCAGTGCGGCTCGCACCTGGTGGCCGAGCGTTTGGCTCAGCCGCATGTGATTGTGCGGGTGGCGACGCTCGATGATGATCCGCAAATGTCGCCGCAGGCGCACATCTGGACCTCTCACGATGTGCCATGGCTGGCTTATGAAGGAATTGCCAAGTCTGCCGATTAAACACCGCCACGGGTTGCACAAGTGTGGCGACTGCACTTCAATCAGCCGTTCAACTCCTCGAAGACCCATGCGAGCTTTTCATGCCTCCACGCTTTTTACTGGCACTTGCGCCGCTGCTGCTGGCGCCCTTCGCTCACGCCGACGACTGCGCTAACGCCGCCGACCAACGCACGATGAGCGAGTGTGCCGCCAAGGATTACAAGAAGGCCGACACCCAGCTCAACGCCCTCTACAAGCAGATCAATGACCGCTTGAAGGACAACGTCGAGAGCAAAAAGCTGCTGGTCGGTGCACAGCGTGCCTGGGTGGCGTTCCGCGATGCCGAGTGCGAGTTCTCGGCGTCCGGGGTGGCTGGCGGCAGCGTTTACCCGATGATCTACAGCAACTGCCTGGCCGGGTTGACGCTAAAACGTGTCGAGGCGTTCAAGACTTACCTCGAGTGCCAGGAAGGTGACCTGAGTTGCCCGGTTCCCGGGGTTTGATGCTCGAGCGTCTGTAAGGGCCTCTTCGCGAGCAGGCTCGCTCCCACACTGGATCTGGGTGTACACGAAATGTGTGTACGACCGAAATCCCATGTGGGAGCGAGCCTGCTCGCGATAGCGTCCGTGCGGCCACCGCGATTACCGGATAAACACCTGCGCCGTGGTGATCGCCATATCGCCACCCGGCATTTTGATGCTGCCGATCTGTTTCAGGCTGTCGGCATCAAAGATCGCCACGTCGTTGAAGGTCCCGGCCAGGTAGATCTTGCTGCCGTCCTTGTTGAAGGAAATGCAGTAGTAGGAGTGATCCAGGTTTGCCGACTGCAGCAGCTTCTTCTGTTTGATGTCGTACTTGGCCAGGCGATTGAGCACGCCGAACATCAGGTTCGGGTCTTTCGGCGAGCGCATGCCGCTGAAGTAGATCTCGGTCAGCGGACCAAAATCAGTGGTTTCGGTCTTGCCGGTTTTCAGGTCGATGCTGAACAGGCCATAGAGGTTTTCGGCAGTGGCCGGGTCCTGTTTCTTGTCCTTGAATTTCGCTGTCGTATAGAGCAGCGAGAAATCGTGCCGGTACGTCTGCTGGTTCCACACGTAGAGCACGTCCGGTGCACTGTAGTTGGGACGTTTCCAGTGACGACTGGGGATCAGCACGTCGAACTTGCCGGTCTTCACGTTGACCTTGTAGATGTCCGCACCCGCCACATACAGTGTGCCATCGTCACCGCTTTGCATGATGGTCAACTGGCGCGGTGCCGGGAAACTGCGAACCGGCTTCGCGCTCATGCCGGCATCGGTGGCGTAAACATCCAGCCGTGGCGGCTGCACTTCATAGTGGTCATTGAGCATCAAGGTCGGGTTGGCGACGGTGTACAGCTCCTTGCCGTCGTGACTGAGGGTGAACGCGAACATCGACCGCGCCTTCTCCCCCGGTTGCTGGGTGATGCTGGCGTGGAACACCTGCTTGCAGCTGTCGAGTTCGACGCCGTAAATGTCCGCGTAGTGGTTGTTCAGCACGTAGGCGGTCTTGCGGTCCGGCGACAACTGGATAGTGCCGGGGCCAAAGGCGTCCGGCAGTTTGCAGGTCTTGTACAGGCTATCGGTTTTAAGGTCGATGACGTTCAGGTTGTTCGGGTAATTGGTGGTCAGCATGTACTCGCGACCACTTTGAAGCACGGTGTTTTCATCGGCCAGAACACTGAGTGAGCAGACACTCAGGAGGGCAGAAGCGGCCAGGCCGCAGGCATTGATGCGAAGCATGCTGGAATCCTTCTTCGGTCCGATTACTTGTCTTTAGGGAACACGGTGCCCAGGTTGCGCCAGCTCTCGTTGGAAGCTTGGGCGTCCTTGTTCCAGTCCGGGTAGGTGCTCATCATGTCCGGCACCTGGGCCGGCCACCAGCAAGGGTCGGAACAGCCATAAAGGTCAGCTTCCATCGGCTGGCACAGCGACGACACACCGCCAAAGGCGTCGATTTCCCAACCCGGATCGGTGGTCGAGGCGCAGCCGGCGACGGAACTCATGGCCACCACTTCTTCGATACGGTTTTCGGCCGCGGCCTGATCGAGCTTCTGCGCTTTGTTATTGATTGCCTTGAGATGTTTCATATCAGTGAGCCTTGCGCGGAGTGATGTAACTGCTGATGAACGCAGGGTTGTGAGCCATGATCCGGGTGTAGACCTCGATGCCGAAATCGACCCAGTCACGCATCAGTTCGCAGTAGTGATAGGTCGGATGAGTCGGGTCGCCATAACGGGCGTAGCTCTCGTGGTAGCAGCCGCCGGAGCACAGGTTACGGATCTGGCAGTCTTCGCAGCCAGTGTTGGTCCGGTCCAGGCGCTGGGACAGGAAGTCGTTCAACTCGACCTGTTTCACGCCGCTGTGAACGTTGCCGAAGGTCGGCAATGACGAGCCGGTGAAACGGTGGCAGAGGTTGAGTTCGCCCTTGTGATCCACCGCCAGCATCTTCAGCCCGGCACCGCACGGCAGGGCTTTCTTGTGGCCCTCGTGGATGTCAGTGATCAACTGATGCAAGTTGGAGAAACCGATGTTGCGATGCTCCAGCGCCGCTTCCAGATAACGCCGACCGAGTTTCTTCATGTTGGCGAAGACTTCGATCAGTTCGTCGCTCGACAGGTTGAAGCTGCTGATGTCGCCCGAGGTCACCGGGGCAAAACCGACTTCGGCAAAACCCAATTCGTTGAACAGGTGATCCCAGATGGTTTCGACGTCGGTGACGCCAGTGGTCAGGGTCACACGCGCACCAACCGGGCGGCTGTTGTAGCGCGACAGCAGCATCTCGGCCTTGCGCCGAACCACGTCATAGGTGCCCTGCCCGCCCACCGTGATGCGGTTGCGATCGTGCACGGTTTTCGGTCCGTCGATACTCACCGACAAGCCAAAGCGGTGGGCATTCAGGTAGTCGACCGTTTCCTCGGTGAGCAGCGTGGCGTTGGTGGTCATGACGAATTCGACGAACTTGCCGGCCTCGCGAAAACGCTTCTCGCAATAATCGACCATGTACTCGATCAGCTTGCGATTGCTCAACGGCTCGCCACCGAAGAACACCACCGTGAAACGCTCTTCGTCAGGGGATTCGCGCAGCAGCATTTCCACTGACGCGACGGCGGTGTCGACGTCCATCTTCTTGCCGGCCGATGGCTTGTCGAGGTCTTCCTTGTAGCAATAGGTGCAGCTCAGGTTGCAGCCGGTATTGACGTTGAGCACCACGGTGTTGATCGCCGTGCGTTCGACCCGTTTGGTGCCGATGTCCGGAGTCAGCGGCGAACCGTCGCTGACCAGTTCCAGGGAGATCAACTCACGCAGGGTTTCGCTGATTTCTTCACCGTTGAAGCGTGCCGCCAAACGCTGGATCAAGTCCTCCGAGGAACAGCCGGGACCGCGCAAGGTATCGATGATGGTCCCGGTCAGCTCATCGCTGGCGAACAGCGAACTGCTGGGGATATGGAACAGCATGCGGTCGGCATCAACGTGCACTTCGTGCAGATTGCGCTCGACCAGATTCAAAATGGCGCCCATTACAACCTCCTGTGCAAACCCCGTTTGGCGAGGCCTGCGGTCATTCCTGAAAAGTGTCTGAAACCGTTACGTCAGCCAGCTCACGTTTTCAAATCAGGGAATGGGTGGATTGTTCCAGCGTTGTACGGTGACGATCATGTGGCCCTCGCCGGTCAGGGATTTCCCTGCGTCGTCGACGGCGGCAATCACCTTGAGGTTGCCGGCGTTGTTGGTGGACATCTTGCGCGCCGGGTTCGGCCCCGCATCGCCCGGGGTGAACACGCCGCTGTCGGCCTGCATGGTGCCGGCGAACTTGACGTCCTGGTCTTCCTTGGCGCGGTCATCGAAGGCTTCGACCTTCCATTGCGCCGGGAAAACTCCAATGCGGTACGGCTTGCCATCGATCCCTTTGCCCCAGGCTTCGGCGTCAAAACGGCCCTGGACTTTCGGCGTCGAGCCGCCGCCCTCACCGATCCGCGCCACCGAGAATTCCGGCACCACCTTGACCTCGGCAATCTGGCTGTAGACCGCCAGCGTCGCGCCTTTCAAGTTGCCGATCGTGACCTCGCGCGCACCTGGCTTGGCATCGGCGGCGGCTTTGAGCCTGACCTTGATGCGCTCTGGACTTTGCTCCAGCACTTGCGCCACTTGCACACCGCTGCCGAAGTTCGGCGTGCCTTGCAGGCCGCTACCGATCAGGGTCACCTCGGTTTCGCCGCCGGCCTTGAGGTAACCCGGCTGCACCGCCAGCAAACGGCTGGAACCCTGTTTGGCGGCGATAAAGTCGAGGCCACGTTCATCGTGCTCGGCTTCGAACATCCGGCCTTGCAGCTCAGTGCCCTTGGCGGCAAACACCTGACGCATGACCACGCCGTCAATGGTCACGTTGCCGCGCCATTCATACCCGCTGTAGAGAATCGCGCTGCCGTCGCCGTTGAACGGACTGCCATCGGCGTATTGGCCTTTGACCGTGACCTTGAACTGGTCGGCGCCCGAGGCGCTGACGCTCATCACACCGGCCAGCTCGCCCTTGCCCGGCAAGTGGCCACTGAAGCTCCAGTCGCCCACCAGCGCGTCGGCTTTCGGCGCGGTTTTTTGCCAGCTTTTCCAGGCCGGGTTGTCCAGCGGATAGCGCTTGGCCAACAGCGGCACCATGTCTTTGCGGGCAATGTCGAACCAGTCACGGTCGCGGGCCAGCGCCTGGTATTCCAGGGACGGCCATTGGCCGAGGTGGAAGTTCACCAGACGTTCCCACTCCTGGGCCGGCCGCCGTTGCAGGGCGATCCGTGCGCCGGAGTGGCAGCGACCGCACATCTGACTGGTCTGGTCATCGAAATGCTCGACGGTGTTGAGCCGACGCTCCAGCGCATAACGCACGCCATCGGTTTCGCTCGGCGCCAGGCCCTGGGTATCGGCGAGGTATTTGACCAGCGTGCGACGGTCCTCATCACTGATCTGCAAACCGTGCATGGTCTGCATCCGCGCAATGCTCATCAGCCAGCCTTCGGGGGTTTTGCGCTGGTGGCTGATACGGCTCAAGGCATTGCCGGCTTCAGGGGTATGACAGCCCTGACAGGTTTCCTTGAGAATGCTTTGGGCGTCACGCGCCGCCATGCTTTGCGGAGCATGCAGGGCGGCACACGCGGCAAGCGCCAGCAGACTGGCGCTCATGCCTGATCGGAGTTTTCTCTTCATCAACGTCGAACCTCGCACGGTGCTTTCTTATTTTTTGAATGATCGTTTTCAGGGTCTCTGCCGTCGGCGAGCCGGTCGCTGACGGTGGCAGGAGAAACGTCTGCGAAGGAGCAATACACGGAGCGTGCCAGCTTATTAATAGTCTTTAAAATCAAGTAATTGGCGAGCAATAATGGATTTTTATCAGCGCTGAGAAAGGTCAGCGGCGTCTAATATCGCGACAACTGTTGCACTCTGAGACGAGCATAGATGACGCCCTGCGTATACGATGGGCAGCTATCCGCTTAACCGCTTCAGCTACGGGAACTGCGCCATGCTCAATGCTTTGCTCTTCGACCTCGACGGCACCCTGACCGACACCGATGCGCTCCATCTGCTGGCGCTGCAACAGTTGTTGCTGGAGGAGGATGGCCGGGTCTTCAGCAAAGCCGAGTTCGAAGCCCACGTCAGCGGTCAAGCCAACGCCAACATGTGTCGCTACCTGTTCCCGGACCGCTCGGTGGCCGAGCGCGAAGCGTTTGCCGAACGCAAGGAAGTGCGTTTCCGTGAGCTGTCGCCGCAACTGACGCCGATGGCCGGGCTGGTGCGGTTACTGGATTTCGCCAAGGCTCAAGACATCGGGATCGCCGTGGTGACCAACGCGCCACGGGCCAACGCCGATCACATGCTGCGAGCGCTGGGCCTGCGTGAGCGTTTCGAACATATCGTGGTCGCCGAGGAACTGCCCCGCGCCAAACCCGATCCCCTGCCCTACCTCACCGGCCTCGAACGTTTGCAGGCCAGCGCCGAGGTGACCCTGGCGTTCGAAGACTCGATCCCCGGCCTGACAGCAGCAGTGAACGCCGGGATTTTCACCGTGGGGCTGGTGACTAGCCAATGCCGCGAGACGCTGCTGGCGGCGGGCGCGCATCTGGTGATCGAGGACTTTGACGATCCGCAGCTGTGGGCGGTGATTGATCGCATGTTGAGCCGTCAAGGGTTATAGCTGTCTCATCTGTGTCTCAGTTTGCAACAGCACGGTGTGTTCCTCTCTGCGGCTTTTGGCCCTGAACCCCGCTGAATAAAGCCCTCCGGCAAACTGGCACAACCGTTGCGAAAGGCCTCGTCACACGAACAAGACGAGGTCTTACCATGCCACTCCCTTATCTGCTTCCTGCCGTTTCGGCGTTCATCCAACGCGCCCCGCGCATGCTGATCGGCGCCGAGTGGGTCGAGGCCGCCGACGGCCAGACCATGCCCTTGCACAACCCGGCAACCGGCGAAGTGCTGTGCGTTGTCCCGAAGGCTACGCCGGACGACGTTGATCGCGCGGTGCTTGCTGCGCGTCACGCGTTCGATGATTCGGCCTGGACCCGCACCCGACCTCGGGAGCGGCAAAACCTGTTGTGGAAACTCGCTGACCTGATGGAACGCGACGCCGAGCTGCTCGCGCAACTGGAATGCCTGAACAACGGCAAAAGCGCGGCGGTGGCGCAGGTCATGGACGTGCAGTTGTCCATCGACTTCCTGCGCTACATGGCCGGTTGGGCGACCAAGATCGAAGGCTCCAGCGTCGAAGTCTCGCTGCCATTGATGCCCGATGATCAGTTCCACAGTTTTATCCGCCGTGAAGCGGTGGGAGTGGTCGGCGCCATCGTCGCCTGGAACTTCCCGCTGCTGCTGGCCTGCTGGAAACTCGGCCCGGCCCTGGCGACCGGTTGCACCGTGGTGCTGAAACCGGCGGATGAAACGCCGCTGACCGCGTTGAAACTCGCCGAGCTGGTGCTGGAGGCCGGCTACCCGAGCGGAGTATTCAACGTGGTCACCGGCACCGGCATCACCGCGGGTGYGGCGCTGACCCATAACCCATTGGTGGATAAACTGACCTTCACCGGCTCCACTGCCGTGGGCAAGCAGATCGGCAAGATTGCCATGGACTCCATGACCCGGGTCACCCTGGAGCTGGGCGGTAAATCACCGACCATCGTCATGGCCGACGCCGACCTCAACAGTGCCGCTGCCGGGGCGGCCAGCGCGATCTTCTTCAACCAGGGCCAGGTTTGCTGCGCAGGTTCGCGGCTCTATGTGCAGCGCAAACATTTCGACAATGTGGTGGCCGACATTGCCGGCATCGCCAATGCCATGAAGCTCGGCAACGGCCTGGACCCGAGTGTTGACATGGGCCCGCTGATCTCGGCGCGCCAGCAGGAGCGGGTGTACAACTACATTGAAATGGGCCGCGAAAGCGGCGCGACCATTGCTTGTGGCGGTGAGCAATTCGGCCCGGGGTTCTTCGTCAAACCGACGGTGATTGTCGACGTCGATCAAAAGCACTCGCTGGTTCAGGAAGAGATCTTCGGCCCGGTACTGGTAGCGATTCCGTTCGATGACGAAGCCGATGTCTTGCGCATGGCCAATGACAGTCCGTATGGCCTGGGGGCGAGTATCTGGTCCAACGACCTGGCGGCCGTGCACCGGATGATTCCACGGATCAAGTCCGGCTCGGTCTGGGTCAACTGCCACAGCGCCCTCGACCCGGCACTTCCATTTGGTGGCTACAAGATGTCCGGCGTGGGCCGGGAGATGGGGTATGCGGCGATCGAGCATTACACCGAGTTGAAATCGGTGTTGATCAAGCTGTGATGACTGGCGTTCTCTAGACCGCCATCGCGAGCAAACGGAACGCCGCCCAGCTGCTCCCACATTGGATCTCCAGCGTTCACCAGATCCCTGTGGGAGCGAGCCTGCTCGCGATGGGGCCAGACCGGTCAATACACATTTCAGGGTTTAAATCCCTGCCCCAACAACCAACTCCTGACCACCCGCCCCTGCTCCACCGTCAAACCTTCCAGCGCCCGATCAGCCGGCTGGGTTCGCAACCGACGCAGCAAAGGCGCCAACTCAACCCCTTGCACATGCCAGATCCCCAACGGTTGATCCGCCGTGATCACCACCTCGGCTTCGTCGACAAACCCATCGCGCAGCACCGGTGCCCGCTCAATGCTCAGCGACGCAAAATCTGCAGGTGCATGAGCCAGCTCCGTGTCTGGCCACCGTCTACGCGCACGCCAGAACGGTTGCTCCGGCCAGCGCAGTTCATCGGCATAAAAGTCCCGACCAATGCGCGCAAAGCGCAAGAACAGTTGCTCGACCCGTTGTTGATGGAAGCGCTGGGCCAAGGCCGCCCGCTCAGGTTTAGCCAGCAAGGTGTTGATCACCACCGGCGCCTGCAAGGCTGAGGACAGGGATTGAAAGATGCCATTGCCTGACAGCGGATCGACCGCCATGGCCGCATCGCCTACCCGAATCCAGTTATCGCCGCACACCTGCGGATTGAGAATCGCTGTGCTGCTGCGGGCGTGCAGTTGCAGGTCGGTTGCAGGCTGCGAGCCGAAAAAATCGATGGAGAACGGCGAGTCCTGTCGGCGCTGGCGACAGTAGTCAAGCAACTGCGCTTTGCCCGGCAATTCGGCGCTGGCCACGTCCACGGTCAACTGCCAATAACATTGACCGTCGGCCCGCCGTGCCATCCAGGCCCAACCGTCCGGCAAACTTTCCACCGCACTGGCGGTGCTGCCTGGTGCGCCCTGCCAACGGTTGAGCAGGCTGACCGTCTCCGGTCCACGTTGCCCTTTGCCAAACGCTGGTGCCTGACGACCGCGAGCCTCCACCAGAAACGCGCTGTTCAGCTCAGCATGACCTTCGACCTCAACCCGATGGCCCGACGCCTGGGAGTGAACCGCCAACACCCGGCCTTCGATCACCTCGACACCGGCCAGGCGCAAGTCCTCACGCAGGCCGCGATCAAAGCTCGGCCGATCCAGCAGAAACTCGATGTTTTGCGCATGCTGCTGGCCGTTCCATGACACCTGTCGCTGCGATGGCAGCGCCGCCTGCGCCAGTGCCTGATTCAAACCAGCACCGCGCAGGGCTTCGAGCACCCGTTGCGAAACGCCTTCAAGCGCCGCAAATCGTCGCCAGTCGCTGACCAGCGTCACCGCATAACCCAGCCGGCGCAGACCCAACGCCACCGCCGCGCCCGCAGGCCCGGCGCCGAGAATCAGGATGGTGCTCATGTCCAGACTCGCCGCTCAGGTCCGTGATAACGGGCATTGTCTCGTAGCCATTCAAGGACCTGCGCATTGCTCGCGTCGAGGTGCCCGGCAAGGAAATTGGCGATATGCCCGGTCAACGCCGCGCAACCGAGACTGGCACCGGATTGCCCTGGGTACATACCCTGAACACAGGCAGCAAAGTCAGCCTGCTGACTGTTGAGCCACGACCATTCGTGTTCGCCGCAACGGGCATCGCCGGTCACCCGCAACACCTGTGGGTAACTCGCCGGGTACACGCCTTCGCCTTGCGCCGGGCTCGAGGCGCACAGCAAAACACCACGGGCCAATGCCGCCGAACAGGCTTCACGCAGCAAGCTGCGGTCCTGACGCAAGCCCAGGCTGAGGTTGATCACTCGCACATCCTGCGCCACCAGCCAATCGATCGCCGTGGCAATCTGCAAGGCGCTGGTGACCCCGCGCTGGTCGAACACTTGCGCTACGCAAAACCGTGCAGAGGCTGCGCGCCGGCTGATTGCCTCGACAACCGCGCTGCCATGGCCGAGCGGATCGTCACGCAGTTCGTCTTCGGCGAGTCCGTCCTCGATCAGGTAAAACCGTCGCCCGGCGCTCACTTGCCCGCGTTGTGCCACGGAATGTCCGCTGTCGACCACGCCAATCCTTAGCTCATGCTTCATGCAGCACCTTAACTTGCGTCAGCACGCCGTCGAACAACTCAAAGCGCAGATCAGCATCGGCCAGAGTCGAGGGACGATGGCTGATCAGGATTCGTGTACGTCCGGCAAACAGTCGATCGATGGCCTCGATAACTTCCCGCTCAGTGGCCTCATCGACCGCCGAGGTGGCTTCATCCAGCACCAGGATCAGCGGATCCTGCAACAGCGCACGGGCGATGGCAATCCGCTGTTTCTGCCCGCCGGACAACTGCTGACCGCGCTCGCCCAATGGACTGTCGAGGCCTTCGGGCAGGGACGCAATCAGGCTGTCGAGCTGCGCCAGCCGCGCCACTTCGGCCACTGCCTCACGACTGGCGTCCGGCACCGCATAGGCGAGGTTATCCGCCAGGCTGCCGCGAAACAGCACGATGTCCTGGCTGACCACCGCGATCCGCCGACGCAACTCGAACAGCGCAAGCTCGCGCAGGTCGATCCCGTCCAGCAGCACCTGACCGGACTGCGGGTCGTGATGCCGTTGCAGCAGGTCGATCAGCGTCGACTTGCCAACCCCGGAGCCGCCACTCAGGGCGACTTTCAAACCGTAGGGAATACGTGCTTCGATCCCGCGTAACGTCGCCGGGCGCCCGGGATGGCTGAAATGCACCGCCTCAAAACACAGTTCGCCAGAGCTCGGCATTGGCTGCGGCGCGACCGGTGTGACAATGCTCGGCTGTTCACCGCGCAGCTCCATCACCCGACCGAGGCTGACGGTCATCCGTTGAATCGCCACGTACAACCCGAGCAAGCTCTGCACCGGCCCGACCGCCATCCCCAGATAGGTCGAAAACGCGATCAACGCGCCGAGCTGCCAGGTGCCCTGCACCACCCAGTAACCGCCAATCAAAAACGCACAGGCCCGCGACAACGAAGTCAGTGTACCGGGCACCGCCTGGGTGAAAAACTCGGTGACTTGCAGGCGCAGCAACTGGCTCATGTAGCCCTGTCCCAATGTTTCGAGGCGCCGTGCTTCGCGCTGTTGCTGGCCGGCGGACTGGATGAATTTCATCACTGGCAAGGTTTCGACCATGAACGAGGACATGTCCGCCGAACGCTCACGCAACTGCCGCACATCGCGCTCGACCTTGCGCCGCATCCAGCGCAGCCACAGCACGTCCAGCGGAATCAGCACCAACGCCAGTAGCGAGAGTTTCCACGACAGGGTCAGCAGCATCGCCACCGCGCAAACCAGGCCGATAACGCTGGAAACCGCCGAGAACAGCGAGTCGACGGCAAAGCGCTGGATCTCCGCGACATCACCGTCGAGGCGCGACATCAGGTCGCCGATCCGCCGTTGCCCGTAGAAGCCCGGCGACAAGGTCTGCAAATGCCGATAAAGGTCGTCGCGCAGGGCAAACAGAATCCGCCCCGACAACCGTGTGTGCAGGTAGCGATTGATCCCCGACAACGCCGTGCCAAGCAATCCGGCAACGATCATCAACCCGGCGATCAGCACCAGCATGGAAAAGTTGTGCGCCAACAGTCCATCGTCGATCAGCAACTTGGTCAGCCAGGGCTGCACCAGCACCAGCAACGAGGCACACACCGACAGCCCGAGCAGCCCGGCAATCGCCAACCGATGCGGGCGCACGAAGCCGTACAGCCACTGTAATGCGGCGTCCAGTGCCTGGGGGTTGTGACTGTCGACCAGCCTGACGATCAAGCGACGCATCAGCTGCGCAACTGTTTGAGCTTGCGATACAGCGTCGCTCGACTGATGCCCAGTGCATCGGCCGTCGCCGAAACGTTGCCGTGATGATTGTCGAGGGACTGGCGGATCAGCTCCAGTTCGTTCTCGCGGATACTGCCGCAGGTCGAACGCTCGCAGGCATTCAACTCGTCGAGCATGCTGTCGGGCAAATGCTCTAGGCTCAGTACGGTTTCACCGGGTTCGCGCATCGCCAGCGCGGTACGCAGCACCATCTCCAACTGACGGATGTTGCCCGGCCAGTGGTAACCGGCAAGCAAGTTGCTCAGGTCGCCCTTGAGCTTGACCGTCGGGGCGTCCAGTTTGCCGAGCAGACGGGTCACCAACTCACTGAAATCATCGCGCTCACGCAGCGCCGGCAGCATCACGCTGATGCCATTGACCCGGTAGAACAGATCTTCGCGAAAGTGTTTTTCCTCGACCAGACGCTTGAGGTCGCGGTGAGTCGCGCAGATCAGCGCGACGTCGATGTCTTGCTCTTCACCCGCCCCCAGCGGTGCGACCTTGCGGTCCTGCAACACCCGCAACAGGCGTGCTTGCAGTGCCAACGGCATGTCGCCGATTTCATCGAGGAACAACGTGCCGCCATGGGCCTGTTGCAAACGGCCGATCATCCCGCCGCGCCGCGAGCCGGTGAACGCACCTTCACGATAACCGAACAGTTCCGACTCGATCAGGCCTTCGGGAATTGCCGCACAATTGACCGCGACAAAGGGTTTGTCGCAACGACTGCCGGCCATGTGCAGCGCCCGGGCGATGACTTCCTTACCAGTGCCGGTTTCCCCCAGCAGCAACACCGGCAATTCGTTGGCCAAGCCTTGCCGGGCCATCCGTAACGCACGCGCATACCGCGCATTGCTGCCGGCCAGGGATTCGAGATCGGGTTGAGGTTTTGGATTTTTGGCGACACTGCGTGATGTGCTGGTGACATTGATCGAGCGCTGTGGCGCGCGCAGGGTTTTGTAGAAAAACTCGCCTTTGGCGGTTTGCAGACTGCCGATCCCGCCTTGTTGCAGACGCGCCAGCAGTTGCAGGCCATCGACCCCGAGAAACTCTTCGCAGCGGTGACCAACCAAGGCTGAACGCTCGGCATTGAGCAACTGACAGGCCTGGGCGCTGACCGCCAGAATCTGCCCGCCGAGGCTCACCGCCAACAACCCTTGCCAGGGCGATTCGAGGTACTGTCGACGGCTATGAAAGGCCAGCACAATCTGTTCTGGGAAGCTGGCGTTGAACACCCGGCTTTCAATCTGACTGACCGCCATTGCCAACAACGCGGTGCTGTCATGGGCCCGGCCCAACGGGCCTTCGCGGGTCAGGTCGAGTACGCCCAGGATGTCGCCTTGAGGGCAGTGAATCGGCACCGAACTGCAGGAGAAATCGCTGAGACGATCGAGGTAATGTTCGCCGCAGTCGATCAGCGTCGGCCGGGCTTCCACCAACGCAGTGCCGAGGGCGTTGGTGCCACGAGCAGCTTCGCTCCAGCAGGCGCCCAGGGTGATGTCTTGCAGGCCGCTGCCCTTGAGGCGGTCGGCGCGGCCTTCGACCGCGAGAATGGTCGCCTCGGAATTGGCGAGGATGATCAGCCCTTCCTTGCCCTGACGCTCGGCCAGGTAATCGATGGCCGGCATTGCGGCGTCGATCAGCAAGCGATTGCTCGCCAGCAACACCTCGAGGCTCGCACTCGATTCCAGTGCCAGCTCATGCTTGCCATTGAAGTGCACGCCATGGCTTAAGCTGCGCCGCCATGAGGCATCGATTTCAGCGCGCAACACCCCGTTCGGGACTTCGCCTTCAAGGTGAAGTTTCTCCCGGGCCAGCCGGGCTTCATGTTGCGGTTGTGGTGTTATTGTTTTTATAAGAGTCATCAAGCGCTCCGGATCGGTCCGCCCAGTCTCTGGCCGGGTCACTTCCCGACATGCGACGAAGCACGCATGCCATGAGGAAATATCTACCCGGTTCAGGTGGCAGTAAAGGGAAGTTTGCCCGATACCTCGGACAGCCCTTCCCTCACGCAAAACCTGCGCCATGGGAATTCGGCGCCAGCGCTTATCTTTACGTTAACGTCAAGAGACTGGCAAGTGCCGTAGAGCGCCTGACTCGGTGTTCATGAGCAATAGGACTCGCGTTGCGATTCGATCAGGGTCAATGCCGCCGACCAGGCCAGCTCGATAATGTTTTCGGCATCGTCCTGTTCGAACTGTTCAGCCGTGTGGACACAGACCTCCGGCGACGGAAAACTCAGCTCACACCCGCCCGCCAACGCCTGTACCTGCGCCTGGCAGGCACGCTCCAGGAAGTAAATTTCCTGGAACGCGTGAGCCACACTKGCGCCGCCCACCAACAGTCCGTGATTGCGCAGGATCATCGCCTTGTGCGGTCCCAGGTCGGCAATCAACCGCTCGCGCTCATCCAGCGACAAAGCGATACCTTCATAGGTGTGATAAGCCAGCTTGCCGTAGAACTTCAGTGCATGTTGAGTGATCGGCAGCAGGCCCCGCTTCTGCGCAGCCACCGCCATGCCCGCCGCCGTGTGGGTGTGGATCACGCAGTTCAGATCGGAGCGCGCCATGTGGATCGCAGAATGGATCACGAAGCCCGCCGTGTTGACCCGATGATCCGCGTACGCCGGATCGACAATTCGGCCCTGCTGATCGATGCGCACCAGATCCGAGGCGCGCATGCGATCAAAGATCACTCCGTAGCGATTGATCAGGAAGTGATGTTCAGGTCCTGGAATCCGTAATGTGATGTGGGTGTCGATCAGGTCGGTCATGCGAAAGTGCGCGACCAACCGATACAGGGCCGCCAACTCGCAGCGGGCCTGCCATTCAATGGGGTTCATGTGCTCGGGCTTATTCACCAAATCACCTCTTTTTGTGTGTGATGGCGAGCGGGTTGCCCTTGGACGGGCAAAGCGCAGACGCCGGGTATCGACAGCACGGTGTGCTTGTGGGCTTTATCGCGGCCGGGCTAGGATTAGTCAATTTTCAAATTCTTAACCTAACTATTAGCCTGACTAATAGCAGGATTCCTTATGCCCTCACCCCTCCCCCAATCCAGCCGACGCTTTCTCAATGACCGGCTCGACTGGAACCTGTTGCGCACCTATCTGGTGATCGCCCAGGAAGGCAGCATGAGCCGCGCTGCTGCGCGCCTGCACATCACGCAATCGGCGGTGAGCCAGGCGCTCAAGCGTCTTGAAGAGCAACTCGACTGCGTGCTGATTGTCCGCAGCGGCCGGCGTTTCGACCTCACCGAAACTGGCGAAGAAGTACTGCGTATCGCGGCCGATGTCTATGGTGATATTTCGCGCCTGGGGCCGGTGATCGAGAGTCCTCACGATGACGTGGTGGGCAAGGTGCGGATCCTGACCATCAGCGGTATCCAGTCCCCGTACTACGATGAGTTCCTCGCGGACTTCCATGAGAGCCATCCGAATGTCGAGCTGGAAGTCGAGGTGATGGGCAGTTCGAACATCATCAGTGCCCTGCTGCAAAAGACTGCGACGGTCGGCGTCGGCTTATCCCGACTGCCGCAACCGCGGCTGGAGCAACGGGTGCTGTTTCGCGAGCGATATGGGTACTTCTGCGGCCAACGCCACCGGTTGTTCGGGCAGACAAATCTGAGACTGGAACAGCTCGCCACCGAGCACTTCGTCAGCTTCACCAGCGACCAGTTGGGCGGCAATCTTTCGCCGTTGACGCTGTTTCGCGACCAGCAAGGCTTTACCGGCAAGATCGTTGCATCATCGACCAGCTTTGAAGAGATTCACCGGCTGATCTGCGCAGGGTTTGGGATCGGCTGTTTGCCCGTTCACCTGGTGCAGCGAGATGTCGAGCAGGGGTTGCTGTGGCGTTTGCCGCCTGAGGAGGGTGTGGTGGATCTGGATATTCGGTTGCTCTGGAATCGTGAGCAGAAAATGACTCAGGCCGAAACAGTGTTCCTGGAAAGCTTCCAGCACCTGCTCAACAGGCATGAGCAGGTGCTGTAGCTTTCAGCGCCTTAAACGTGAGGATCGCTGGGTGGTTTGCTCGGGCTCGCGTATTGCGGCTTCAGATGGCCGTCCTTGTCCAGCAGCCACGCATCCATGATCTGCCGCACTACAGGGCCGGCAACGCGACCGCCGGCCTCACCGTTCTCGATCATCACCGAGATCACGATTTGCGGATGTTCGGCCGGGGCGAAGCCGACGAACAAGGCGTTGTCGCGGTTACGCTCGCGGGTCTTCAAACGGTCGTAACGCTCGCCCTGTTTGATTGCCACCACTTGTGCGGTGCCGCTCTTGCCTGCAATCCGGTATTGCGCCCCCACCGCCGCCGCACGGGCGATACCGCGCGGATCGTGCATAACCATCTGCATGCCGTGGTTGACCTGCTCCCAGTCGTGCGGATTCTTCAGCAGGATGTTCGGCATCGGATGCTCATCCACTGGCGCCACGCCATCGATCGTCTTGGCCAAACGCGGTCGGTTCCACACCCCTTTGTTGGCGATCAGCGCAGTCGCCTGAGCCAGTTGTAGCGGTGTCACCTGCATATAACCCTGGCCAATCCCGAGGATCACCGTTTCGCCGGGGAACCAAGGCTGACGGCGAGTAGCGCGCTTCCATGCCTGGGACGGCATCAGCCCGGGAGACTCTTCAAACATGTCCAGCGAGACTTTTTCGCCAAGGCCGAACATCGCCATGTAATCGTGCAGACGATCGATGCCGAGTTTGTGCGCCAGGTCGTAAAAATAGGTGTCGTTGGAACGCATGATCGCTGCGTCCATGTCGACCCAACCGTCGCCGCTGTGATTCCAGTTACGGTATTTATGGTCGAAGTCCGGCAGTTGGTAGTAACCCGGATCGAAGACCCTGGTGGACGCCGTGACCACGCCAGTGTCGAGCCCGGCAATCGCCACTTCCGGCTTGATCGTCGAGCCCGGCGCATACAATCCGCGCAAGACCCGGTTAAACAGTGGGCGGTCAATGGAGTCATGCAGCGCCGCGTATTCCTTGAAGCTGATGCCGGTGACGAACAGGTTCGGGTCAAAGCTCGGTTTGCTGACCATTGCCAGCACTTCACCGGTGGCCGGATCGAGAGCAACCACTGAACCACGGCGGTCACCCAGCGCGTCTTCTGCCGCTTCCTGAAGCTTTACATCGAGGCTGAGCACGATGTTTTTTCCAGGGATCGGATCAGTGTGCTTGAGCACTCGCAGCACCCGGCCCTGGGCGTTGGTTTCGACCTCTTCATAGCCGACATGGCCATGTAGCTCGGACTCGTAGAATTTTTCGATACCGGTCTTGCCGATCGACTGGGTACCGCGGTACTCGACGGTATCCAGTGCCTTGGATTCTTTTTCGTTGATACGCCCGACATATCCGATCGAGTGGGCGAAATGCGCACCCAGCGGGTAGTTGCGCACGAACTGCGGCTCAACGTCGATTCCCGGCAGCCGGAACTCGTTCACCGCCAGTGTCGCAATCTGCTCTTCGGTCAGTTCGTAAAACAAGGTGACCGGAACAAAGGGGTGGCGCGCCTGCTTCATCGCCTTATCAAACAGCGCGCGGTCTTCAACAGGCAAGTGCAACAGATTGACCACTGAGTCCAGCTCGCCTTTCACATCAGTTGCGCGTTCGCGGGTAATGATCAGGTTGTAGCTTGGCCGATTATCAGCCAGCAGTACGCCGTTGCGGTCATAGATCAGGCCGCGAGTCGGGGTAATGGGCAGGACATGCACCCGGTTGTTTTCAGAGATCGTCGAGTGATAGTCAAACTCGACCACTTGCAGGACGTACATACGCACAACCAGCGCGCAGGTAATTGCAACCACGAACAACGCGCAGGCCAACAGACGTTTGTTGACCAGGCGCGTTTCTTTTTCGTGGTCCTTGATCGGGATCGGTTCGGGCATTTCTGCAGCAACTCTTTGACCGGGTTAAACGCCATTCCCTGCGCGTGACATCAGTCCATTAAAAAACGAGCTGCACCATACCAAAATCTGCGCGACCACTTTAGGCGGAATTTCCCAAGTGGTTGTCCTTGACGGCCAAAACGACGGTCGGACGTTGTTGCAGCCGATGAGCACTTTCTCGCAGGCAAAACAAAACCCCAACTGCTTTCGCAATTGGGGTTTCGGAATTTAATCTTGACGATGACCTACTCTCACATGGGGAAACCCCACACTACCATCGGCGATGCATCGTTTCACTGCTGAGTTCGGGATGGGATCAGG
>NZ_JBFTNH010000034.1:0-40846 GCF_056397385.1 Pseudomonas sp. 05N36 | reverse complement strand
CTCAGTACCCGAATTTCTTGACGACCATAGAGCATTGGAACCACCTGATCCCATCCCGAACTCAGCAGTGAAACGATGCATCGCCGATGGTAGTGTGGGGTTTCCCCATGTGAGAGTAGGTCATCGTCAAGATTAAATTCCGAAACCCCTATCTGCGTATGCAGGTAGGGGTTTTGTTTTGCCTGCGAAATAGTGCCCGGACAACCTGATTAGGTTGCCCGCGCCAGCTTCCACTGCCTGGCCAGATGCACATAGACAATCATGTTGATGAGAAGCACCAGGCAGCCCAGCCCTAGCTGTATCGCCGGTGTCAGTCCAGCCGGGTATATCAACGGCCACACATAGTGCTCGATGAAACTGTCACTGTAACCGTCCTGTCCGGCAGATTGGCGCCAGAGGTTTTCCCAGCGGGTCAGGGGGCAGGTCAACTGGAAGATTTCGACGACCACGCCCCACGCAGCGGCAGGCAGGTGCCACCAGATCAAGTGCCGCCACTTGAGCGTTAACAGGCCGCCGAAAAGCACGAACAGAATGAACAGTAGATGAAGCAGTACCAGCCCGTCAGCGGCTATTCGGTAAAGCATGACGACTCCGTCCTCCACTTGTTTTCCATAGCCGCCAAATATGCGGTTTTGTTGAAGTAAGGCTGCTCGCCTTCAGCAAAGCCACAGATTCACGCGGTGATTTTTTGTCCTGTCTCTCGCCACCTATACTCAAAATACCATGGTTGGAAATGCTGCTCGTTTCGTTCGGACAGCGTAAAGGTCAGCGCTGCCGTGTCATTTCTAGGGGACTGCGATCTTGAATCTGCGTTTCCTGCACGTTGTCTTGTTAGCGGTGTTGGCGGGATGTGCCACAGTCCATCGCGCCTCCGAGCCGACTGCGCCGGTGGTTATTTCGCAAGCAACCTGGCAACAGATTGATCAAGACATAGACACCGCATCGTTGGCCTCCAAAGGGGTAGTCAAGCGTTACACGCGCGGCGCCATGGAGCGCTGGAGAGAGCTGGTCTACCAGCGTACTGAAACAGACTTCATCCCGTGGTTTACCAACTATTGGACCCAGCAATGGCTGTCTGCGAAGGTGGGCTGGTACAAGATGAGCAGCGGGGGAGAAGTCGATCCTGTGGTCAACCGGCTAACGGTCTATCTACAGGAGCAATACCATGAACGCGTGCTGGACCCCGTCGCCAGGATCACCGATCCCAACGCGATCATGGTCGATGCAATTACCTTGTATTTACAGACCCTCGACGCGCATCTGGTGGAGATCCAGCAGCACTACAGCGCACCTCAAGATCAATTCGACCGTCGACTCAACGACATTCCGGCAATTGCGCTGGCACCTCCGCCTGCACGCAACGCTTCGCTCTATCAAATTGCTCACGCCGAACCGGTTACCAATCTGCCAGCCTATCAGGCCTTGATCGAACGAGTCCGCAGCGCTAACAGCGGTGCGGGAGCCGGGTTATCGGACGCCGGTATATCGTCGGTGGCCAAGCGAGCCGGCGAAAAGCTCGAAGCCGAGATTGCCACCCGCAGTGCCGCCGGCGCTGTTGCCGCGGCAGTTGGCCGAGTAGCGGGGGCCGTAATTTCTGTGGTGACGGCGAGTATTGGTGCCGTCTCGAATGAGAATGATCGAGCGGAGACTGAAGTGCAGCTACGCAAAAGCCTGGGCGACGCGTTCGACAAAGCGTGGCTTGGGTTGATAGAGAACGAGGCCAATGGGGTAATGGCGGGGGTCTACTACATTTCGGGGCAGATAGAAGGCAGCCTCGCCAAAAACCTGCCGCTCGTGCCCGAACCTGCACCGCTGGAGTCTCCTCTGCAAGGCGGTCAGGCTCTTCAGTAGGAAAATAGCCTACCTCCGCTACTCAACAGCTGGGCATCCGTTGAGGGGCGCGCTGGCCATTTTACTGATCAGGCCGGCCAGTCGTTTTACATTGTTTTGATGAGCCGCCACCAAATCATCGACGGTCGCCCCCGCCGGTGTTTGTAACGTTGTGCGGCAGGTCAGCGGTACTTTGTTCGCATCGGTTCCCGCAGTTCTCAGGCGCCATTTCACATCGACGAGTGCGTACTGACCGGGGACTGAATCAAAACGCTGCACGTCGACCCGCAGCGATACATCGCGCTGAGACGTTGTGCCAGACAGTTGATTGACCAAGGCGCTTTTCAACTCATCGGACAGGCTGGCCCCCCACCATTCGGTTTCCAGGATTGCCAGGCCACTGTTGCCCTGACGAATGACGATTTGCGGGCGGTCGACCTGAGGTGGCACGGTGACCCGCTCAATCTGGATATCTGCGCCACCCCGCGCGCCAACGGTCAGCTGGGCCGGGGTCAGAGTATGGTAATGAATTGGATCGCTGCGACATGCAGCGAGCAACACCACCAGACTGAGCAATGAACACTTCAGCGATAAAGACACGGGCTGCTCCTGGGTCAATGGCTCGAAGACGGCTGCAGGTCTTGTGCCGGGGCGCCTTTGGGGCGTCCGCGCACCAGGGATTCAGGATGACGGGTCAGGTAGTCTGACAATTCACGCAGCGAGCGTGATGCGCGCCCGAGTTCGTCCAGGGTTTCACTCAATTGCTCGCGTTGTGGCGAGCCTTCGGCGAGGGTCGAGTTGGCCGATTGCAGGGTTTTGCTCATCTCCTGCAAGGTGTTCTGTACACCAGGCAGTGTCGTGCTATTGACTTGTTTGAGGCTTTTTCGCAGTTCTGTCAGGTTGTCATCAAGGTTGTTGGCGATGCGCTCGATCGGCAGTTTGTTGATCTTTTCGATCACTGCCTGGAACTGCTCTTGCAACTGCTCAAGGCTTGCAGGAACAGTGGGTATCCGCATTGGCCGGGCGTTGGGGTCGAAGGCAACTTTTTCGGCTTTAGGGAAGAAATCCAGTGCAATGTACAGTTGCCCGGTCAACAAATTGCCGCTGCGGGCCTGGGCGCGCAGACCGTTTTCGACAAAGCTGCCCATGAGTCGATTAACCGCCTGTTCGTCGTCGGGGTTGTAGTTCAGGGCCTTCAGCATCTTGATATGGGCCTGGCCCAGACGTTGCGGATAGATCACGATGCCCACGTTGATGGGAAAACTGTGGGCCTTCTCATCGTAGTCCAGATTGATCGCAACCACCTTGCCGATATCCAGTCCCTGGAATTCCACGGGGGCATCCACCTTCAAGCCGCGCAACGCCTGATTGAAACGCAGCGACAGGAATTGCGCCTTGCCGTTGGGTGGGGCAAGGGCGGTCTGTTGATTGTCGAACAACTCGAAGCTCATGTTTTCGGCCGCCGGTTGGTCGTTGGGACTGTAGTCTGGAGCGCGAAAGGTAATTCCGCCCACCAGCATGGCTGACAGTGACTCGGTTTTGAACGCAAAGCCATTGGCGCCCACATCGATGGCGATACCGCTGACGTTCCAGAAGCGAGTGTTTTCAGTGACGTGGACGTCGTTTGGCGCCTTGACGAAGACCTGGATATCCACCCCCTTGCCCTCGGAGTCCAGGGTATAGGCGACCACTTGCCCCACCGGGATCTTGCGGAAATAGACAGGAGAGCCAATTTCCAGTGAACCGAGATCCTGGGTGTGCAACATGAAATGCTTGCCCGGTTCACCAAAGGTGAGGGGTAGCGGGGCTTCAAGACCTATGAAGGTTTTGGCGCGGGCATCGGCGCGACCGGCGTCGGCACCGACAAAGGCGCCCGAGAGCAACGTGTCAAATCCAGACACGCCGCCGGCACCAATGCGTGGCCGCACGACCCAGAACTTCGAGTCTTCGCGGGTGAAGGATTCCGCTTGTTTGACGAGTTTCACCGTGGCGTTGACGCTCTTCTGGTCATCGCTCAATTCGACGTCGGAGACATGGCCGATCACCACGTTGCGGTATTTGACCTCGGTTTTGTTGGCGATGAGACCTTCGCCAGTCTTGAAGTTGAGAATGATGGTTGGACCTTGTTGCAGTATGTTGTGCACCACCAGGGACACCCCGACCAGCACTGCGACGATCGGCACGATCCATACCAGCGAAATACTCCAGCGACGGGTCTTGATACTGGCATGGCCGGGGACTGGCTGTCCCTCAGCGGCTTGCGACTCCATCCATGACCTCCTCGGATTTTCGGTTTTCCCAAATCAGGCGCGGGTCAAAACTCATTGCCGAGAGCATGGTGAACACCACCACCAGACCAAAGAACAGTATCCCTTGGCGGGGTTCGATATCGCCCAGCGCCTGGAATTTCACCAGCGCCGCTACCAGTGCAACGACAATCACATCGAGCATCGACCAGTAGCCGATCAGCTCGACGAAACGGTAGAGTTTTGAGCGCTCTTTGCGAGCCCAGAGGCTACCGCGTTGTACCGTGATCAGCAGCAGCGAGAGGGCCACGAACTTGATGCCCGGCACTGCAATACTGGCGATGAAAATGATCAGCGCAATGTCCCAGGCTCCATGTTCCCAGAACTCCAGCACGCCGCCGATGATGGTGCTTTCAGAGTCGCTGCCCAACATGCTGGTGTTCATCACCGGCAACAAATTGGCCGGGATGTAAAACACCATTGAGGCCAGCAGGTAGGCCCAGGTTCGGGTCAATGAGTTGGCTTTGCGGGCATGCAAGGGGGCGCCACAGCGCTCGCACTCGCATGGCTGGTCGGTCATGTCGCAGGCGTTGCCGCAGCTGTGGCACAGGCAAAGGTTCAGATCGCGGGCTTCAGGTGCTGTGTTCATAGGGTGTCCCACAGGTCGCGAACATCGCGGCCGGCAATCCGGATCAGCAGCAAGCTCAGCACCGAGAGGGCAAACAGGCCGATGCCCGGTAGCACATCAAGCAGTCCTGCAAGTTTGAACACCGAGACCAGCGCCCCCAGCAGGCAAACCTCAAGCATGCTCCAGGGCCTTAGGGTTTCCAGCCAGCGCATGCACAGCCTGAATGCCGGTGAGCGTTTGGCCGCGAGGGCAAAACTCAGCACCCAGACCAGCAACAGCAGTTGAATGATGGGCGCGATGATCATGGCGATGGCCGCGACCATCGCCATGAAGGTGATCGGCCCCTGGCTGAGCGCCAGCACCGAGTCCCATAAGGTGGCGCTATTGTTCAGGCCTTTGAGGCTGATGCTCATCACCGGATAGAAGTTGGCGAAAACCCACAGCACGGCGGCCGTCAGGCTCAAGGCCAGGCGTTGCTCCACTGATAATCCGTTGTAGCGCTGAAGCACCCCGCCACATCGCGTGCACAGGGCGGTTTGATGTTTGGCGAGCGCCACTTTTTCATACACGCAATCGCAATGTTCACAGATGATCAAATGATCAGTCCTGGTCATGGTTCGCGCTCAGGGGGAAGTCGGAAGCTACAGGCCGTTATATGAATATAGAAGTCCCTCGCGATAGAGCAAATCCAAGGTGCGAGGCTTGAGGCAATACGGGAGGGCAAGCGCTGGTAGCTTGTGGCTTTCATCACCAACAACTGCGAGTTCTTGAGGACCGAGAGCGCGCAGTCAGTGGTTTGGGTTGATGGGCGAGAGACGTTATTCGCCGCGAATGTACTGTTCCAGCTGCTTGATCAGTTCGGCCTGCTCGGCAATGGCTTCCTTGACGAGGTCGCCGATGGACAACAAGCCCAGCAATTGACCATTTTCCACCACCGGCAAATGACGCAGGTGCTTGTCGGTCATGATGTTCATGCAGGTTTGCACGGATTGATGGGAGTCCACCGTGATGACCGGCGAGTTCATGATGTCGCTGACGGGCGTACCGACCGAGGAGCGCCCCTTGAGCACCAGTTTGCGCGCATAGTCGCGTTCACTGATCACGCCAACAATTCGACCGTCTTCGAGTACCGGCAATGCACCGACGTTTTTTGCGGCCATGACCATTAGGGCTTCGAGCACCATCTGATGCGAGTTGATGGTATGAACCTGCTGGTTCTGTTCGGCCTTTAACTTGAGCAGTTGCGCGACGGTCTTCATGAGGGCCTCTCCGGTGTTGTATTTATCAGGCGTCGCCAAGCGCGTTGACGCTTATACAGAATCATAGACGCAGGCCAACAGAGCAAGAGGGCAAAGCGGCATTTGGGGGTTCTAAAAACGTCATCGAAGGGAGTTTGCGCTATCAGCAGTGTGGTTTCGCCCTTGGCAGTCGCTGATAACCCGGGCGGGTTATCAGCGTCCTGGCAGACTCGCTTAGCAGTAGCGATCGATCACGCACACACCGGACTGGCCCTGCGCACTCTTCCACGCCTGATTCAGCGTCTCGAGAACACGCCCGACAAAGTCTTTGTCGGCGGCCGCTTTCTTGCCAACATAACCCTGGCCGCGACGGTACATCTTCAATCGGGCACGCAAGTCATGCTTGTTCTTTTCGAACTCATCTTCATGAGCGTGGGGCGACAGGCAGTCGATATGCACCTGGCCAGACTCGGCAATCCACAGGATATGGCTGTCATGGCTGTCTTTGTGTGCTGCGAACATCCGAGCCAGTTCATCAATAGTCGGTTGATTGTTCAGATTCATTTGTAAGCCCCTTGACCAGTGTTTGATCTGTCTAGTTGGTTCGCTAGTTCACTTCTCTGCATCGGTAAGTTGATATCTGGTACCGAAACCAGGGCGACAGTGGGTGTCTGCCGAATATCGGCAGGGCCTTGAGCAGGATGCATGTAGTCTTGCCGAGAAACTGCTACGCACGTGCGGCACAGCGGGGAGAAACAGCGATTACCTGGACGTTGCTACCGACATTATTCAGCTCGGCCACAAGCATCTTGAGGATTGATCGCCAGCGTTTCCCGTCCTTGTACTGGACACTCATGCTGGGTCAGCTTCATCAATCTGCCTTGTGGGCAGTACACATCCGGGAGCAGCTCGGCGGTCAGTCGAGCTTTTTCACAACACTTTTGCCAATGCTCCCGATCGGGGAGACGTCCGCATCATGCAAGGGGAAAAACAACTCGTCAACGGTTTTGTAGTGAATATTTTAAATCACTACATAAAACGCTGTGGTGCCCGCAGGGTCGGCCTAGAGCCTTGTCCTACAATCACTTGCGCGGTAAACGCAAAGGCAGCCGTGAGCACCGATGACGCGTAGAATCACCCTGTGAAATAGTCTTCGAGGTTGCAGTGGTGGATTTACAGCAGGGCTTCGTCTTGACCCGGCATTGGCGCGATACCCCGGCCGGCACGCAAGTCGAGTTCTGGTTGGCGACCGATCAAGGCCCAAGGCTTGTCCGGCTGCCGGTTCAGCCGTCGGTGGCGTTCATTCCCGAGCAGCAGCGCGAGCAGGCCGAGTTGCTGTTGCGTGGCGAGCAAGGTGTCGAGCTTCGCCCGCTGGGGTTGCAGGATTTTCAGCATCGGCCGGTGTTCGGGCTGTATTGCCAGCAGCACCGCCAGTTGATGCACCTCGACACGCTGTTGCGCAGGGCCGGTGTCGATGTGTTTGAGGCGGATATCCGTCCGCCGGAACGCTACCTGATGGAGCGCTTCATCACCGCGTCGGTGTCGTTCACGGGAACGGTGGATGACTCCGGCACACTGCTCGACGCTCATCTCAAGCCTGCACCGGACTATCGCCCGCACTTGAAACTGGTYTCGCTSGATATCGAAACCACCGMSCAWGGCGAGCTGTATTCGATTGCRCTGGAAGGCTGYGGYCAGCGSCAGGTCTAYATGCTCGGGGCGCCAAATGGTGATGACTCGTTGGTGGATTTTGCGCTTGAGTACTGCGACTCCCGGACCCTGTTGCTGAAAAAACTCAACGAGTGGTTTGCGCTCCACGATCCCGACGCAATCATCGGCTGGAACCTGGTGCAATTCGACCTGCGCGTGCTGCACGAGCATGCCCGGCGGCTGGCCGTGCTGTTGCGTTTGGGGCGTGGCGGCGAGGAGATGCAGTGGCGCGAACACGGTTCGGGCAACAATCACTTCTTTGCTGCCGCCGCTGGCCGGCTGATCATCGATGGCATCGAGTCGCTGCGCTCGGCGACCTGGAGTTTCCCTTCATTCAGCCTGGAAAACGTTGCGCAGACACTGCTGGGTGAAGGCAAATCGATCGACAATCCGTACCAGCGCATGGACGAAATCAACCGCATGTTCGCCGAGGACAAGCCCGCACTGGCGCGCTACAACCTCAAGGACTGCGAGCTGGTCACGCGGATCTTCCACAAGACCGAACTGCTGACCTTCTTGCTCGAGCGCGCCAGCGTCACCGGTTTACCGGCTGATCGCAGCGGCGGTTCGGTGGCCGCGTTCACTCACCTCTACATGCCGTTGATGCACCGTCAGGGCTTTGTCGCGCCGAACCTCGGCGAGCGTCCTCCGCAGGCCAGTCCCGGCGGGTTTGTCATGGACTCGCAGCCGGGGTTGTACGAGTCGGTGTTGGTGCTCGATTACAAGAGCCTGTACCCGTCGATCATCCGGACCTTTTTGATCGACCCGGTGGGGCTGGTGGAGGGCTTGCGCCACCCCGACGACAGCGAGTCGGTACCGGGCTTTCGCGGTGCGCGTTTCTCGCGGACGCGGCATTGCCTGCCAGCGATTGTCGCTCGTGTATCGGAAGGCCGGGAAGTTGCCAAGCGCGAGCACAATGCACCGCTTTCCCAGGCCCTGAAAATCATCATGAACGCGTTCTATGGCGTACTTGGTTCCAGTGGCTGCCGGTTTTTCGATACGCGCCTGGCGTCATCGATCACCTTGCGCGGGCACGAGATCATGCTCAGGACTCGCCAACTGATCGAGGCGCAAGGGCACGCGGTGATTTATGGCGACACCGACTCGACCTTCGTCTGGCTGCGGCGTGCTCATGGTCAGGAAGAAGCGGCGCAGATCGGCCGGTCTCTGGTCGAATACGTCAACCACTGGTGGCGCGATCATTTGCTCAAGGAGTTCGGGTTGCACAGCGTGCTCGAGCTGCAATTTGAAACGCACTTTCGACGATTTCTGATGCCGACCATTCGCGGCGCGGAAGAGGGCAGCAAGAAGCGCTATGCCGGGCTGGTGACACGTGCCGACGGCACTGACGAAATGGTCTACAAAGGCCTGGAAACCGTACGCACCGACTGGTCGCCGCTGGCTCGGCAATTTCAGCAGGAACTCTACCTGCGGATCTTTCACCGTCGGCCTTATCAGGATTATGTTCGCGAGTTTGTCCGGGCGACGCTGGCCGGTGAGCACGATGACTTGCTGATCTATCGCAAGCGCCTGCGCCGGCCATTGGACGACTATCAACGCAACGTACCGCCCCATGTGCGCGCCGCACGCCTGGCCGACGAATACAACGATCGACTGGGCCGGCCACTGCAGTATCAACGCGGCGGCTGGATCAGTTACGTGATCACGGTGGCGGGCCCCGAACCGCTGGAAACCCGCAGCGCGCCGATTGACTACGACCATTACGTCAGCCGCCAGCTGCAGCCGGTGGCCGACGCGATACTGCCGTTTGTCGATGATGATTTCAGCACGCTGATTGGCGGGCAATTGGGCTTGTTCTAAGCCTCAGACCATCGCCAGCGGATGTTTGCGAGTGGGCGCGCCAAACGCTCGATCCAATGCCTGAAGATCTTCAGCATCGAGCTTCAGATCAGCGGCGGCAGCGTTCAACTCCAGGTGTTCTGGATGCATCGCTTTGGGGATGGCAATCACGCCGTCCTGACGCAGAATCCAGGCCAGTGACACCTGGGCCGCAGTGACGTTATGGCGTGCAGCGATCTGCTTCAGTGTCGGCTCGACCAGAAGCCCCCCGGCCTGGGCAATCGGACAATAAGCCATTAACGGCATGCGCTGTTGCTGGCACCAGGGCAGCAGGTCGAATTCGATGCCGCGCTCCTCGAGGTTGTAGAGCACCTGATTGGTCGCGCAGGTTCCTGGGCCCAGTTCATGCAGGTCCGCCAGATCGAAATTGGACACGCCCCAACGGCCAATCTTGCCGTCGTCGCGCAGGCGTTCGAAAGCATCGACGGTCTCTGCGAGCGGGAACTGGCCGCGCCAGTGCAGCAGATACAGATCGATGTAGTCGGTTCCCAAACGGCGCAAACTGCGTTCGCAGGCTTGAGGAATACCGCGTTGGCTGGCGTTGTGCGGGTAGACCTTGCTGACCAGAAACACCTGATCGCGAACACCGGTAATGGCTTTGCCAACCACTTCCTCTGCGCCGCCCTCGGCATACATTTCTGCGGTGTCGATCAGGGTCATTCCCAGCTCGATGCCGGTGCGCAATGCGGCGATTTCACGGGTTCGTTGTTGTGGGTCTTCACCCATGCGCCAGGTGCCCTGACCAATGACAGGGACGGGCACCCCAGCCAGTTCAAGCGTTCGCATCACAACCTCCAAACGAGACTTGATGAGTAGAAATTGGGCCGCAGCGAAGCCAAGAGGTTCTATTGCACACTCGACGCCATCCATTGCATATATTTAAAAGGAATAAATATCTAGTTATTTATTCCTTTGCTCCATGTTCAATCAAGTGCATTTTAGGGTCTCGCACAGCAGTGCTCACGTAGCCCAATTCGACAGGAAGCCTAGTCATGACCATCAAAGCAATCAACGTCCGCAATCAGTTCAAAGGCATCGTCAAGGAAATCCTGGAAGGGCCGGTGGTCTCTGAAGTCGATGTGCAAACCGCTTCCGGGATTGTCACGTCGGTGATTACCACGCGTTCGATTCGCGATCTCGAGTTGGTGGTGGGGAGCGAGGTCATCGCGTTCGTCAAATCCACCGAGGTGTCGATCGCCAAGCTCTGACGCGAGAGCCCGGCGTCACGTTCTCTCACAGAGCCGTCATGGTCGGCTGCCCTCGGCGATGACGGCGGCTTTGCTTTCCCGGGTGTAAGTCAGTACGAAATGCGCCACGAGGCCGAAGATCAAACCCCAGAAGGCGGCGGCCAAACCGAGGAAACTCATGCCCGAGGCGGTGACCAGAAAGGTGATCAGCGCCGCTTCACGTTGCTTCTCGTCCGCCATGGCGCCGGTCAACCCGGCGCTGATTGCACCGAACAAGGCCAGGCCGGCGAGGGAGGCGATCAACTCTTTAGGCAGGGCGGAAAACACCGAGGCCAGGGTCGCGCCGAAGGTGCCCATCAGAATGTAGAACACCCCGCAGGCAATCCCGGCGATGTAGCGTTTGTCACGGTCTTCGTGGGCTTCGCGGCCGGTGCAGATCGCCGCCGTAATCGCTGCCAGGTTAAAGCCGTGGGAGCCGAACGGGGCCATCAGAATCGAGCCAATCGCGGTGACCGAAATGATCGAGCGCGCCGGGGTGTTGTAGCCCGAGGTGCGCAACACCGCCATGCCGGGAACGTGCTGGCCGGTCAGGGTCACCAAGGCCAGTGGCAGACCGATGTTGATGATTGCATGCCAGCTCCACTCGGGGGCGATGAAGACCGGGTGGGCTACGGCGATGGTGATCGAGCTGCTGTTGAGTTCACCGAACGAGGCGGCCACGGCGCAACCGATAATCAGCACCGAGAGAATCGCGTAGCGCGGCGAAAAGCGTTTGAAGATCAGGTAGGTTGCGATCATCGCCAGCACCAGTGCCGGTTGCAGCTTGATCGAGGTGAACAGCTCTGCGCCGAAGCGAAACAGAATACCCGCGAGCATGGCGGCAGCGATGGCTTTGGGCAGGCGACTCATCAGTTTGTCGAACGCCCCGGACAAACCGACCACGGCGATAATCACCGACGCCACGACATAGGCGCCGATAGCTTGGGGCAGGGTAACGGTGGGCAACATCGATACCAGCAATGCCGCGCCCGGCGTCGACCATGCCGTGATCACCGGAATCCGCAGGCGCCAGCTCAGGAACAGGCCGGTAATGCCGCTGCCGATGGAGATGGCCCAGATCCACGAAGACACCACGTCGCTGGGCAGATGGGCTTCCTTGGCTGCCTGAAACACGATGATCAAAGGGCCGGCATAGGAAATGATCACCGCGATGAAGCCCGCAATGACCGCTGACAGGGATAGATCCTTTCTGAGTGTGTCCATGATGTCTCGATTTGGCGCGGCAGAGTCGCGCAGTGATCAGGTGGGGAGGATTGAGTTGATTGATTCGATTCGATATGAGTGTATTTGAATGAATTGAGTTGACTCAATAGCAGGCAAGATTGTTACGAGAGTTTTTTTGCTCTCGGTGCCTGTTTTTTTGGCTGATTGGCGTTTAATTATTTGATTTATAAGCTTATTAGTTCTTGTAAAAATATCGTGGTGTCGCGCTGTGTATCGGCTAAGTTGTTGAATCAATCGACTCAATTTATCGATTGGGTCGATTTATTAATTGCCTAACCTCCATGTGATATGCTCGGACATTCATCATTTCTACGATGGGCAGTGAACATTCATGTGGGTTCCGCAGCTAAGCGAGTTCAGCCAGCCGATGTATTTGTCGATTGCCGATGCATTGGCGCGCGATATCAGCAGCGGCGTGTTGAGGGAGGGTGATCGCCTGCCGACCCTGCGGGAGCTGGCTACCACCCTGAATGTCACGCCGGGCACTATCAGTCGGGCCTACAGCGAAGCCCATCGACGTCGTCTGGTGCAGGGGGAAGTAGGGCGGGGCACTTATGTGCTCAATCAAAAGCAATTGGAACTGCCTGCCAGCAATAGCGCCGCGCCGCTGAACCTGGGGCAACCCGAATTACTCGATCTGTCGATCATCAAGCCCAACAGCGAAACCCTGGAATACTGGTTGCGCGGCGCGTTGGTGGGCATGGCCAAGAGCACCGATTTCGCCCGTACCCTGGATTACGCGCCGGACGGCGGTCACCCGGCTCATCGCGAGGCGGGTGCGCAGTGGTTGCGCCATTCATTGCCCGATGCGCAATGGCAGCAAGTGGTGATCACCGCCGGTGCCCAGCATGGCTTGATGGTCGCGATGAGTGCCCTGACCAACGCTGGTGACCTGGTGCTCTGCGAAGAGCTTTGCTACCCCGGCATCATTTCCCTGGCCCATGGTCTTGAGCGCCGCTTGCGTGGCGTGCCGATGGACGATGAAGGGATCATTCCCGAAGCGCTGCGCGAACTGTGCCTGCGCGAGAAGCCGGCGATGCTGGTTTGCGTCGCGACCTGCCAGAACCCGACGGCGGCGATCATGTCGCAAAAACGCCGAGCACAAATCGCGGCGCTGGCTGAAGAGTTCGACTTCATCATCCTGGATGATGACATCTACGGCTTCCTCGCCACCGACCCGTCGATCAAGCCGTTGTCGGCGTTTGCACCGGATCGTTCGGTGTACCTGACCAGTCTGTCGAAATCGGTCATGCCGGCGCTACGCATCGGCTATCTCTATAGCCCGCCCAAATTGCTCTCGCGCCTGACCTCGATGGTGCGCAGCAGCGTCTGGATGCCATCGCCGCTGACTGCGCAATTGGCCAGCAATGTGATCGCCGAAGGCCTCGACAAAAAACTGATCCGCATCCAGCGCAACGAAGCCGCCGGGCGGCAAGCGATTGCCCGGGAAATCTTTGCCAATTTCGAACTCAAGACCCAGCCGTATTCCTACCACGTCTGGTTGACGCTGCCTGAGCCGTGGACCAGCGACGAGTTCACCATGCTGGCTCGGACCCACGGGGTGCTGGTGCTCAGTGGCACGCAATTTCAGGCTGAACGCTCCGGGATTACCCGCTGCGTGCGGCTGGTACTGATGTCGCCTACCAGTCAGGACGAATTGCGCTTCGCCCTGACCAAGCTGACCAGCCTGATCGATTCCGACCCGCGACGTTACTACTGAGGTCACGAGGGTGGCTGGAAGCAAAAAGGGCGCCCGAGGGCGCCCAAAATCACCTTAACCGAGGAGCCAGGTGAGGCCGTTCGTGTAACTGCGGCGGTGGTAAGGCGCTGCGTGAACGGAATTGCGTGGTGCGCCCGAAGGCGTGCCGTTATCTATTCAGTGCTGTCGCGATGAAACGCGACGGCGTTAAGCCGTCGCTCCGATCTGTTCGGTAGCAGGTCGTTGTGAAGCCGGTTGCTTCCAGGATTCGCTCGCGGTCTGATCCATGGCTTCCTGGATCGCACGCTTGCGAGTGGCTTCGGCCTTGCGGCTGAAGTACCAGACCATGAAGGTCACGATCGATACCGCCAGCAGAATCAGGCTGGCCACCGCGTTGATCTCGGGTTTCACGCCCAGACGCACAGCCGAGAACACTTCCATCGGCAGGGTGGTCGAACCCGGGCCGGAGACGAAGCTCGCCAGCACCAGATCGTCCAGCGACAGGGCGAACGACATCATGCCGCCGGCGGCCAGCGACGGCGCGATCATCGGAATGGTGATCAGGAAGAACACCTTCAATGGCCGGGCACCGAGGTCCATGGCCGCCTCTTCGATGGACAGGTCCAGCTCACGCAAGCGTGCCGATACGACCACCGCCACATACGCGGCGCAGAACGTGGTGTGGGCGATCCAGATGGTGACGATGCCACGTTCCTGCGGCCAGCCAATCATCTGCGCCATCGCCACGAACAGCAGCAACAGCGACAGGCCGGTGATCACTTCCGGCATCACCAACGGCGCGGTGACCAGCCCGCCGAACAGTGTGCGGCCCTTGAAGCGGGTGACGCGGGTCAGCACGAAAGCCGCCAGCGTGCCTAGCGCTACGGCGGCAATCGCGGTGTAGCAGGCGATTTCCAGCGAACGCACTACCGAGCCCATCAGCTGGGTGTTGTCCAGCAGGCCGACGTACCACTTCACCGACCAGCCGCCCCAGACCGTCACCAGTTTCGAGGCGTTGAACGAGTAGATCACCAGAATCAGCATCGGCATGTAAATGAACAGCAGGCCGAGCACCAGCATCATTCTTGAAAATCCGAAACGGTTCATGCCCGTCCCTCCATCTCTTTGGCTTGGCTGCGGTTGAACAGGATGATCGGCACAATCAGGATCGCCAGCATCACCACCGCCAACGCGGACGCCACCGGCCAGTCACGGTTGTTGAAGAACTCCTGCCACAGCACGCGACCGATCATCAGGGTTTCCGGGCCACCGAGCAGTTCCGGAATCACGAACTCGCCGACCACTGGAATGAACACCAGCATGCAGCCGGCGATGATGCCGTTCCTGGCCAGCGGGACGGTGATTTTCCAGAAGTTGTTGAAGTTGCTTGAGCCCAGGTCCGATGCGGCCTCCAGCAGACTGCCGTCATGCTTGACGAGGTTGGCGTACAGCGGCAGCACCATGAACGGCAGGTACGCATACACCACGCCGATGTAGACCGCAGTGTTGGTGTTGAGGACTTCTATCGGCTCTGAGATCAGCCCGGTCCAGAGCAGGAAGGCATTGAGCAAACCGTTGTTGCTGAGGATGCCCATCCAGGCGTAAACGCGGATCAGGATGGCGGTCCAGGTCGGCATCATGATCAGCAGCAGCAAGACGTTCTGCGCTTCCTTGCTGGCCTTGGAAATGGCGTAGGCCATCGGGAAACCGATCACCAGGCACATCGCTGTGCTGAGGGCGGCCATTTTCAACGAGCCCAGATAAGCCGAGATGTACAGCTCATCGTCGCCCAGCATGGCGTAGTTGCCGAGGTTCAACAGCAGCTGGAATTTCTGTTCGGCGAAGCTGTAGATCTCGGAGTAGGGTGGAATGGCCAGGGCTGCTTCGGAAAAACTGATCTTCATCACCAGGAAAAACGGCAGCATGAAGAACAGGCACAGCCACAGGAATGGAATACCGATCACGACTTTACGGCCGCTCGGCAAAAACCGCTGAAACTGCTGAGTGAGAGTGTTCATGCGCGCAGTACCACGCCGCTGTCGTCTTCCCACCAGACGTAGACCTGATCGTCCCACGTCGGGCGTGTGCCACGGCGTTCGGCGTTGGCCATGAACGACTGCACGATCTTGCCGCCAGGCAGCTCCACGTAAAACACCGAGTGCCCGCCGAGGTAAGCGATGTCATGCACCTTCCCCTGGGACCAGTTGTAACGGGTCTCGGGTTTGACGGTGCTGACCAGCATTTTTTCCGGGCGGATGGCGTAGGTGATCGACTTGTCCTGCACCGACGTGCTCACGCCGTGACCGACGTAGATCTTCTGTTCCAGGTCCGGGCTGTGAATGATCGCGTGACCTTCCAGGTCTTCTACAACGGTGCCGTCGAAAGCGTTCACGTTGCCGATGAATTCGCAGACCATGCGGCTGACCGGCGCTTCATAGATGTCGACCGGGCTACCGATCTGGGCGATCCAGCCCAGGTGCATGATCGCAATGCGTTGGGCCATGGTCATGGCCTCTTCCTGGTCGTGGGTCACCATCACACAGGTCACACCGACGCGCTCGATGATTTCCACCAGTTCGAGTTGCATCTGCGAGCGCAGCTTTTTATCCAGTGCACCCATCGGCTCATCGAGCAGCAGCAGTTTCGGGCGTTTGGCCAGCGAACGAGCCAGTGCCACACGCTGGCGCTGACCACCGGAGAGCTGATGCGGCTTGCGCTTGGCGTACTGGGTCATGTGCACCAGCTTGAGCATTTCTTCGACGCGGGCTTCGATTTCACTGGCAGGCAGGCGGTCCTGCTTCAGGCCGAAGGCAATGTTCTGCGCCACGGTCATGTGCGGGAACAGCGCGTAGGACTGGAACATCATGTTGATCGGCCGCTCGTACGGCGGCATATCGGTGATGTCCACGCCATCGAGGTAGATCCGCCCTTCGGTCGGTCGCTCAAAGCCTGCCAGCATGCGCAGGAGTGTCGATTTGCCGGAACCCGAACCGCCCAGCATGGCGAAGATTTCGCCTTGGTGGATGTCCAGGGACACATCGTCTACGGCAATGGTTTCGTCAAATTTCTTGGTTACGCGGTCGACTCTCACCAGAACCTTTTTCGGTTGCTGATGACCTTCCAGAGCCTTCCTGTAAATGCTGGAGGCGTTTGCCATGTGAAACTCCCAACAGGTGTCAGTCGTCGGGCCAATACGGCCTGACTTAATAGTTGATTGCGAACCCGTACCGGGCGATGCCAGTCAGTTCAGCGGTGATCCCTTGTGGGAGCGCTTACTGGGTATCGTCCGGCTTGGGTCAATTCGGCGCCGCCGTCCTGGCTGCCTGGTCGTACTTGTTGTTATTGCGGTTTGTCTTTTTCGTGAGTCACGGGTGCGCAAGGGCGCGTCCGCCCGACTCACGTGGGCAGTCAATGGATTAATCGAGTGTCAAGTCAGCGGGTATTACGCAGCGCCGCCCGTTGTCGGCACGCGTCGCCAAACGCCTGGAAAATACTCAAGTAGGGAGGATTGGCCGGGACCTGCCATTCCGGGTGCCATTGCACGCCGAGGGCGAAGGCCTTGCTGTGCTCGACAGAGATCGCCTCAATCAAGCCGTCGGGAGCGATGGCTTCGGCGCGCAGGCCGGGGGCAAGTCGGTCGATGCCTTGGCTGTGAATCGAATTGACCTGGAACACCGGCGGCAATTCCAGCGCTTGGAACACACCGCCCGGTTGCACGCTGACCGCATGAGCCGGTGCGTACTGCACCGCCAGGTCCGGATGATCCGCTTCCCGGTGATCAAGCATGCCGGGCAGTTCGTGGACCTTCTGATGCAGGCTGCCACCGAACGCCACGTTCATTTCCTGAAAACCGCGACAGATACCGAGCACCGGAACACCGGCGGCAATCGCTGCACGCAATAAGGGAAGGGTGGTGCTGTCCCGGGCAGGATCGTGATCCGTGCCGGGTGCGCTGGCGGGGCCTTGATAGTGGAAGGGCTCCACATTCGACGGCGAACCGGTCAGCAACAAACCGTCGAGATGCGCGAGCAGCTCATCAATCTCGGTTAGTTCACCTAAGGAAGGAATGACCACCGGCATCCCCAGGGCCGCGACGCTGACAGCACGCAAGTACTTGTCGCCGCTGACGTGGTAGGGGTGCAGGCCAATCTGTTTGACGCACGCAGTAACGCCGATCAATGGCTTGAGTGCCATTTTTATCACCTCGAAGTTTCACACTTGAACGAGCTTTTCCGGAGCTTAGCCTCGTTGATTTTAATTAACAACTCTCATGTAAAAAATTCTAAACGGAAAAGCGGCTGGGAATCCGAGTTGGCGCGGGTTTCAGGCAGCAAAGTGGCCGATGAGTGGCCGACGCGGCCAATAAATTCAACGTGAAAGGCGCTTCGTTCGCTATTGACTTCACTTTGCCTTTCGGATTGACTGGGCTCTCGAAAGTGCAGTGAACATAATAATTAACAGCTAATAGGTGCATCATGTCGGTCCCTCTGCGTGCCGTTCAACTCAACGAAGCAAACGCATTCCTTAAGAAATATCCTGAGGTTTTGTACGTCGACCTTCTGATTGCGGATATGAACGGTGTGGTGCGCGGCAAGCGCATCGAGCGCACCAGTCTTCATAAGGTTTACGAAAAAGGCATTAACCTGCCGGCGTCCCTGTTCGCTCTGGACATCAACGGTTCCACGGTGGAAAGCACCGGCCTGGGCCTGGACATCGGCGACTCCGACCGAATCTGCTACCCGATTCCCGGTACCCTGAGCATCGAGCCTTGGCAGAAGCGCCCCACCGCGCAACTGTTGATGACCATGCACGAACTCGAAGGCGAGCCGTTCTTTGCCGACCCGCGTGAAGTGCTGGCCAATGTGGTGCGCAAGTTCGATGACATGGGCCTGACCATCTGCGCCGCGTTCGAACTCGAGTTCTACCTGATCGACCAGGACAACGTGAACGGTCGTCCGCAGTCGCCACGTTCGCCGGTTTCCGGCAAGCGTCCGATGTCGACCCAGGTGTACCTGATCGACGACCTCGACGAATACGTCGATTGCCTGCAAGACATCCTGGAAGGCGCGAAAGAGCAGGGCATCCCGGCTGACGCCATCGTCAAGGAAAGCGCCCCGGCACAGTTCGAAGTGAACCTGCACCACGTCTCCGACCCGATCAAGGCCTGCGACTACGCGGTGCTGCTCAAGCGTCTGGTGAAGAACATCGCCTACGACCATGAAATGGACACCACCTTCATGGCCAAGCCGTATCCGGGCCAGGCGGGCAACGGTCTGCACGTGCACATTTCGATTCTCGACAAAGAAGGCAACAACATCTTTGCCAGCGAGGATCCCGAGCAGAACGCCGCACTGCGTCACGCGATCGGCGGTGTGCTCGAGACCCTGCCGGCGCAGATGGCCTTCCTTTGCCCGAACGTCAACTCGTACCGCCGTTTCGGCGCACAGTTCTACGTGCCGAACTCGCCGAGCTGGGGCATCGACAACCGCACCGTTGCGGTCCGTGTGCCAACCGGTTCTGCAGACGCCGTGCGGATCGAGCACCGCGTGGCTGGCGCTGACGCCAACCCGTACTTGCTGATGGCGTCGGTGCTGGCCGGTATTCACCACGGCCTGACCAACGAAATCGAGCCGGGGGCACCGGTCGAAGGCAACAGCTACGAGCAGAACGAACAGAGCCTGCCGAACAACCTGCGCGATGCACTGCGCGAGCTGGACGACAGCGAAGTCATGGCCAGGTACATCGACCCGCTGTACATCGACGTGTTCGTGGCGTGCAAGGAAAGCGAGCTGGCCGAGTTCGAGAACTCCAGCGGCGGATCAATCAATATTGATGTCGTCTGGCACACCGCTATCGCGAGCAGGCTCGCTCCCACAAAGGGGTGTTTTTTCTGATCCTTAATGGGTTGGCCTTGGTCCGACAATTACTTATTCCTCTGCGTTGAGTCACTTCAATGGCAATTACTCGCAGCGACTGGGAGCAACGCTTCCAGTCCTTGACAATCGAAGGTCGGGCATTCATTGACGGCCACTACTGCTCGGCACTCAGCCGCGACACCTTTGAATGCGTGAGCCCGGTGGACGGCCGCTTCCTGGCGAACGTCGCCAGCACCGACGAAGCCGACGCGAATGTGGCGGTGCAGGTTGCGCGCCGGGCGTTCGAGTCCGGCATCTGGGCCAAACTGGCCCCGGCGGAGCGCAAGCGCATCCTGATTCGTTTCGCCGATCTGATTCTGGCGAACCAGGAAGAGCTGGCGCTGCTGGAAACCCTCGACATGGGCAAGCCGATCAGCGACGCCATGAGCATCGACATTCCAGCGACCGCCAACGCGATCCGCTGGAGCGCCGAGGCGATCGACAAGATCTACGACGAAGTTGCGGCGACGCCGCACGACCAGTTGGGTCTGGTCACCCGTGAACCGTCAGGCGTGGTCGCGGCCATCGTGCCGTGGAACTTCCCGTTGATCATGGCCAGCTGGAAGTTCGCACCGGCCCTGGCGGCGGGTAACTCGTTCATCCTCAAGCCTTCGGAAAAGTCACCGCTGACGGCGATTCGCATCGCCGAACTGGCGCTCGACGCGGGCATCCCGAAAGGCGTGTTCAACGTCCTGCCGGGCTTCGGTCACACCGTCGGCAAGGCGCTGGCGCTGCACATGGACGTCGACGTGCTGGCCTTCACCGGCTCGACGGCGATTGCCAAGCAACTGCTGATCTACGCCGGGCAAAGCAACATGAAACGCGTCTGGCTGGAAGCCGGTGGCAAAAGCCCGAACGTGGTGTTTGCCGACGCTCCGGATTTACGCGCGGCAGCTCAAGCTGCGGCCAGTGCGATTGCCTTCAATCAGGGCGAAGTCTGCACCGCCGGTTCGCGCTTGCTGGTGGAGCGTTCGATTCGCGAGCAGTTCATCCCGCTGCTGGTGGAAGCGTTGCACGCCTGGAAACCGGGGCATGCCCTGGACCCGGCGACCACCGTCGGCGCGGTCGTCGATCAGCGCCAACTGGACAACGTGCTGCGCTACATCAGCATCGGCAAAGAGCAGGGCGCCCAACTGATTGCGGGTGGCAATCGCGCCCTTGAAGACACCGGCGGCCTGTACGTGGAACCGGCGATTTTCGACGGCGTGACCAACGCCATGACCATCGCCCGGGAAGAGATCTTCGGCCCGGTGCTGTCGCTGATCACCTTCGACACCGCCGAGGAAGCGCTGGCGATTGCCAACGACAGCATCTTCGGTCTGGCCGCCGGGGTCTGGACCAGCAACCTGAGCAAGGCCCACACCTTCGCTCGCGGCTTGCGCGCCGGCAGCGTCTGGGTCAACCAGTACGACGGCGGCGACATGACCGCGCCGTTCGGCGGGTTCAAGCAGTCGGGTAACGGTCGGGACAAATCGCTGCATGCGTTCGATAAATACACCGAACTCAAAGCGACCTGGATCAAGCTCTAACACTTCTACAACGGCGGTCGCAGGCAAGTCCCTGCGGCCGTTCGGGAACTCAATCATGCAAAAACATGTAAACAGCTACTACGCCGCGACCCGCAACGAGACTATCGATTTTCCGGTGCTCGAAGAGCTGGTCGAGTGCGATGTCTGCGTCATCGGCGCCGGCTACACCGGTTTGTCCTCGGCCCTGTTCCTCAGTGAAGCGGGCTACAGCGTTACCGTGCTCGAAGCCGCCAAGGTCGGCTACGGCGCCAGCGGTCGCAACGGCGGTCAACTGGTCAACTCCTACAGCCGCGACGTCGATGTCATCGAAGAGCGTTACGGCGACAAGACTGCCGAAGTGCTGGGCAGCATGATCTTCGAGGGCGCGGACATCATCCGTTCGCGCATCAAGCAGTACGACATCAAGTGCGACTACAAGCCCGGCGGCATTTTCGCGGCGCTGAACAAGAAGCAGCTCAAAGGCCTGGCCGAGCAGAAAAGCAGCTGGGAGCGCTACGGCAACAAGAACCTGAGAATGTTCGACGCGGCTGAGATCAAGCGCGAAGTGGGTTGCGACAACTACGTCGGCGGCCTGCTGGACATGCAGGGCGGCCACATCCATCCGCTGAACCTGGCCCTCGGTGAAGCCGCGGCGATCATCGGCCTGGGCGGCAAGATCTACGAGCAATCGGCGGCGGTGGAAATCACCTACGGCGAGCCGATCACCGTGCGCACCGCCAAAGGCGTGGTGCGGGCCAAATACCTGCTGATCGCCGGCAACGCCTATCTGCCTCAGGACCTCGACAGCCGTGTCACCCGCAAGAGCATGCCTTGCGGTTCGCAAATCGTTGTCACCGAGCCCTTGTCGGCCAAAGTCGCCAAGAGCCTGATCGCCAACAACTACTGCGTCGAAGACTGCAACTACCTGCTCGACTACTACCGCCTGACTGCCGACAACCGCTTGCTGTACGGTGGCGGTGTGGTCTACGGCGCGCGCGAACCGGACGACATCGAACAACTGATCCGCCCGAAAATCCTCAAGACCTTCCCGCAATTGAAGGACGTGAAGATCGACTACCGCTGGACCGGCAACTTCCTGCTGACCATGTCACGCATGCCGCAATTCGGCCGCATCGAGAAAAACGCCTACTACATGCAGGGCTACAGTGGCCACGGCGTCACCTGTTCGCACCTGGCCGGCAAACTGATCTCGGAAATGATCCGCGGCGACGCCGAACGCTTCGACGCATTCGCCTCCCTGCCGCACATGCCCATGTTCGGCGGTCGCACCTTCCAGGCCCCGCTCACCGCCATGGGCGCCGCGTACTACGCACTGCGTGACCGTTTCGGCATCTAAACGCCACAATCCCTGTGGGAGCGAGCCTGCTCGCGATGAGGCCGGCACAGTCAGCATTGATGCCGCCTGACACACCGCCATCGCGAGCAGGCTCGCTCCCACAGGAGATTGATGGCGGACACAAAATCCGTGGGCGACCGGGACCAAACTGTGGGAGCGAGCCTGCTCGCGATGAGGTCGGCACAATCAACATTGATGCCGCCTGACACACCGCCATCGCGAGCAGGCTCGCTCCCACAATTTGCCCATCTAAACTGAGTGAGATCAGGCTCAACAGCCTTTTTACCCAACCATTTATCGAACCTGCTGAGCAACACCAACAAACGTGATTTAATACCCGACTTTCACGGTTCAGGGACAGGGAAGCGGTGTTCTTCGCGGCCAAAAGTCGCCCGCCATCCACCCCCATTACCCCTTAAGTCGTTCTAGCATAAGGCTGTCATGGATACGGGTTCTCGACTCAAATTAGTACGCGAAAGCTACAAACTGTCCCAGCGCGAGCTGGCCCGGCGTAGCGGCGTCACCAATGCCACCATCTCCCTGATCGAACAGAATCGAGTCAGTCCTTCTGTCAGCTCCCTGAAAAAGCTCCTCGAAAGCATCCCCATGTCTTTGGCGGACTTCTTCACCTTCGATCAACCGCCCCAAGAGCACAAATACGTCTTCCGCGCCAACGAGCAGCCCGACCTGGGCCGTGATGGCCTGCGTCTTTTGCTGATCGGCGCGTCGGTGCCGAGCCGGCAGATGCGGCTGTTGCGCGAGCAATACGCGCCTGGGGCCAGTTCGGGGGAAGAGCCGATTGTGCATGCTGAAGGGGAGGAGTGCGGGCTCGTTACCCGTGGCACGGTTGAGCTGACCGTGGATGGGCAGATCAGTGTGCTCAACGCTGGTGACGGGTATTACTTTCCGACGACGTTACCGCACAGGTTTCGGAATATCGGGGCGGATGAGGCAGAGATTATTAGTGCGAATACGCCCGCTAACTTCTGATGTGAAAGCAGCCTCGGAGGCTGTTTTCGAGCCCAAACGTTTCAAACAATCCAAGTCGGACGCGGATGTTTTGTAACGCGGCTCCGAGATTGACACGCCGGATCATCCCAAACACTATCGCCCCATGACCCACACACGCCGCATGAACATGATGTGCTCCTCCATGACCGCCTCTGGCGGGTCGTGAGGTCATGCGTTCATAGGATTTGACGTAATTACCCAAGGCCCCGCCAGAAATGGACGGGGCTTTTTAGTTCTCCGTCCACCGATGGCTAACGGAGAGTGAAATGTTCGAGATCAGACGCGCCACGCCAAGCGATTCCCAAACAGCCTTCGACATTCGGCTTCAAGCGATACGGCATCAATGCATCGGCGCCTATTCCACAGAGCAAATGCTGGCCTGGACGGCAGGATCAGCCGAGGACGGGTACAGCGACCTGATGGAAAAACACTTTTATCTGGGCTGTGTTCAAGGGGAACCGGTGGCGACGGGAATGCTTGATCTGGAGAGCGGCGAAATTGGCGCGATCTTTGTGCTCCCGGGTTTTATGCGGCAAGGCATCGGCTTGAAAATCCTGAACCACCTGGAATGCTTGGCACGGAACTTAGGCCTGAAAGAAGTCAATCTGGACGCTACGTTGAACGCTGCCGCCTTTTACCGGCGATGCGGTTACGTGGGTGATGAACCTGCTATTTACTACTCACCCTCCGGGCTTCAGCTGGCTTGTGTGCCGATGGTGAAAGGGCTTTTGTAGGCTAGGCAGTAACTGGCTGCAGCCCCCGGGGGGCGGGGCTCGCGAAGGACTTAATATTCCAGATGGCCACGATTGACAAACTCTCACGACTTGTAGGAATTTAGCCGCCCGCAGGTAAGGCATATCTGCTTACGGCCAAAAAATAGCCGTTATTCACCACACAAAGGATTGTCTATGCAAGGTTCAAACACCGTTGCCCAACCGGCGGACGGTCAGCTGGTGCATGCGCATCAGAACACCCCGCACATGAACATTGCCCAGCAAATTCTCGAATGTCTGTTTCGGCGTCGCAGTCTTGCCCCGGAACAGGATCATGAGCTTTCGTTGCAGGTGCTGGAACCCCATCTGGCGAAGGTAATGCAGGCGGTCGAGAGCGGTCGCAAGGTCGAAATGGTCTTGCCAGCCTTTCCCGGCAAGTCGCCTAGCCGCAAGAAAACCCTGAGCCATCTCCCTGATCTTGCTGAACACCATGCAATCGACGAGTTACACCGCCTGTGTGAGGAGATCCGGGAGATCTATGCGCCGGGCGCGTTGATTCATATCTGCTCCGATGGTTATGTGTTCTCTGACTTGGTGCATGTTCCCGATTCTGACGTCAAGGCTTACACCGACGCTATCCAGGACTACGCCGATCAGCACTATCCCGGTACGTTCGCCCATTTCGACCTCAGGGATGCCTATCCTCAGCTTGATTGTCTGGACGCCATGCGTGAGGAGATGATGATCGAGCACGGCCAGTCATTGATCCTGTTGCAGCAGCGCTTCAAAGATGAACCGCACATGATGTTGATGTACTGCGGTATCCATCGCTTTCTGTCCGAGGATTACTCGGGGCTCAAGGTATTCGCCGGCATGAGCCTGAATGCGGTGAAGAAGGTCGCCAAGCCGGCCTCCCAGCGGGTGATTCAGCGCAGTGAAGCCTGGAGCGCCCTGTTACTGGCGCGCTACCCGCATTGCCTGCGCCTGTCGATTCACCCGCAACTGGCGGTGTCGACGAAGATCGGTATCCGACTGGTGCCCACCAGTGACCTGTGGCGCACTCCCTGGCATTCGGTAGCCATCAAGCGACGGGGTGTGGTCACCCTCGAAAAACGCAGTAATGTCGATGAGCGCTACCACCGTCTGGTGTTTCGCAAGGGGCGTCCTTGTCACTACGCCAGTGCTCAATGATGGCGCCTCGGTTGCGGGTCGAAGCCGTACTCTTCGATTTGGATGGAACCTTGGTCGACACCTTGCCGGACATCACCTGGTGCCTGAATCAGGTGTTACTCGAACACGGTTGCCAGGCGCTGACCGCGCAAACAGTGCGGGGCTATATCGGTGGCGGGACCACTGCGATGATTGAGCGGGTTGCCGCGCAGTTTGGTATCGCGGATGCGATCGCCCTGCACCAGCGCTACGTGACGCTGTATCAGCACAACCTGGTTCAATTTTCCCGGCCATTCAGCGGTGTACTGGAATTGCTCGAAGGCTGCCGCCAGTTACAGCTGCCGCTGGCTATCGTGACCAACAAGGCCGAGGAAATGGCCTTGCAGGTTTCCAGAGCATTGCTGCCGCAGCATGCTTTCGGGCCGATTCTGGGGCATCGCACGGGCAGGTCACTCAAACCTCAGCCGGATGTGGCCTGGGAAGCCGCGTGGCGGTTGTCGGTTGATCCGCAACGCTGCTTGTTCGTCGGTGACACAGAGATCGACCTGAAAACTGCCCGTGCCGCAGGTATGTACTCGGCAGCGGTCACCTGGGGGTATGGCCTGACCCATACGTTGCAGGCCCAGGCTCCGAACTTCTGCTGTGAGCAACCGGCCGGGTTGTTGCGCATTCTGCAGCAAGTCTGCGGGACAGCGCATGCGCTCACCGAGCATGGCGATACCGTCAAATCCTATTGATACACACAAACCCTCAAGGAAGTTGTTCTATGGAACATAGAGATGCCTGGATCGCTGCCGTCAGCGATTTGCTGTCTGGTTATCTGCTCAAAGGCACGGATGATTGTTTCGAAACACAAGGCCGGGCGCATCTGGCGCGCAGCCTGGGGCAGTGCTTTGATCAGAACCTGCCAGTACGTCTGGTACTGCCAGGTTTCCCCTGCAAGTCGCCAATGCCAGTGACCAGACCTTCGGCGTGCTGCCGGATTATGGTGAGGTGATGGCCATCGAGCGCCTCGACCAGCTCGGCCAAGCCATCGCCGCATTGCACACACCGGGCTGTGTGGTGTCGATCCTCAGCGACGGGACGACGTTCAATGACATCGTTGGGGTGGCCGACGACGTTCGCGCAGCCTACAACCGGGCTTTGCGTGAACTGTGCACCACCCATACGATTCAGTGGGTCAGCATGGAAGACCTGTTCCCGCAGGCCCAAAGTGCCGAGGCGGTCCGCGCCAGCCTGGTCAAGCAGGCCCGTCTACCCTGGAAAAACCTTGGAGAACTGATCGAGCAGAGCCGGCACGACGAATCCCTCAGCCAGGCCCATGACAACCTCTGCAGTCATTTGTACAACGACCTGCGCCTGTGCCGTGAGGACGGGCAGAGCGAGGACGAGTACCTGCAGCAAATCAACTTCAAGGCCTACCAGATGATGTTTCGCGGGCAGGCCTTGAATGCGGCAGTGGATCGTTTCTTCGGCGATGACATTCGATTGTCGGTCCATCAGTACAACAATGCCGGACCCAAATTCACCGTTGGGTTGGCTGAAGGGCTGACCCGTGTCGACAGCCCCTGGCATGCCGTGCCGGTGTGCAACATCGATGGTAGCCAGCGACTTCGCGCACGGGCCCAGGTCGACCTCGACCACCATGTGCTGGTCACCTGGCAGGGGCGGCCATGGCTCTACCACCAAACAGAAAACCCGCAGGCCCAAGGTTTCGAATACGAACTGCAAAAGCTTCCGCTATTTGGCCTGGTGGTGCGAGACCCGCTGGGGCTGGGGTTCGAGCGACTGTCCACCAGCCTGCTGGAGGCACTGGTGGAAACCTTTGGTTTCGTCTGCCTCAAGGGCTGTCGCTTCGACGACCAGGACAGTTTTGCTCGTAGCTGCGAACGTTTTGGCACGCTGTACGAGTGGGCCTTCGGTGCCGTGCATGTGGTCAAGCCCGCGGACAAACCCCAAGGCGTGGTGCACTCGCTGGAGAAAACGCCGTTGCACTGGGACCTGAACATGCTGCCCGACAGCGACCCACAGGTTCAGCGCAATCCGAAATTCTGCGCCAGCAAATTCATGCTGTATTGCAAGACCGCGCCGCAGCCGGGCGAGGGGCAGACCACCATCGTCGACAGCCGAAACGTGCTGCGAAAAGTCGGACAGCACGTCGCCCGACAATGGCAGGCGGTGAACATCACCTACTACACCAAGATGACTTACTTCGGCGGTTCGCCGCGCATGTACAGCCTGGTGGATCATCACCCCCGTAGCGGCGAACTCATCCTGCGTTACCAAGAGGGCACCGACTCGACATTGCAGACCCTGAGCCAGTCTGTGCAGGACCATGACGAGGAGGCCCAGCAGGCGCTGCTTGAACAGGTCAACGCGCTGGTTTATGACCCGGATTGCCTGATCGCCCATCAATGGAGCGAAGGTGATCTGGTGCTGATCGACAACTATCGGACACTGCACGGCCGACTGCCGATGTCGCCGGCTTCCTCCTCGCGGGAGCTGTGGCGGGTGCAGGTTTACTAACCGCTATTGTCTGGCAGGCCCTGGAGACAGGGCCTTGCAAGAAATCCCCTTATAGGTAGCCCGTTTGACGTCACTGGGGCTGCCTTCACATTCGTTTAGCTAAACGGGTATTCGTACGAAGCAACGTGTTGAGTAAATAATTTCTCATATAAGTGATGTGGGGCGCCGAGGATATTTATCTCAATGCAAGGAGGCGAAAGCTCTTTCGAATAATCCAGGATGCTCACGCCAGCGCATGGAATGACCATGCCTAAAAGGTGACAAATCTGAATGGCACTTATTGACATAGCCGTAGATGTTGATTTTCAGCGAAATTGCGGAATGGTAAGCAAGCCAGTCTGTGTCAGTGGGAATAGCGCCGCTCGGCCATTAAATTCATGAAAGCGGCAAAGCGCGGTGTCAGGACGCAGTAAAGGTATTGTTCACCGGCCAGCGCATTTCTAGACATTCAGTCAAATAACTCATAAACGCTTTGACCTTGGGTGTGATGGCGGCGCGTTCTTGGACGCATACATAAATATCGAGCGGTTCAGCGTAGGCATAAGTTGAAGCGTGGCGATGTTCAAACAGAGGAACGAGTTGGCCACTCTCGATATAGGGCGCGGCCACGAACTCTGCCAAGCGGATAATTCCCGCGCCGTGGATAGCCATTTGGGCTAGAGCGTCAATATCGTCACTGATTGCGGTCGCATTGATAGTAGCGTCGTAACGTTGCCCATCCCGGATAAAAACCCAACGTAGAAAGCGTCCATCCAGCGGGTAGCGAAAGGCCAGGCAGGCGTGCTGTTGGAGTTCGTCAGGGCTGCGTGGCCAGCCGGCTCGTTCCAAATAGGTGGGGGACGCGCAGATGATAAAAGGGACCGAAACGATCTTGCGAGCGACGATCCCCTCTTCTAGTTGTGGTTTGATCCGCAGGCTCAGATCAATGCCATCTTGAATATGATTAATTTTGCGATCTGTGGTTGAGAGTTCAAGTGTCAGGCGTGGGTAACGGGTACCGAAACCGGCGATTATTGAAGCCAGCACATGCCGCCCGAAAGCCGAGGTAGAAGCGATGCACAGTCGCCCTTGGAGTTGAGTCTGTGCGCTGGTGATCGCACTTTGCGCCGATTCGAGATCACGCGCTATGCGCTTCACTTTTTCGTAGTACACCGCGCCGCTCTCGGTTAACACCATGCTACGTGTGGTGCGCTGGAGAAGGCGCGTGCCTAGATGGGTTTCCAAGCGATTTATGGTCTGGCTAACGGCTGCGGCACTGACGCCCAGGGTTTTGGCAGCGCCCACAATGGAGCCCGCCTCAACCACCTTGATAAAGCTATCAATCGCACCTAACAGGTTCATCTTTAACCCAATGGGAAGAATCATTCATAAGATTTTCTTTATAAAGTAATTACCGTTAATCGTCTAGTTGCTGATTTTTGATCTTGTTATGGTGCTCGTTACCTATCAATGGACGATCACAAAGGTCTGATATGAATCCCCAAGCATCCTCTAAAACTCTATTTTTCAAACGGCGCAAGCTCTCGGCTCGCACCACTCACTATATTTTCGCACTCTATATGGCCACCATCATGGCGTTCTTGATGTCACTCGTGATCACGGCGGCAAACTCCGGCATTGGGACTGATTATCTAAGTAATACACTGCGCGCCTATAAATTGGCTATGCCCGTTGCATTCCTGTGCATACTGGTCGTTCGCCCCATTGTGCTCAAACTGGTTTCTTTAACGGTACACCCGCATTAAGAGCGGCTTCTCAGTGGCCTCATTGGTGAGGCGTTGTGGACTGCCATATCGGGTTGACTGTTGCCGGTCGTCACAGGCCGGAGTCGACCCATTAAGCCAGTTGCTACAGGTAGAAATCGGTCAAGCGGAGTTTCAGTAGTGTCTGCAAAACCAAGGTCGTGATCCTGGAAAATTTGCAGCTTGGCGTCGTGTAAAAGGTGACAGATTTATTTGCCATCTTAGCGGACTTCGTTATTAGAGAAGCCTTTTAGTCGAAAATAAAACTGTCCTCCTTTGTTGCTCTGTTTATCACAGATATAGAAACTACAAAGCCTGTAACAGGCTATCTGTGATTATTCCCGAAAAAATCGCCTCGACCGGTCCGGTCAGAAAGACAGGTCCCACGCCATCCCATTGAACCGTTACAGTCCCGCCATCACATTCAACCTCCACGGAGTTGTCTAACAAACCACGACGTATTCCGTTAACAGCAGCGCCGCAAGAGCAGGAACCTGAACCAAGCGGAATACCGCCCCAGCGCTCCCAAATGCGCAATCGAATGTGCTTTCGGTCAATGATCTGGACGAAATGCACGTTCGTCCTGAGGGGAAATAGGGGATTAGTTTCAATTGCCGGTCCAATTGTCGCTATATCAACGGCTGCTAGATCATCCACAAAATAGGAGCAGTGCGGATTTCCCATGCTGCAAGCTGTTGGGCTGCCAGCAAGTGGCAAAACAGCAGTATCCATTTCCAAAGCCAGAGGAATATCCGACCAGCCGAAAAGCGGCACTCCCATGTCGACAGAAATGGCGCCGGTTGAGGTTCGTTCGCAAGTCAGTAGACCACGGTTGGTTCGGAGCGCTATCGAAGTAATATTGGATTCGCGCATCAGCATATCCGCGGCACCCCGCGTTGCGCTGCCACAAACGTCCAGCGTGGAACCATCTGCATTCCAAAACATCAAGCGCGCATCTGCATCATCGCAATCGAGCACCACTGCGAGTTGATTGAATCCGACTCCTTGGTTCCGATCCCCCATCCGCCGAGCCATGTTACTTGTCATTGGATTGGACGAGTTTCGCGAGTCCACGATAACGAAGTCATCGCCGTTGGCGTGCATTTTATGAAAGCTAAGCGGCATTGATAGACCCTGGCGAGAGGTGGGGGAGGCTAGCCAGATGATTTTCAGATTTATTTACAGCTATCGTCTAGCCCCTTAAATGAACGCGGGGCAGGCCCTGAGTGCAGTGCCCTCCAATAATCCCCTCCGAGACCTCAACCCATCACTGCGCAATAAAGTCGCGAACCGCCCGAATAGTCTGCGTCGGCGCCTCTTCCATCAGCCAATGTCCTGCCCCCGGCACCACCACTTCCGTGACCTTGTTCGCCGCATTGCGCATCACGATCGCTTCATTACTTCCAAAAGACTTTTCTCCACCAATGGCCAGTACCGGCATCGTCAGTCGCGTCGCCATCGAGGCTTTGTTGTCCACCTCATCCTGACGAATGCTGCGGAACTGGGCGAAGGCTGCGTGCATGGCGCCGGGGCGGGCGTAGAGCTTGGCGTAATGCTGACGGGTTGCTTCATCCACCTTGGTGGGATTGCCCGCGAACTCGTTCCAGAACCGGTCCAGGTAGATGCGCTTACGACCGGCCACCAGGCGTTCAGCATCCGGCCCGCCAAAGTCGAAGTGCCAAAGCATCGGTGAGCGGACAATCTCGTTCCAGGGCGGAATGCCCGGCACGGGCGCATCCATCACCACCAGGCGATCGGTGCGCTGCGGATAACGCGCGGCGTAGGCGTAGGCGACCATGGTGCCGATGTCGTGGCCGATGACCACCGAGTGTTCGATACCCAGCGCGGCTAACACCGCGCGGATGTCGCCCGCCTGGGTCTTCTTGTCGTAGCCGCTGTCCGGGATCGACGACAAGCCCATGCCGCGAAGGTCCGGCACCACGACCGTGTGATCCCGGGCCAGATCGGCAGCCAGTGGCGCCCACATATCGCCGGTATCGCCAAAGCCATGCAACAGCACCACGGCCGGCCCCTTGCCGCCGACACGCACATGCAGTTTGACGCCTTCTACAGGGATGTCCTGAATACGAAAGGAGGCAGGAAATGGCGTCACCTGAGCATGTGCGGGGAGGCTTAGAGCTAGCAGCATGAAAGCGGTCAGTAGGACGCGGGGCATGATGGTGTCTCCGGACGTGCGCGTGGAAGGGGGCCCGAGTCAATGTGCGTGTCGCTTGGCGGCGGAGTTGACCGCGTAACGTGATGCACAAAATCGGCATGTGCCATTCAGTAGCAAGCCGATAGGATCAGAATGGCGAGTCTTCTGAAGCACGATAAGGTCCGATCGGATGAGCTTAGACCGTTTGGTTGGGGATGCTGGTCGTTATCCTGGCCCGGTGGCGGCGTCACCGATGCCAGCATCTCCCTCATCGAAGAGAATCGAGTAAGCCCTTTCGTTAGCTCTCTCAAGAAACTGCTTGAAGGCATTTCTATGTCTTTGGCGGACTTTTTTGCCTTTGATCAACCGCCTCGCGATCAGGAGTACGTGTTTCGTGCCCGGCGCGATCTTCGTGCTACCGGGTTTCATGCAACAAGGTATTGGCATGAAAGTCCTAAACTACCTTGAGTGCCTTGCTCGGGATCTGGGGTTGGAGGAAGTCAATCTGGACGCTATGTTGAACGCTGCTGACTTTTACCGGCGATGCGGTTACATGGGATTTACTATTCACCTTCCGGGCTTCAGTTGGCTTGTGTTCCTATGGTGACGGGGGTTTTGTGAAGTTGGCATGGGTTGATTGCGCCAAGGCTTACTTTTCAGTACCTGTGGACCTAACGAAAAATAATTCTACAGGCAACGTTAGTTCGTTGTGATAGCGATGATCGTCGTCCATGATCATGCATCTGCCGTTAACCGACGGTAATCTGTTTCCCATCGTTTCCAGCCTCGGCCACGCTTCAAGAGAGTCTTCATGAGTTCAGGGATTAGTCAAAAGCTGCAGGGTAGCCGCAAGGAGCTACTCGATATCGGCCTTCGCAACACCATGCTGAACTTCCGCGCGTCAGCCAAGACGTTGGCGGTGGTGGATGAACTGTCTGAGTCGGTGTTCCACCTGCTTTATCGGCAGGAGAAAGCCATGAGTTTTTCGCCGATGGCCCGCCAGAAGTTGGCGGCGTTGGCGAAGGTCGCTCCCCCCGAAGGAGAAGACGCTCAGGACGTAGTGACTGATGAGTTGTTGTTGCATGAACTCGACGGCTTGGGTGAATTGAGTACTGTCGACGATGAGGTGGATGAGTCGGGTCGAGCGCGGCGGCATACGGATACGCGCTTGCAGACGGCACTGGATGAGGAGCGCCTTTTCCTGCAGCTGTTGAGGATTCACAGTGAGGCGCGAGCCTTTGTCGAGGAGCAAGGGGTAAACACCCTGTTTCTGGCGCTGGGCTTCCTTCATTGGTACGAAGCGGACAGCTCAGAGACCCTTCGCAAGGCTCCTTTGATGTTGTTGCCGGTAACCCTTGAACGCAGCGGCGCAAAGGACGCCTTCAAACTGAAGTATTCCGGCGACGAGTTGATGCCTAACTTGTCGTTGATCGCCAAGCTCAAGACCGATTTTGGTCTCGACCTCGCGGCTTGTGAGTTCAGTGAGGATCGCTTCGATGCTGCAGAGGGTAGCCTCGACAGCTTTTATGCTGAAGTGACGGACCTGGTAAGCAAACAACCCCGCTGGAAGGTTTCAACAAACGAGGTTGCGCTCGGGTTCTTCTCCTTTGGCAAGTTCCTGATGTTCAAGGACCTGGACCCGAAGAGTTGGCCGCAAGACCATCAACCCGATACCCACCCGGTAATCAACCGGCTTCTGGGGTCTGGCTTCGGTGACCAGCGGCCGTCTTATGCCGAGGATGTGAACATCGACTCGGTGCTCAAGCCTGGGGAAGTCCGATTCGTCAAAGATGCGGACAGCAGCCAGACCGAAGCTATCCTCGAAGTGCGCGAGGGCGCCAACCTGGTTATCCAAGGGCCTCCGGGCACTGGTAAGTCGCAGACCATCACTAACATCATCGCGGAATTGATTGCCCAGAAAAAAACCGTGTTATTCGTGGCCGAAAAAATGGCTGCTCTCGAAGTGGTTAAACGTCGGCTCGACGAGTGTCACTTGGGGGATGCGGTGCTGGAGCTGCACAGCCACAAGTCGACCAAACAATCGGTGATCAAAGAGCTGGGTCGCACGCTTGAACAGGGTCGCCCGCTGACCAAGGTGGGTGAAGATGATTTGGTCAATCTGGCGGAATTGCAAGGCAACTTAAACCGGTACTGTGAAGCGGTGAGTGCGCCAGTGGGTGCCAGCGGCATGGGTTTTGTAGAAGTGTTGGGCCGTTACCTCAAACTCAAGCGCAGTTACGGCGTGTTGCCGACGATTGCTTTCGCGCCAATGGTGTCATGGACTCAGACCGACCAGCTAAAACGCCGCCAGTTGGTTGAAGAATTGACACTTCATCTTAAGGAAATGGGCCGTCCAGACCAAAACGCGTTCTGGGGAAGCAAGCGAACTTATTTCTCTCCTATTGAACAGAACAATGCGAACGATGCGTTGCAACAAGCAAGTGCGCATTTAGCCGCTCTGGACGCTGCAGCCAAGGCGCTATCGATTCGACTGATGCTGACCCAGCCCGCCACACTCGCGGACGTTGCTGTCATATGCCGCGCTGCAAGGCGGGCGGCCGAAGCGCCTCGTTTGCAAGGTGTAGAGCTAAGTACAGGGGACTGGCAGCTGCGCCGCGATGCAATTCGTGAGTTGCTCGATGCCGGTCAGCGCATGAGCACATGTAGGGGCAACCACGGGACCCAGCTGATCGAGGCCGCATGGGAGCAGGACCTGTTGGAAGTTCGGCAGAATCTGCTGGCTTACGGAGACAAGTGGTGGAAAGTATTTTCGGGGCGCTATCGTGCGGCCAAGGCTCGCTTGCAAGGGCTTGTGCAGGGCACTCTGCCTGGCAGCAACGCCGAGCAACTCACTCTGGTCGATTCGGTCCTTGCCTATCAGCAAAGTCTGAAGGTTTACCACCAACATGAGGGGCTGGGCAGCGCTCTCTTCGGTGCTCAATGGCAACGTCAGCAGTCTGATTGGGCGGTGCTTGAGCGCGTAAGCGCCTGGGTTGTGCAGCTCTACGAAGACCTCGGCAACGGCAATGTACCGCAGGGGATTATTGCGTTCCTTGCCGGACACACGGACGCCAGCGGGCTTGGGGAGACGGTCAGTGACATCGAGGAGCATCTTGCTGGCCTCGATCAGGCATTGCTAGCTGGTCTGGAAGTCATCGGTATGCAGGATGACACCGCACAAATGCTGCGTAGTTTAGATCTGCCGGCTTTGGGCGCGCGCTTGGAACTGTGGCAGGCCAGCCTGGGCGCGCTCTACCAAATGGCCCGCTTCAACGTACTGTCGGGCGAAGTTCATCAGGCCCAACTGGACGAGTTGTTGAACATTGCCCTGCGCAGCGATGCGCCCGATCAGCTACCGGCGATCCTCGACTTTTCCTGGTATTCGGGGCTGGTGCAGAAGGCCTACGCCGAAAAGCCAGCACTACAGCAATTTGACCGCATCAAACACGAGCATCAGATCGCCAAGTTCAAAACCCTCGATGCGGCTTCGTTGAACCATGCGCAAACGTTTCTAGCGCGGCAGGTTTGGGAACATATGCCTAATGTGAACCAGCCGGGTGAAATGGCAATTTTGCGCGCAGAACTGAACAAGAAGCGCCGGCACATTCCGATCCGTCAACTGATCGACAAGGCCGGGCGGGCGATTCAGCAAATCAAGCCGGTGTTCATGATGAGCCCCATGTCCATCGCCAACTTCCTGCCCCCAGGCAAGTTAGCGTTCGACGTGGTGGTGTTCGACGAAGCTTCTCAGGTCAAGGCCGTTGATGCGTTTGGCGCGATTTTACGTGGCAAGCAAGTGGTGGTGGTTGGTGACACCCGGCAGATGCCGCCTAGCGATTTGTTCAGCCGCGACATTGCAGCTGATGACGACAACGAAGCCACCGCCGACATCGAAAGCATCCTCAGTCTATTCAAGGCGGCGGGCAGCCAGGAACGCTACCTGCGCTGGCACTACCGCAGCCGACACGAATCACTCATCGCCGTCTCCAACGTGGAGTTCTACGACAGCAAACTGGTGGTATTCCCTTCCGCTGGCCAGCACCCACACGCGAAGGGCGTGAGCTTCGATTACCTTCCGCAGGCACTGTATGACCGTGGCCGCACACGGACCAACAAGGATGAGGCCAAAGCAGTCGCCCAAGCGGTGATGAAGCACGCGCTGGAGACACCGGAACTGTCCTTGGGGGTGGCCGCGTTCAGCGTCCCTCAGCGTGATCTGATCAACGTTGAGGTTGAGTTGTTGCGGCGCAAGACACCTCAGGCTGAAGTATTTTTCACCGCACAGGGCAGCGAGCCGTTCTTCGTAAAAAACCTTGAGAACATTCAGGGTGATGAGCGCGACGTGATCTTCATCAGCATTGGATATGGCCGCAATGAGTCCGGTCGAATCGCCCGTGAATTTGGCCCGCTCAATAAAGATGGCGGGCATCGCCGACTCAACGTTTTGATCACACGGGCCAAATTGGCTATGCGCGTGTTCTGTAACTTCCGTGGCGATGAACTGGAGATCGATGCCACTGCCAAGCATGGCGTACGAGCCTTGAAAAACTTCATCAAGTACGCGGAAACGGGGGAACTGGAAGTCGCCAAGGAAACCGGCAAGGCTACAGACTCGCCCTTTGAGGATGAGGTTATCCGGGCCTTGCGTGATCTCGACTACCAGGTAGAGCCACAAGTCGGTACTGCCGGTTACTTCATTGACCTCGCCGTGAGAGACCCCGAGTTCCCAGGCCGATACGTGCTGGCTGTTGAATGCGATGGCGCGGCCTATCACAGCTCGCGCTCTGCACGTGATCGCGATCGCTTGCGCCAAGGTGTGCTTGAGGGCTTGGGCTGGAACTTCCATCGTATCTGGAGTACCGATTGGTTCCGCAATCCTAAGCAAGAAATCACACGCACAGTGGCGGCAATCGAAGCGGCCCGCGAACATATAGCCAATCGTCGTAGCGTCTCGGTTACAGAAACTCTGAGCGAACCCCAGCATGAAATTATCCGTGACGAAACCATTGCCGAAGTCGAGCTGGTCGCCAGCCAACCTTATGAAAAGGCGCGGCTCTCTGCAGTCAGCACCCAAGTGGAGCTACATCAACACCAGCCTGAACACCTGCTGCGGTTGATCCGTTCAGTGGTCGATGTCGAATCTCCGGTGCATTCAGTAGAGGTCACTCGGCGGCTAATGGAGGCTTTCGGGGTGACACGGCAAGGCTCAAGAATCACTGCCGCCGTGGAGAACGCCATTGGCATGGGGATTAAGCAGAGGCACTTCTTGCGCCGTGGCGAATTTCTTCACCTTGTCGAGAATCGCCCCGTTGTCATTCGCAGCCGAGCACATTGGGAGTCTGCCGAGCGCAAACTGGAGTGGGTCGCGCCGGAAAAGCTCGACCAGGCCCTGATAGAAATCATCATTTCGGGGTTTTCCATGAGTCATGACGACGCGATCTCTGGCGCCTTGAGACTGCTCGGTTTTGGTCGCGCCACGGCCAAGGTGACAGCGCCATTGAAAGAAAGAATCGAGCAATTGACGCGTGATAGACGGTTGGAGCTGAGAGAGGGCCGGTTGGTGGTGTCTACTTCTGGCTGATGGGGGAGGCCGTTGTACCGGTAATTAAAAGGTGGTGGATTTATTTGAAAAATAGATCCGTCATCTCTTATCCGTCTTCTAATAATATACGTACTGATTTTCCGCTTCCAACACCAGTCAGGTCGATTTCATGCCAATGTTCGCTAGTTTACGCCAGTCGATTGAGAGGGCATCAACTGATGCTAAAGATCTCTTTTTATCAGCCACGGCCCCGAACAATCGCGAAACCTATTTCGCAAAGGGAAAGCTAGGTGATAACGGAACAGGTGCGGTCTACGCTTATTTTGATAAAGAAGGGCAAGCGCTGTACGTTGGAGTGACAGGTCGCACAATTAAGATGCGACAGCACGATCAGACTTCGCCTCACAAAAAAACCACATGGTGGGATCGCTGGGAGACTGTCCGCTTCATTCAGATCAGCAGTGAAACTGATAGGCTGACGCTAGAACTACTTTTGATCCTTGCATTAAAACCCCCACACAACTCTAAGCCTGGTCCTCGCGACTTCGCAGCAATGTTCTCCTCATAAGATAAAGGGTGGCAGATATATTTTAATAAATAAATCTGTCACCTTTTTCAAGTTTAGCCTTCGAGGTATTTGGCTACTACTTGTTCGCCTTCTCGATTGCAATCTTATTCTGAGGACCGAAAGAATATTTCAGGGCCCGTTCTTTCATGGTGCGAGGGTCCGGCAAACCTACAGTCTCCGGGTTCGCGAAGCCGGTGCTGCTCTGCCCGAGCATGGGATTGATCGCATCAAACAGGAAACTGAAACCTTGTTTGAGCGAGCTCTGGGCGATGCCGTGACATCCCATACAGCCGCCCATGGTCAGGCTTTGAGTGCTGTGGTCATAATCCGGCACCATGATGTTGGTTTGGTTGCGCGCATTGGTCAGGGTGTTGTTATTCGGAATGGGGAATACGTTGCTCCCGCGAAACAGCTGAATCCCCGGCTGGCTGCTTTCGACCACGATATTGGCCAGGTAATAATCCGGGTCGGTTTGAGTACTCGACGGGATAGCCTGCACCCCTTTAAGCCGATAGTGCTTCCAGACCGAATTGTTGAATTCGCTACTGCCGTCCATCAGCTGCTTGACCTGATTGTTCACCGCTGCGACTTCGGAATAAATGGTCAGCGGTTGCACCACACGGATCGGGCCGGCTTGCCCCTCAGGAATCCCGTTACTGCCGGAGTAGACGGGCGGACTAAGGTTCGAATTGGCGACTGCGCCCGCCTTTGGCAAGGAAGCCATATAGGTTTTGTTGCCGTCAGAGAAGGTGGCCGTTGGGGGATTGTTTTTATCGAAACCGGGATAGTCAATCGTGTCGTAGTTGGCAACGTAGTAAAGACCCGTCGGCGACTTGCCATCGGGCAGCGTCAGGGCATCCTCTTGCTCGAACGTGGCGAATATGAAGGTCGGGTAATTGGGCGTCTTATGGATGATATGCAGGGCTACCAACGCGTAGTCTTCATTGTGCGCCACCGGCGCATCGTCTTTGCCCTGATAGGTCACCACCGTCGCCGTATGGTAGCGCCCGCGATTCTGGACCGGAATGTCTGCCAGCTTGCGCCACGCAGCCTTGACCTCCACTGCGCCGTCAGGCAGCACTATATGATCCGGGAAGCTGCTCAAGCCTTTCGCATACTCGTAGACGACGGGGTTCGCCTTGGCTTCGAACAGGATCTGACTGTCGTTAGAAGGCGCATAGTTACTCCCTGCTTTTGCCGCTTGCGGAGGGTTGACCGGAAAAAATATCGCGTTCTGGCCTATCTGGGTCGCCTCGTCCAGATTGTTGTAATAGGCATAACTGGCCCCTGGCGCCAAAGGCACACCGCTGGGAAAACTGAAATAGGTGTATTGCGGTTCAGAAGTGAATGGACGCGTAGGACCGCCAGCGGGGTTTGGCGCTACCGCCGGAAACAACTCGCTGCGATGGGCGAAGGTTTGCCACAACAAGGGATTGGGCGATTGCGGCACCTTGCCCGAATCGGCAAAGCTGCTACCGGGATTGCCGACGCCACGGTTAGCCGGCAACGGGGTCTTGGCCGTATTGTTCAGTGCGAAAAAACTTCGCCAGGCGAACGTTGCATAGTCGGTATGGCTAAGACCCGTTGCCAGGTCCGCAGGCAGTTGTGGGTTGTTTGCTGTCAGATCGCTCGTGGTAATGGCATAGGAAACGCCCAGTCCCGGCGCGCCCGTCAAATCCCCGGGGAACGTCTTGGAAAAATAGGGGCTCCAGTTGACTCCGTCGGTTGAAGCAAACGTATTAGTGCCACTGCTGATAAAAATGCGGTTGCCGATCATTGTTGCACGGCTCAGGAGAAGCTCATTGGCGATTCCCGACAGCGTTTGCTCATCGCCCCAATGAGCACTGCGGTCGTAAGCACGCACGGCCAAATGGCCAACATCATAAGAGTAGTAAAGCAACAGCTCACCGTTATAAACCACCGGCACTATGCTCAGGACCCTGTAAGCGTTTGCCTTGAACCCGAGATTTGGCTGGCTCCACTGAAGACCATCGTCCGAGGTCACGTAGTAAACAGTGTCGTCGTCCTCCTCGCAGTAGAAGACAAACAATTGTCTGTTGTACACCACAGGACTGTTATAGGCGGCATCACTGGAGGCCGTGACAGGGCTAGCGTTGGACCAAGTCATGCCATCTTCGGAACTGATGCTATTTATTTGAGCCTGGTCGGTAAAGGTCAGTATCAGCTTTTGCTTGAACACCGTTACTGAAACATTACCCAGGATATTGGCGACGGGGATGGACTGTGGAGGAGACCAATTATTTCCCTCCGCCGAAGTGGAAAAATAGATATGAGCGGTATCACTATCGCTGACCCAGAACATATACATCTTGCCTTTGAACGATTGCACTGCGGGTGTAAACAACCCAACCGAAGTGGATGGCACACTGCTGGTTGCAGACGGTTTTCCATTGATGGCATCAGGACTGTCGAATACGTCCACTTCGATCCCCACACCTTTTTGGGGAGTGGCAATGATCACATTTTCCGCACAAGCCGATGAGACCGCGAATAAACCACACAGACACAACATCAGTCGACTGAGTACCGTTCTAAGGCTCATAGGTTTCACTCTTTTGAATTAATAGTTACCACAGACCGTGGATACGTCCTGACAGGCGTAGTTGTTTTATTACTCAAGTGCGAGCCGCACTGGATGATGTGGAAGTCATTGACTGCATTGCGATAGACATATTGTTAGCCTCCCAGCTAATGAAGCACTTACATCCTGTGTGAAGAGCGACCCAGTGTTGCAGGCACAGGGCTACCAGTCGCATTTTCCATGGTAGACGACGGTTTAATATCAGCTAGGGAAACTCCGAACAATTCCTCAATCGTGATGAAATACAGCCTCACCACCTGACCCGAGCCCCTCATGAGCCAGATGAGCTTTTCCGACTTCGAATACGCCGGCAAACGTAAGCAAACTCGCCGCGAACGGTTTCTCGCAGAGATGG
>NZ_JBFTNH010000033.1:0-27458 GCF_056397385.1 Pseudomonas sp. 05N36 | reverse complement strand
GCCAGAGGTTTCAAGAAGACTCAGGCCCTGGTAATCCTTGCCCGCAAACTCGCCCGGGTGGCGTTCGCCCTGATGAAAAACCAGAGCGAATACCGACCGAATCGACCGCTGCAGGGTTGTCCTGCAACATAGAATCTCCCACATTGGATCTGCGGGAGAGCACACCTTCTGTGCCACAGCCCAATCAAATGTGGGAGCGAGCTTGCTCGCGATGAGGCCAGCCCAAGCAATAGAGATTCCAAACCCGATCACCACAAAAAAAGCCCCACCTGGCTCAACACCGGACGGGGCTTTCGATGACTCAAGAACCGCTGTTAAGCGACGCTCATGGTCTTGTGCGTATCAATCAAATGCTGCACCACACCCGGATCGGCCAGGGTGGAAATATCCCCCAACCCGTCGTATTCACCCGTGGCGATCTTGCGCAGGATGCGCCGCATGATTTTCCCCGAACGGGTTTTCGGCAGGCCTGGCGCCCACTGGATGACATCCGGCGAGGCAATCGGACCAATCTCTTTGCGCACCCAGTTTTTCAGTTCCAGGCGCAGCGCTTCGCTCGGCTCTTCGCCACCGTTGAGGGTGACGTAGACATAAATGCCCTGCCCTTTGATGTCATGCGGCACACCGACCACCGCCGCTTCGGCGACTTTCGGGTGAGCGACCATCGCGCTTTCAATCTCGGCCGTGCCCATACGGTGACCGGAAACGTTGAGCACATCATCCACACGCCCAGTAATCCACCAGTAGCCATCGGCATCGCGACGCGCGCCGTCACCAGTGAAGTACATGCCACGGAAGGTCTTGAAGTAGGTGTCGACGAAGCGGTCGTGATCGCCATACAGCGTACGCGCCTGACCTGGCCACGAATCGAGAATCACCAGGTTACCCTCGGCAACGCCCTCGATGATGTTGCCCAGGTTGTCGACCAACGCCGGCACCACCCCGAAGAACGGACGCGCCGCCGAGCCCGGCTTGAGCGCATGAGCGCCCGGCAGCGGGCTCATCAGGGTCGCGCCGGTTTCGGTCTGCCACCAGGTATCGACGATCGGGCAGCGAGATTGGCCGACGTTCTTGTAGTACCAGTCCCACGCTTCCGGGTTAATCGGCTCGCCGACCGAACCCAACAGACGCAGGCTACTGCCATCCGCACCTTCAACAGCCGCGGTGCCCTGCGCCATCATGGCGCGGATTGCGGTTGGCGCGGTATAGAGGATGTTGACCTTGTGCTTATCGACGATCTTCGCCACCCGGGTAATGTCCGGGTAGTTCGGCACGCCTTCGAACAGCAAGGTGGTCGCGCCGTTGGCCAGCGGGCCATAGACAATATAGGTGTGGCCGGTGACCCAGCCGACGTCGGCGGTGCACCAGTAGATTTCGCCCGGACGGTAGTCGAACACGCGCTCGTGGGTCAGCGCGGCGTACAACAGATAACCGCCAGTGGTGTGCTGCACGCCCTTCGGCTTGCCGGTGGAACCCGAGGTATAAAGGATGAACAGCGCTTCTTCGGCGCCCATCTCTTTCGGCGCGCACACGGTGCCCGCGACTTTCATCAGGTCTTCGTACCAGATGTCGCGGTGCTGGTTCCACTTGATGTTGCCACCGGTGCGCTTGCACACGATGACCTTCTGGATGCTGCTGGTTTCCGGGTTGGTCAGCGCGTCATCGACGTTGGCCTTGAGCGAGATCTTTTTGCCGGCACGCAGGCCTTCGTCAGCGGTGATCACCACTTTCGATTTGCAGTCGATGATCCGACCGGCCAGGGCTTCCGGCGAGAAGCCGCCGAACACCACCGAGTGAATCGCGCCGATCCGGGTACAGGCCAACATGGCGACCACGGCTTCGGGGATCATCGGCATATAGATAGTCACCACGTCGCCGCGGTGCACATCCTGGCCGCGCAAGGCGTTGGCAAACTTGCAGACTTGTTCGTGCAATTCGCGGTAGGTGATGTTGCGGCTCTCGGCCGGGTCATCGCCCTCCCAGATGATCGCGATCTGATCGCCACGCTCGGCGAGATGGCGGTCCAGGCAGTTGTAGGAAACGTTCAGGGTGCCGTCGGCGAACCATTTGATGTCGACATGGTGATCGTCGAAGGAGGTCTGCTTCACCGTGGTGAAAGGCTTGATCCAGTCGAGGCGCTTGGCTTGCTCGCGCCAGAAACCGTCCGGGTTGACGACCGACTGCTGGTACATGGCCTTGTAGGTCGCCTCGTCAGTCAGCGTGTTGGCCGCAACCTCGGGACGAACGGGATACAGAGAAGCCGCACTCATCTTTCTTACCTCGGTGGAATAGTTGTTTTTGTATGGCCCTGTTGTAGCCCGGGGCGGGCCTATAGAACCATTCGACGATGGTAGTAACAAGCCCCTACAAAATGTCGTATTTACCGAGCAAACCGCTCAGACACCACGGTTTTCGCGGGCTTCAGGCGTTTTTGAGAAAGGTGATTCGGGAGTCTACAAGGTCGTTTTTACGAGATTGTTACAAGATTTGCCAAAAGTCTTTATCAAAAGCACACCTATATACGGGTAACTCGCACGCCTAAAATCAGCCTCGCCAACACGGCAAACGTGATTAACCCAGTTGCAGCCCCCACGAAGGCAGTTAATCCAACACTTAGTTATCAAGTTCCACACGCAACCCCAAAAAGGTTGCGTGACCCCCTTCGACCTTAGAAAGGTAAAATTGAAATGAAAGCTTTATTGGTTCTGGCCCTCAGCAGTCTGTGCGCAACCGCCATGGCAGACGAGATCCCGACTGATGTTGCCAGCAACACCGTACCGGTAGAGGAATACACTTATTCGACTCACCTGGACATCGCCAAAGTTATCTCCATGAGCGAAGTACCCAGCGTTTGCGAAGTTGTGCCGGCCCGCATGGAATATGAAGACTCGAAGGGTCAACGGCATATTCTGCGCTACAGCGTAATGGGTAACGGCTGCTCCAACGGCTGATCATCAACGCTGAGGTTTGGCTGATTGCCGAACCCGACATCACCGCCCGGCCTTCGTCGGGCGTCGTTGTGTCTGGAGACACAGAAACCCGGACCAAAACACTACATGTAGTGTAAAAAGCCGTTTTTGGTTGTTTTTTGAACAGAAAACCTCACAAACAATTACCCCCTGAAACTGGACACAATCCGGCCCGTTAAAACACCCCTTCTCCCCTGTAAGTCCCATCCCATCGGGCTTGCGACGTTTTGACAGCCAACACCGACGTCATCAGCGCTGCCGAGTCGCCAAAAAACGCTAAAAAAAATCTTCATCGGCCAAAGCCCTGTAAACCCTTGCTCCGCCTTGATTGCGCGCCCTGCCGAGGGTTCTCTGAGCCACTTCGTCGCACCACAACCGTGAAAAAACACCTATAATGCGCCCGTAAATCGGGCCTGCAACATCCCCTTACAGGAGGATGCAGGACGCTGAGGCCACCGCAGGAGCTGACGACGTTATCTCCGCCCTTAGCGACTTCAGGACACCCGTACACATTTCTGTTTTTTGCCTGCGTACTGCTGCAACAAACGATTCCTTTTAGAGACAACGCGGCCACCGGGCCGTGTGAAAAACCGACCATCAGTGTTTTCACACGGGCGACTGGCCCTCACGCAGGAGACGACACGTCATGCTGAGCTGGGACGAATTCGACAAAGAAGACGGCGAAGTTGTCGCCAAAGGCGCCAATGCTGGCCACGCTACTGAAGCCAACATGGACCGCCTCGACAGCGCCGGTGGTGCCGCAGCCCTTGAAGCTCGCGCCGTAACCGCCACCGACTCGGCTGCGATCGTTCGCGCCAAGGCCGCCCTCGACAAACTCGACGTCGCCGAAGGCCTGGCCGAACTCGAAGGCGCTTCTGCCCGCGTTGCGGTCGACGAAAAGCGCATGATCAACTGCCGCGCCGACCTCAACCAACTCGTCCCGTTCAAATACGACTGGGCCTGGCAGAAGTACCTGGACGGCTGCGCAAACCACTGGATGCCGCAAGAAGTCAACATGACCGCCGACATCGCCCTCTGGAAAAACCCGGAAGGCCTGACCGACGACGAGCGCCGCATCGTGATGCGCAACCTCGGCTTCTTCTCCACCGCCGACTCCCTGGTTGCCAACAACCTGGTGCTGGCCGTGTACCGCCTGATCACCAACCCGGAATGCCGCCAGTACATCCTGCGCCAGGCGTTCGAAGAGGCGATCCACACCCACGCCTACCAGTACTGCATCGAATCGTTGGCCATGGATGAAGGCGAGATCTTCAACATGTACCACGAGATCCCATCGGTCGCGAAAAAAGCCACCTGGGGCCTGAAGTACACCCGTTCGATCTCCGATCCGAAGTTCGAAACCGGCACCGTCGAAACCGACAAAGAACTGCTGCGCAACCTGATCGCCTACTACTGCGTGCTGGAAGGCATCTTCTTCTACTGCGGCTTCACCCAGATCCTCTCCATGGGCCGCCGCAACAAAATGACCGGCGTCGCCGAGCAGTTCCAGTACATCCTGCGCGACGAATCCATGCACCTGAACTTCGGCATCGACGTGATCAACCAGATCAAAATCGAAAACCCACACCTGTGGGATGCTGAAATGAAGGAAGAAGCTTCGCAGATGATTCTGCAGGGCACTCAGCTGGAGATCGAATACGCTCGTGACACCATGCCTCGCGGCGTGCTGGGCATGAACGCGGCGATGATGGAGGACTACCTGAAGTTCATCGCTAACCGTCGTTTGTCGCAGATTGGTTTGAAAGAGGAATACCCAGGGACGACTAACCCGTTCCCATGGATGAGCGAGATTATGGACTTGAAGAAAGAGAAGAATTTCTTTGAGACGCGGGTTATTGAGTATCAGACTGGTGGGGCTTTGAGCTGGGATTGATTTCTGGCGCTGGCCGCGATTTACCGTTGCGTATCTAAACCGGTAGATCGAAAAACTAAAAAGCCCTGATTTGATCAGGGCTTTTTTATGCCCACAGAAAACACTTAATTCCTACACAAAGTAGGGAGCATGCCGCATGGATGCTCAGCGACAGCACTTCTAAACTCCATGACAGGTGCCTAAGAAACACCCAACGTAGAAGCAAGCCCATCACACAGACTTGAAAATGATAGCCCCTGAGCGCTCGTCATTTGATATCGGTGGAAGGCTTAGCTCGTTGGGATTTCTTGAGTCCTCTCTACGTTGGGTTCTGGCCCTGCCCAATACATACGTAGAGGTCACGGAATATGACGACTCGAGTCTTACCCCATGTTTTTCCCTCGTTAACAGATGACGTAGCGGAGCCCATCACCTCCACCCTCTTCACCCGCCACAATATCCACCTCCACGCCCTGCTCTTGGAAAACCAAGCCTGGTTTTACGCACGCGATATTGGGCGGTTGATGGGCAAATACCTGGACGAACGCATGTCCCGAAAGCTCGATGCGGATCAACGGCGAATGCTGCTTGTGCAAGCCCATGGCACTGCAGAAGAGCGGTTGATGCTCAGTGAGTCCGGTGTGTATGCGTTGCTGGTCTATCACTATTGCCCGGAGTACCGTTCGCTACGCGAATGGCTGACCCATCAGGTGGTGCCGACGTTAAGGGATGCGCGGCCGTTGCGGGCGGTGGAGCGGCCGACATTAAGCGTGTTGGATTGGCCGCAGATGCAGTTGAGTCTGTTGCATTGGCAGGATGAACCGTGGATTCGGTTGCGGGATATGCCTTGCGTACTGCTGGGCCAGCAGCAAACGTCTTGGTGGCGGAAGGCTTCGCGGTTGTTCAAAGTTATTTAGTCGACCATCGACGTGATGGTTGTGGGATTTCCTTAGTCAATTTGAGAGTTACTTCGGATCATGCCGTAGGAAATTTCGTAGACGCCGTAATGACCACTCAGTATCGTCCGAGGGTTTTCAACCCTCGGCGATTGTATGGACACTGGAAAGAAGAATAGCGACTGGAGCGACTCGGAGATTAAGGCCGCGGTCGATGCCTATTTGAAGATGCTTGCGCTTGAACTGAAAGGGCAAAAATTCAATAAGGCACTGGAAAACCGCCAACTGCGTCAGGGTGCCTTGGCAGATCGCACCGAAGGTTCCGTTGAATTCCGGATGCAAAACATCTCAACCGTGTTGGAACAGATGGGAAGGCAGCGGATTGATGGATACAAATCCGCTCCGCACGTCGGCACTAATGTTGAGTTCGCTATTCGTGCTGCGTTGGCCGATAGAGGCGTTTTCGCCGAAGACGATTCCACTCCCACCGCCGATGAAGCATTGCTTGAACGTCGTGCCGCCGCCCTTGAGCAAAAACCATTCGAGAAAGAACCGAAAGGGATCTTGAAACCCAAGCGGGCCTCTTCCAGTAGCACTGCTTACATTCGTGATCCTGAAGTCAGGGCCTGGGTTCGGCAGAATGCCAAAGGCATCTGCGAAGGCTGTCGCAAGCCTGCACCGTTTGAGAAAAACGGTTCGCCATTTCTTGAGGTGCATCACGTTAAGCATTTGGCGCAGAAAGGTTCGGATCGGACGAGTAATGCCGTGGCGCTCTGCCCGAACTGTCATCGGCGTTGTCATCATTCGAGCGATAAGGAAGCGTTTACCTTGTCGCTTTATACGAATGTGAAGCGGCTCGAACGTGAGTAATCATCGCTCGTTGCACATGCTGGGGTTGTCGTTGGCTGGGAGATCGCCATCGCGAGCAGGCTCGCTCCCACAGGGGATTGGCGGTGGGTTTGGGAGTTTCGGTGTTGTTAGGGCCGCAGGAATATCCTGTGGCCCTTTTCTTTGGCTGTGACTGCAGCTACGCGGTCATTTCCCCAACCCACTAATCTTCCACGGGCACGGCGCTTCCCTCACCCCGCTCGGCCCGACAATCTCCGGTGTCTGCCCCAACGACCTCGCGCTGAGCACTTTGCCCACCTGCTCGATCAACTTATCAAACCCCAACGTCACATTTTCCTGGTGCAACTTGCGCAGTTGCTCGACCACGGCGTAGGTGAAGGCGCCGTAGCTGGTGGAGCCCACCTCGTACTCATTGGCTTTTTCGTTTTCTCGGGCGGCGTAGAGCATCAGCGGCATGTAGGGGCCGTGGTGACCGTAGAGTTTGCCTTGGCGCTGTAGTTGGGCTTTTTTCTCGGGGCGTAGGCCGGTGGCGGCGCCTTGGGTGCTGCGGGTGCGGGTGAGTCCGCGGGAGGTGTGGTCGTGTTCGCTGAAGTCGCGGCCGTCGCTGTCGGTGGCGTACACCCGGCGGTCCCAGTCGCCGGCGTAGGGGTCCCAGCGCAGCATGCGGTGGCGGATGTCGCTGGGTGGGGTGATGCCGCGCACGCGGCCGTTGCCGCGGGTCATGCCGCCGGCGTAGCAGCAGTCGAACATGACGGTCAGTTTGGCGCCGTGGCCGTTCGGGTCGAATGGCAGGTGGCTGTAGAACTGGCGGAACAGTTTGTCGGTGAAGTGGGTGTTTTCGTCGTCCCAGTCGAAGTCGTAGAGCACCAGGGTTTCGTCCATGCGGTCGGCTTCGCCGCTGCTGCTGTAGGCCGGCAATTGGGTGCCGTGGCCGGAATAGAACAGCACGCGCTCGTCGCCGGCGCGGGCGCCTTCTACCAGCCATTCGAGGCGCTCGACGAAGTTCGCCCGCGTCGCTCGGGCGTCGTGCAGCAACCGAATGTCACCGGCGTCGTAGCCGCTTTCCTGGAGCATGCGGCTGATGAGGTAGGTGTCGTTGATGCAGCCGTCGAGGCGTGCGCCCGGTTCGGGGTAATCGTTGATGCCGACCACCAGGGCGCGGCGTTTGCGTTGGCCGCTGCGGGACAGGAACGCCGGCACTTCCAGAGCGCTTGCCGCCACCACGTCGCGAGCCAGTTGTGGCCAGAGACCGGTCTGGCTGGTAGCAGACGACAAGTAGGCTTGCGCTGCGTGATTGAGGTCGAGCAGGTCATCACGCAGCGGCATGCTGAACTCGGTTTGCAGGTCGACACGCGCCGAGTCTGGCGAAGTGATCGGCCGGGTCAGCAAGCCGTCATTGGGGTTGTAGAGGTGGAACCAACGGCGAATGCCTCGACCGTTTTCGCTCAGGCGCATGACCCGCCCGCCCCACACTTCGCGCATCACCAGCGGCAGTGCGATGGGCGAGCCGAAGCTGACGAATACCCGGCCATCGACGAGTTTCAGCGCTGAACCTTTCTTGGCCACCGAACGGCGCAAGGCGTCGTAACCGATCAGGCTGCCCAGCCCTTGGGCGAAGATGATCTGCGGGTTGAACGCGTCGATTTTGTCCAGCAGATGTTGGGTCAGTGCGGTGCGTAAATCGGCGTCTTCGATCCATTGCACGATGGCGCCGACGGTGGTGCGCAGCATCTGATTGACCGGCAGGCCCCAACTGCCGAAATCCTCGTCGGCCTTGCCCCGAGCGTCGTCCCGCAGCATGGCCAGGCCGCGGGTTATCTGGGCGAAGTCCGGTCCATCCTTGAGTTGATCATCGAAGGGCAGAAAGTCGATGTCCTGGTCGTCGATAACGCGACCGTTCTGCGCCAGTTGGTTGCGGATCAGCGTGCGCCATTGCTCCTGCCAGTTCGCGTCGGTACTGCCCTGCCCGTTGGCGGGCTGCGTGAATCCCACACCCGGCAGGCACAGGACTCGCAGTTGCGCAGGCACAACAGCCGGCGCCGCCCCTGCTTGCAAGGTTTTGACGGCAGGCGCACCAACGGCAGCCACCGTTTGACCGTGGGCGGTGACCATCAAATCCTGCAGGCGCCGCAGTTTCGCTTCCAGGCTGTCGGCACTCGGCGCGGCGGACGTGAGGGCAGCCTGGCCGGGTTCAGCCAGTGCACGGGTGCGGCTGTCGAGGAAACTGCTGACACCTTGGGCACTGTTTTTCCAGATCTGCTCCGGATCAAGTCCGTCGAGGTAACCGGTGGTGCTGTCCACCACCTGCCGGCTTTGGGTCGCCAGTTGGGACTCGATCAATGGTAACCCGGCACGGCTTGGCACGGCGGTGGCGGCCAGTTTCGGCGCCGGAGCAACGCTTGCGGCAGTGCGCCAGATCGGCGCGTTGCCGAAGTGCTGGGCCGCGACCACCCTTGCACCGAGGGCGCTGCGCGGCAGTTGGAAGTGATCGCAGAGAAAGGCCAGCAAACTGGTGTGATCGTAATGTTGCGCCTGGAGATTGTCGGTCCACGGAATCAGGCCGGGATTGAGCCACGGCGAGGCGAGGATTGCCGGTACGCGGATGCCCAGCCGAGTGAAGGGATTGGGCCAATCGACATCGACCGATGTACCCGTCGCTACGCAGGTCGGCGGCACCACATGGTCATGAAAACCGCCGTGCTCGTCGTACAGCAGCACGAACAAGGTTTTGCTCCAGAGGTCTGCGTTGGCCGACAACGCGTTGAACACCTCACCGACAAACTGATCGCCAAAGCGCAGGTCTTCCGGTGGATGGTGCGAAACGTTGGGCCCGAGCTTACCGTTGAGCAGGCCATAGCTCGGCTCGATCCACGACAGTTCAGGGAGCTTGTTACCAGCGACATCCGACTTGAAGTCGTCGATGCTCATGTGCTGCAAACCACCTTTGACCAGCGCCGCCAGCGGGATGGCACCGTCGGAATAAATGCGCACGTCGTGGCCCTTGTCGCGCAGCAGCGAAAAAATGCTGTCGCCGCCGAACTGCGCGATCAAGCTCTTGATACCGGCCAGCACGGTGCCCGTGGAGGGCATCAGCAAGTGGCCGTTGCAACTGCCGAGCATGGCGAAAAAACGGTTCGGCCAGGTCGGGCCCGGAACCGAGGCGAACCAGCGGTCGCACACGGTGAAATTGCGCGCCAGCCCCTGGATCGCCGGCAGCGGATCGTCGGCAGGCGTGGCGCCAAACGGGATGTAGTTCATCGCCCGCTCGGCCATGGATCGCGAGTAAGTTTTGTACACCTTCAGATCGTTGCGGGCCTTGTCGTAGGCGTCCTGCGCAAAGCCATCGAGCTTGGGTGCGGTCAGGCTGGTCTTGAGTGACACGTCCAGTTGTTTCACCACATCGACGAACTCGTGACCGAGGTCGAAACCTTCGCAGTCCTTGGCCGGTAGCGCCGGTGGCGAAGGCGCGGGCGGCGCCCACAGGGCAAAGTAGTCAGGTGTTTCCGCCGTTTGAGTGATCACCGCCGTGTTGCCACTGGCATCCTTCAGCGGGTTGGTGCTGGGCGCTTTACGGTTGATGCCGTCGCACGCACGGTTGATGCTGGTGTAATCCCCCAGCAGATGATCGAACGAGCGGTTTTCCATCATCAGCACAACGACGTGCTTGATCTCGTCGGGCCAGTTGTTCGCCATGCTACTCTCCCTGAGTTGTTGTGCCCGATCGCGCTCAGGGCTTGGGCTGTGGGACTGTTTTGCTGCCCGTCAGGCGAATCATCTGGCTCAACATCTTGAACCAGAAATCACCGCCCAACGAGGCAGCCAACGCCGCCGTCATGACCCCAAGCAACCAGTAGCCGAACCAGGCGATTTTGTTTGTCTGATCGTTGTGTAAAAAAGCCGGCGGGTTGTTCCAGCCGATAGCGCCCTGAGGCAGCGCCTGCAAACTGCTCAATGCCGAATCGAACTGACACTGGGCCTTGTCGTCCCGATTCGCGCAGGCTTGATCGAGTGCTGCGGATGCGCTGTTCGTCACCAGATTGTTGGCCATCTGCATGCCTGCTGCGTGCAACGTGTCATTGCGCACCATGCCTTGCATGAGGTCGAACGCGTTGACGTTGAGCACCAGGCAAATCACCAAAGAGCAAACCAACGAGACGACTTTGGCATTACGCCGCATCCAGCCTTCGGCGCGGTCCATCACCGCATTGATCCAGTGCTCCAGCCGGGTCTTGAACGCGCATAGCAGCTCCTGGGCCGTGGTGACTTTGGCCTGGGCCGCCGCAAGCATCGTCGACAGTGCACGGCGCAAGTGCTCGGACGGGACCTGCGCAATGCCCTTGGTCAGGGCTGCATTGAGTTCGTCGAGGGGAATATCGAGGGTCGTGGTGTCGTCTTTGTGCAGCAGCAGCGTGATCACCACCTGCGCCAGCATCGCCGGGTCCAGGTAACTGGGGCGATTGCCGGGTGGCGCCATGGACTGGATCATCGGGTGATCGAGCACCTGCTGGAAGAACGCCAGGTCGCTGTCGTTCAGCCCCTTCAGTTTGCCGGTGAACAACAGCTTCAGGGCGTTATAAAGGTACTTCGCCCGGACCTTCTGGAAGAACGATTGAATGATTTCAGTGAGGGTGGTGACGAAAATACCCAGCAGCGTGAACAGCGCCAACATCCCGAGAATCGCGTCCAGAACGACCGACCCAAACATCCTTACCTCCTTGTAGATGCAACAGATAGTCAGCCCGCAACGGCGCCTCAGTCTGAGGCATGGAGCCCAACGCGCCATCTGACAACGCTAGTCAGGCTATGGGGTCTTGTCCAATTGCAGAGGGCGTTGATGCGACAAACGTGAATCAACAGGTGCGCCATCACGCGCCACCCGCTATTAATACGCCACCTACCTCTCAAGGACCCGAGCGCGCATGAAATTCGACACCGCCTACTGCATCAGCCTCGACGACAAGCTGTCGATCTATGACGTGCGCGATCTGAACTTCGACGAGACCATGGACTTCGACTCGGCCAAGGAGCGCTTCCAGTGCCCCAACGACGACTGTCGCACGGCGTTCGACGAGGCGAATGGGCTGGGGACGTTCAACGCGAAAAACGTCAATTACATCCGCACACCGCACTTCAAGAACCTGCCCGGCACCCGGCATATCGAGGGCTGCCCTTATGTCAGCCTCAGAGCACCGGCGTCAGAAGGTGCAGAAACGGACGACGGGCCAGAGGAGCACTTTCCGTCAGAACTGCTGCTGACCCGGCGTCAGTATGTGCGCAAGCCGTCCACCCCACTGCCGGATGTCGATGCGCCTCGGGAACAGCCACAACCTTCTGCCACGACCAGCACTACCGAGCACCCGACTCGCGAGTCGGCACCGGACAAGACCAGCGTCTTCGCCCACCCGGTGGAGTGCTTCGTATCGAATTTCGATAACAAGGACCTGCTCAAACGCATGCCGCTGAAGATTGGCGAGCACACCACGTCCTACAGCGCGTTCTTCAAGAAAATCGAATACCTGCAGGACAACAAGGGGCTGATTTACTGGGGCAAGATCAAGGCGATCAAGGACTACAACACCAGCTTCCGCATCGATTTCGAGAAGAAGGTCTGGCTCGACAAGAAGCCCTACTCGGTGAACGTCTACCTGAGCAAAAACCTGATCGAGAACTACCGCAAGCGCAAAGCCTTCCTCGAGGAAATAAAGGGCGCCATCGGCAGTGAGCGGGAGCTTTATTGCTTCTTCTATGGTGTGACCCCGGAGTTGAAGCAGGTGCCGAGCAAGAAAAACCCCGAGCAGACGTTCGGGGTGTTCAGTGGTGATATCGAGAATCTGGATCACTTCATTATTCGCGAGGTGCCGGGGCTGGAGGCGACGTAGAACCAATCAAAAAATTGAGTTTGATCCGGGCTGAAAACAACTGTACAAAAACACAGTACTCATTGAATAACCCATTTCGAACCCGGAGAAAACCATGGCCTCTCTTGCGATGAAAATCACCCTGGAACGTATCGCCCTTTTCCAATTCACCCCCGCACACAGCGCACAAGCCCGTGCGATGCTGGGCTGGTCGCTGGAGGAGTTTTCCAGGGAATCCGGGGTTACCGTTGAAGCTATCCGCCGGTTTGAAGCGGGCGGTGAAGTGCTCGACGTCACCCGTCTGGCCCTCGCCTACCGGTTTGAAGCCGAAGGCCTGGTGTTCTTCCCAGGCTTTGCACCGGGGCGAGGCATGAGCGTCAGAGGCTCTACGCCTGATCCGGTGGGGCGGGCGGATTACGCGATGATTGAGTGATATCCAGAAAAATATATCAAGGATCTAGACATGATTGAGATCGAAGGAAGCATCGGAAATATTTATGACGACCTAGAAAGTCGAGACACCATCGAAATGCACCTTAAAGCCCAGCTCGCGGCAAAAATCGGCGAAATCATAAAGGCCCGTCACCTGACCCAAGTTCAGGCCACCGAGATCCTGGGGTTATCACAGCCAAAACTTTCCGAAATGCTTCGCGGAAAATTTCGGGGCATCAGTGAAGCCAAGATGATGGAGTGTCTCTCACGGCTCGGACGCGATGTACAGATCATCGTCAAACCAGTGCCGAGATCGAGACGCGAAGGTCGAATTGAAGTGGTTTTCTCCTGATAGGGGTTCCCTTCCCCCAACACTGGCAGAGTCTGCTGTACCAGCATCTGCGCAGAACAATCCGTGGAATAGGCGTACGTCCCTAGCTATTAACGATCAACTGAACGGTCGTCTCTTCAACTTCCAGCCACCAGGCCTCCCCACGCTGCGGCTGGCCAAGGCTGAACGCTTCGCCCATTTGTGGTGTGGTGATGGAAACACTGCGCTCCCAGGCCAAGGCCAAGATGCGGTCGAAGGGTTCATGCCAAGCGTGCATCGACAGGTCGAAGGTGCCGTTGTGAATCGGTAGCAGCCAACGGCCCTTGAGGTCGATGTGGGCTTGCAGGGTTTCTTCTGGTTGCATGTGAATGTGCGGCCAGTCGACGTTGTACGCGCCGGTTTCCATCAGGGTCAGATCGAAGGGGCCGAACTGTTCGCCGATCGCTTTGAAACCGTCGAAGTAACCGGTATCACCACTGAAAAAAATCCGTTTGCCACCATCAATCATCACCCACGAGGCCCAGAGCGTGCTGTTGCCATCGAACAGCCCGCGACCGGAAAAGTGCTGCGAAGGCGTGGCAATGAAATGAATCCCCTCGATCTGAGTGCCTTCCCACCAATCCAGTTGACGCACTTTGCTCGCATCGACGCCCCATTTGATCAGCGTCTCACCCACACCCAACGGCGCGAGAAAGTGCCTGGTTTTGTCCGCCAGCTTGAGAATCGACTGACGATCGAGGTGGTCGTAATGGTCATGGGACAGAATTACCGCTTCAATCGGTGGCAACGCCTCGAGGCTGATCGGTGGTTGATGGAAGCGCTTGGGGCCGGCCCACTGCACCGGTGATGCGCGATCAGCGAAGACCGGGTCGGTCAGCCAGAATTTGTCGCGCAGTTTCAGCAGCACAGTGGAATGCCCCAGGCGGAATACGCTGTGGTTCGGTGCGTCGAGAAGCTGTTCGAGAGTCAGCGCTTGAACCGGAATAACACCGGTCGGTCGCGTGTTATTCGGCTTGTGGAAAATCATGTTCCAGAAAATCTGCAGGGTCTTGCGAAAGCCTTGCCCCGGTACGGCCGCATGATTTTGGTATTGCCCCTGCTCTTGACGGGACGTTTTCAGTTCAGTGGCGCTATCCGCCTGGTAAGAGAAAGTGGCCATGTTTGAGTGACTCCAGAAAACCGACGAGGTGCGGCGTTTCTTTTTCGGACGATAAATGGCCAATGCACGCACGCGTCAGCCGCAAACCCTACTTTTCAACCGTTCAACTACACTGCACAGTGTAGTTTCAAGATTGCAACAAAGCCGTGAGCAAGTAAACTGCCGAGTGTAATTCTTCCTTTTCTCTGCCGAAGCGTATTTATGACAGCTCCACAGCGCCTCACCGACCGTAAACGTGAAGCCATTGTTCAGGCGGCGATTGCCGAGTTCCGTGCCAACGGGTTCGACATCACCAGCATGGACAAGATTGCCGCCACTGCGGGTGTGTCGAAGCGCACGGTGTACAACCACTTCCCCAGCAAAGAAGAGCTGTGGGCTGAAATCCTGCAACGATTGTGGGCCAACGTCACCGCTCATCAGGACAACTGCTATCGCACAGACCTGCCACTGCGCGAGCAGTTGGGCCAACTGCTGCACTGCAAATTGCAGCTGCTGGGGGACACCAATTTCCTTGATCTGGCACGAGTTGTCATCGCCGCCACCATCCATTCGCCAGAACGGGTCCAGGACATGGTCGAGCGCATTGGCGAACGTGAAGAAGGGCTGACCACCTGGATCCGCGCGGCTCAGGCTGACGGTCGACTCAAGCCTGTAGACCCGGCCTTTGCTGCCCAGCAAGTGCAGGGAATGCTCAAGGCATTTGCCTTCTGGCCACAGATCTCCCTGAACTGTCCACCACTGTCATCCGAGATGCAGACGACGGTTGTAGAGTCGACGCTGGACATGTTTCTGGCCTGCTATCAACGGCAGGCATGAAGGACACGCAAAAGGACACATGGAACAAATGACACTATTCACGTGTTTATCCGCTGGACCGAAGCGCTGAATAAAACACTACAAAGTGTTTCAAAGCGACTCGGGCGCTGGAAGCTGTGGGGGTTATAGTGAGCCTCAGTCCCATGGCATTGCAGAGAGCATCATGAATTCAACCAAGCCCGAAGAAAAAGATCCCGCCGCCCCCATCGATCACTTGCGCTTCCACCGGCCGCACGCTCATCTGGCATCGACGTTCGGCAATGACACTTTCGCATTGAAGGCCGAAGCCTTTGCACGCTTCTTCGGCACCCCGACCTTCCTCGGCGCGCAAACCCTCATCGTCGTGGTCTGGATTGCCCTGAACGTCACGGGGTTAACGACCTTCGACGTCTACCCATTCATCCTCCTCAATCTCGCGTTCAGCCTGCAAGCAGCCTACGCCGCGCCGTTGATTCTGCTGGCGCAAACCCGTCAGGCCGCCCGCGACAAAGCCCAGTCCGAAGCCGACGCGCTACACCGCGAGACCTTGGCGATTGCCAATACCGAACGGCAAGCACAAGCCGCGAAGACCTCCGCACAGTTACTGACGTTGCTTGAGCAAAACACCCGACTGACCGAAATGACCAAAGAGCTGACTGAACGCATCGAAAACCTGACCACGGAGATGCATCAACACGTTCTGAAGGATCAGCAACGTTCCTGATCAGGCAATCGCACCCGGCGTGATAACTCGTCGAACAGCGTCACCACCGAGCGCAATGCGCGGCAGTCCGGACGAGTCAGCAACCACAGGCTGGTGTCGTAACCGAGCAGGGGTTCGCTCAATGGGCGCAGCCCCTGCGCGGGGTCGATCAGAAAGTCCGGCAACGCGGCAATCCCAAGCCCGGCGCGTACCAACTCGGTGACCGAGTGCATGCTGTTGCAGCGATAGCTCGGCAGCACACCGGGAAATTGCTGACGACGCCAGATCACGGTCGGATGGTCAGGCAGAAAGTCATCCGGAGCGATCCAGCTCAACCGTGTCAGATCACTCGGTTCGACCGATTTCAGATACGCCGCACTCGCGCACACCCGGTACGACACAGCCCCCAATCGCCGCCCAACCAGATGCTCCGGGGGTGAGCGGGTCAGGCGCAAGGCGATATCGGCATCGCGGCGGCTGAGGTTGGCGAAATCGTTGGAGGTGCTCAGTTCCAGGGTCAGCGCCGGGTACGCCGGCATAAACTGCGCCAGTGCCGGCAACAGCAACGCATGCAACACCGAATCGGTGCAGGTCAGGCGCACGGTGCCGCTGATGACGTCACCGCCCTGCTCCACGCCAATACGCGCGGCTTCCAGCGCCTGCTCGGCACGTTCGGCCTGCTCGGACAGTGTTCGGGCCAGGGCGGTCGGCAAATAACCGGCGCGACTTTTCTCGAACAGCGCCTGGCCCAACGCCGCTTCCAGGCGCCTGACCGCACGAAACACCGTCGAAACGTCGACCTTCAATAGCGCCGCCGCCCGTGCCAGAGAGCCGCCGCGCACCAACGCGAGAATCAAGGCGAGGTCCGGGTAATCCAACTGATAGTGCGTTGCTGCATTGAACACTTGGCTAAACGCCTCTATTGATTGCGTGAACGCCACTCTATAGTCGGCTCCAGCAATCAACAAGTCTTGGGAGACACCATGCAAGAGAGCCCTCAACTGCGTATTGCACTGATCGGTGACTACGACCCACAGGTCACTGCCCATCAGGCAATTCCCCTGGCGCTGAACATGGCCGCACAACACGCTGACGTCGATGTGCACATTGAGTGGCTGGCCACTGACCACATTGACGCAAACACCCCGCTGGCTGACTTCGACGGCTTCTGGTGCGTGCCTGCCAGCCCTTACCGCAACATGGACGGTGCGCTATTGGCGATCCGCTTTGCCCGAGAACAACAGCGGCCGTTCCTCGGCACTTGCGGTGGTTTTCAACACGCGGTGCTTGAATACGCACGCAACGTTCTGGGATGGACCGATGCCGAGCATGGTGAAACTTCGCCAGACGCCGCGCGCGCCGTGCTCACGCCGCTCACCTGCTCGCTGGTGGAGATCGTCGACAGCATCCGGTTGGTTAAAGGCTCGCTGATTGCCAACGCCTACGAGTCCACAGCGATTCATGAAGGCTATCACTGCCGTTACGGCGTCAATCCAGCGTTCGAAGAGCAATTGCTGACACACAACCTGAGAGCCACCGGCCACGATTCGGCGGGTGATCTACGGGCCATGGAGCTCAGCGATCATCCGTTCTTCGTCGCGACCTTGTTTCAACCAGAACGCGCAGCACTAACCGGCACCCGTCCACCCTTGGTCGATGCCTTTATCCAGGCCTGCGCAAGGAACGTCAGATGATCGCCAACACGCCTTCGCCGCCTTACTACGCGGTAATTTTCACTTCACTGCGCATCGCCGCCGACCAGGGTTACGAGCAAGCAGCACAGCGCATGGTCGAACTTGCCCGCGACCAACCAGGGTTTCTCGGGGTGGAGTCGGCCCGGGGTGAGGACGGGCTCGGCATCACCGTTTCCTACTGGTCCAGCGAAGAGGCGATTCTCGCCTGGAAACAACACGCCGAGCACAGTGCGACCCGCGAACGCGGGCGCTCGACCTGGTATGAAGCGTTTCACACGCGGGTATGCAAGGTCGAACGCGCTTATGCCTTCGAGCGTCAACCGGCCTGAACCAGACGGCGCAGTGCGCTGATCTCCGGTAAATCCTCGCGCCGCATATAAACCCGCAGCGGTTCAGTGATGTTGATCCGGTCGTCGATGTTCTGCTTCAGCAGCAAGCGGATCAGCTCGCGCTTGAGGGTCATGGCTTGACCGTCCTCAGGCACCCAGACGAACTCGCTGGCGGGGATGATCGCGTCGTCGGCGACGTCCATGCCAAAGGCGTCTTCGCTGAAGCGGACGATGTACTGGGCGGTCTTGCGATTGAAACCGACGAAGCCTTTGAGCTGGTCGGCGGCCAGGCAGATAAGTTCGGACGTGATGCGCATGGTAAACCTCACGGATGCGTCCCGAAGGACGGCTGAACGATGGTTTACACGCAGAGGGCGGGATAACGGATGTTTCGGGATTTCCCTCTGGAGGGGAATTTGCCGAGGTGGATCGTACTGCAAAGGGCTGCACAAAAGCGCAGAAAAATCGCCCCTCACACACGTTAATGTCGGTTTGGCGATAGCGCATCCGGCGCTCAATTGTTAAAAGATAGGTCTTTGAAATCGCTTCTTACGAAAGGACCTCGACAATGCCTGTTACCTACACCAAAAGCGCCCTGTTGCTGAGTCTGATGCTCGGCCTTGGCCAGGCACAGGCGACCAGCCAGCAGAGCCCGACCGCTCTGTCCACCGCCAGCGGGATCCCGCACCCGGCAGTGATCGCCCACCGTGGCGCCTCTTTCGACGCACCGGAATCCACTGCCGCTTCCTACAAACTGGCGCGCGACCTGGGCGCCGACTACCTGGAAATGGACCTGCAACGCAGCAAGGACGGCGTGCTGTTCGCCTTGCATGACAACAACCTGCAACGCACCACCGACGTTGCGACCAGGTTTCCTGAACGCAAGGACAGCCCGGCCAATGCGTTCACCATCGCCGAACTTAAAACCCTGGATGCCGGCAGCTGGTTCAACACCGCTCACCCGGATCGCGCACGCGCCAGTTACGCCGGCCTGAAAATCCTGACCCTCGACGAAATCATCGATATCGCCGAAGGCAACCCGCTGCACAAGCCAGGGCTTTACATCGAAACCAAAGAGCCAAAGCAGTTTCCCGGCATCGAGCGCGACCTCAAGGACAAGCTTCAAGACCGTGGCTGGTTGAGCCCGGCGGGTTCCAAACTGGCTAAAAGTGAACTGAGCGTCGGCCAGGGTAAAGGCAAAGTGATCCTGCAAACCTTCGAGAAGAGCAGCCTTGAACTGCTGCAAAAAGAAATGCCGCAAGTGCCGAAGATTCTCCTGCTGTGGGTGGGCGAAGGCAGCATCGAGCCCAAGTCGAAGGTGACCTTCGCCGAATCCGGCGACAAGGATAAAGCCACCTACTACGCCAAACAGGAACCCAAGGACAAAGCCGAATTCGAGCAATGGGTCGACTACGCGAAGTCTCAGGGCGCCATCGGCACGGGCCCTTCGGCAGCGCTGACCAACGGCGGCGATCAAAGCTATTCGGACCTGGTGCAACCGTGGATGAACCAGTACACCCACGACAAAGGCATGTTGGTGCACGTCTACACCATCGACGATGCGGTGGACTACAAGAAGGTCATGGACGCCGGCGTCGATGGCATCTTCACCAACCGTGCCAGCGAACTGCTCAAGTACTACAAGCGCCCGGCAGCAGGCAGCGTTGCGCAGTTGCTTGAGAACAACGGCTTCTGAGTGGCCACCCGCTATTGATCGCTCCTGAGAGGGAGCGTCACGGGTGGTACGGCAAAACCAGAGGGGCCACGTAATCCCCCGTAGCAGCTGGCGCAGCCTGCTGCTACAGGTTTGGCAGTGTTCAGCAGCGCGCAGTCTCGTGATGATCTGCGCGGGAACGACCAGACACCGGGCGATGTTAAGGATGAATTAAGTTGCGCTGGCTAACCTGACGCCACTTAAACAGCTCACCCAAGGAATGACCCCATGAAGACGTTGACTGCCCTGTTCACCGCCGCGGCCCTGACCCTGACGGCCGGTTTCGCCATGGCCGATGTGCGCCCGGACCTGATCCCGGGTCTGCTCAAGGACGGCACCGTGATGGACATGCAGAAACTCAATCAGGCCGCGCTGGCCGAGCACCCTGGCAGCACGGTCGCGAACATCACCGACACCGAGCTGGAGCACAATGCCAAAACCAGTGCTTATGAGTACAAGGTTGAAATCCGCGACGCGAAGAACGTTGAGTGGGATGTGAAGCTCGACGCCAAAACCGGCAAAGTGCTGAGCAACACGCAAGACAAGTAAATCGAACCGACACAGAAGCCGTACACCCTTGAGGTCGTGCGGCTTTTTTGCATCTGATGGTTATGACCGGCAACACCGCTGCGCTGTTACGCCGTCGTACTGACCAACGACCCCGACGTGCTGCTGCCTGACGCTTGCAGCGCTTGCGTCAATGCCGCCGTAGCGGTCTCCAACGAACCCGAGGTGGTTGCGATCTGTGACTGGGCGGCGGCGACTTTCGCCGCTTTGGCATCCGCACTTTCCTGACTGGCCTGAGCGGCTTGCAGTTGTTGCATTTGCTCCTGCAATTGCTTTTGCAATTCGGCGATCTGCTTGCGCAGCTCTTTTACCGTATCCGACTCACTGCTACTGCTGCTCGAACTGCTGCCACCCGACGCAGATGCGCCACCACCGGCTGCAACTTTGCCGCTGTCGGTCGTCGAACTTCCCGTCGCGGTGCTGCTTTGTGTGGTGTCGGTATTGGCGCTGTCACTGATGGCCGTCTTGCTGGAGGTCGTGGACAGAGTCTGATTGATCGAGACCGATGTGAGGCTGACCATGGGCGTTTCCTTCGATGAGGTTAGGGATAACCGAATCATCGACGCGCAACACCCACACTTGAGATCAATCGTGTACCGACACGGTTAGCGTGCCGATACACATTGGCGTTGGCTAGGCGCCGAGACGCGCCGTCACCGCGCTCAATTGCCCCGACAACCCGTGCAGGTTGTTGCTCGCCGCTTCAGTGCGCTGCACGTTGTCCAGGTTGGTACTGGCGATGCTGGTGATCTCGGTCAGGTTGCGCGAAATGTCTTCGGCCACCGAGGTCTGTTCTTCAGCGGCGGTGGCGATCTGGCGGTTCATGTCGCGAATCGCCTCCACCGACGCGGTAATGCGCTCGAGCATGGCCCCGGCCTGAGTGACCTGCTCAACGCTCTCCTCGCTGCGCGACTGACCGCTTTCGATGGCCTGGGCCGCGTCTACTGCGCCGGTCTGTACGCTCTGGATGATCTGGTTGATTTCGATGATCGACGCCGCCGTGCGCTGGGCCAGGCTGCGGACTTCATCGGCGACTACGGCGAACCCGCGTCCGGCTTCACCGGCTCGAGCGGCTTCGATAGCGGCGTTCAATGCCAGCAAGTTGGTTTGCTCGGCAATGCCGCGAATCACTTCCAGCACCTTGCCGATGCGCCCGCTGTCGGTTTCCAGCTGGCGGATGACCGTCGCAGTGTTGGCAATTTCACCGCGCATTTGGGTGATGGTGTGAATCGTGCCCTGCATGACCTTCTCGCCCTGTTGTGCCGACTGGTCGGCATCATCGGCGGCCCGTGCCGCGTCGGCCGCATGACGGGCAACTTCCTGGGCGGTGGCGGACATTTCGTTCATTGCCGTGGCGACTTGATCCGTGCGGTTGAACTGTTCGCTGGTGCCGTGGGCCATCAAGGTCGCAATCGAGTTCAGCTCACCGCTGGCGCTGTCCAGATCCGAGGCGCTGCGCTGCAAGCGACTGAAAGTCTCGGCAAGGAAATCGCGCAGCGTGTTGGCCGCGACCGCCAGCTTGCCCAACTCATCCTGACGATCACTCGCCACCCGCTCGGCAAAGCGGCCCTGGCTCAGGTGCGCGACGTATTCGATCAGCTTGCGGATCGGTTCCACCAGATTGCGGTTGACCAGCCACAGGCTGAGCAAGCCAATCAACAGACCCGAAACCAGCATTACCAGGATACCCAGCAGCACGGTGTGATCGGCACTGGCGCTGATCAACGTCGATTGCTCCCTGCCCTGCTTACGCAACTCGTTGACCAGTTCGCTCATCTGTTCACTGGTGGCACGGTCCACGCCTTTGACCGCGTTATCACCTGCCGAGGAATCACCGCCGGCTGCCAGATAAGCCTCTCGACCTTTTTGATACGCGCCGCCAAGCACCCGGTGCGCATCCCGCAGGCTTTCAAGGCGGGCTTTAAGTGAGGCATCGATGCCCGGTTGGCGGGTCAATTCACCGAGAATGTTCTGTACGTCGCCCTGACGGTCCTCGAACTGTTTCCAGTACTTGTCCAGCTCAGCCGGTTGCTTGCCGCGCAACAGGACGTTCTTCCATTCCTGAACCTGAGCCTTGAATTGCAGGTTGGCTTCGTCAATCAGTTGCGAGGTACGTAACGGGCCTTCGATGAGGTTGCGGTAGTCCTGCACCCCGCTGGAGAGTAAGTGAAAACAGGCCAGGGCAATCAGCAACATCGCGATCAGGCTGCCGCCCAGCAGTGCGAGAATTTGCGCTCTCAGGGATTTTTGCAAAAACATCGAGTGATACTCATGACAGGGATAAGGCTCGCACCGGTAGGGCATGCGAGATGTCCGGACCTCCCTGTCGACAACATTCGGCCGGACACCAAAGTGCCTGAGCCAACCTAGCTGTCATCGGCATGCGCCACGGTTTCTTGAAGCCAATCCGACCACTGGTAAAGGCTCTATTACGCGGGCCACCAAACTGTCACAAAACCGTCAAGCAGCGTTGCCATGATGCCGCTCATGTGAGCCTGTGAAACGTACGACAGGCGCCTCCCTTCAGCGAGACTCCATGAACCACAGCATCGATCAACGCCACCGCGATTCCGACCTGTTCGGCCTGCTCTACGGTTTCAGCTTTCGTCCCGGCGAACGCGGCCGCGAGATCGATTCGGCCAAGGCGCTGCAGCTGCTGCAACAACCGGGCGCCGAGGACGAGTTCCTCTGGCTGCACCTGAACCTCGCCCATGCCGCGTGCGAGCGCTGGATGAAAGCGCACCTGGAGTTGCCGGAGGAGTTCTTCGAAGCCTTGCATGAAGGCTCGCGTTCGACGCGCATCGAGCACGTCGATTCGGCGCTGCTGGCGGTGGTCAACGACGTGGTGTTCAACCTCAGCAGCATGGTGTCGTCAGACGTCTCGACCCTTTGGGTCTGCGCCCGCAGCCGGTTGATCATCAGCGCACGCCTGCAACCCCTGCACTCGGTGGACAAGCTGCGCTCCTCGGTCAAGGCCGGCGAATGCTTTCGTTCGCCACTGGAACTGCTCGTGCATTTGCTGCGCGACCAGGGCGAAGTGCTGACGCAGATCGTGCGCAAGACCAGCCAGAGTGTCGACCAGATCGAGGACGAGTTGCTGTCATCGCGACTGTCCACCAACCGTGCCGAACTGGGCGCCAATCGTCGAGTGCTGGTGCGCTTGCAACGGCTGCTGGCACTGGAGCCGGGTTCGCTGCTGCGTCTGCTCAACCGTCCGCCGCAATGGTTGCAAAAGGACGACGTCAAGGAGCTGCGCAAATCCACCGAGGAGTTCGCGCTGATCATCAACGACCTCACGGCGCTCGGCGAGCGGATCAAGCTGTTGCAGGAAGAGATCGCCGCCAACCTCAACGAGCAAAGCAACCGAACGCTGTTCACCCTGACCGTGGTCACGGTGCTGGCGCTGCCGATCAACATCATTGCCGGTTTCTTCGGCATGAACGTCGGCGGGATTCCCCTTGCCGGCGACCCGGAAGGGTTCTGGATTCTGGTGGCACTGGTCGCGACGTTCACCGTGCTTGCTGGACGCTGGGCGTTTCGCAAGCGGGTGGATTATTGATCCGTCCCACATCAATCCTGCCCTCGTAGCAGCTGGCCGATCACTGTGCGAGGGATCCAGATCAATGGAACGACAAAAGCCCAAACACTGACCCAAAGCAGTCTCGTTGTAACATTCGGCAACGATCATGACCGGCACTCCTCCCTGACACAGGATTGTCCGGCCATGGCTACGCCTTCCTTGACCGCCGCCTCCAACACCTCCACCAGCAACACCAGCCCGCAGCTCGATAAAAAACCCGGTGTATTGACCGCCGTGGTGTTTTTCGCGGTGCTGGCCATGGGGCTGCTGTTCACCGCCTACAGCCTGATGCACGACATGCATGACCTCGGCACCACGGTCACCACCTGGACGCCATTTCTGCTGCTCGGTGTCGCGCTGTTGATCGCCTTGGGTTTTGAGTTCGTCAACGGTTTCCACGACACCGCCAACGCCGTGGCGACGGTGATCTACACCCACTCCCTACCGCCACATTTCGCGGTGGTCTGGTCAGGGTGCTTCAACTTCCTCGGGGTGTTGCTGTCCAGCGGCGCCGTAGCGTTCGGCATCATCGCCTTGCTGCCCGTGGAGCTGATTCTGCAAGTCGGTTCATCTGCCGGTTTCTCGATGATCTTCGCCCTGCTGATCGCGGCAATCCTGTGGAACCTCGGCACCTGGTGGCTGGGCTTGCCGGCTTCGTCATCCCATACCTTGATCGGCTCGATCATCGGCGTCGGCGTCGCCAATGCGTTGATGCACGGACGCGATGGCACCAGCGGCATCGACTGGGCGCAAGCCACCAAGGTCGGTTACGCGTTGCTGCTGTCGCCGCTGATCGGCTTCGCATTTGCCGCGCTGTTGCTGCTGGCGTTGCGCATCTTCGTCAAAAACCGCGCGTTGTACAAAGCACCGAAAGGCAATACCCCACCACCGTGGTGGATTCGCGGGATGCTGATCCTGACCTGCACTGGCGTGTCCTTCGCCCACGGCTCCAACGATGGCCAAAAAGGCATGGGCCTGATCATGCTGATTCTGGTCGGCACCCTGCCGATGGCCTATGCGCTGAACCGCACCATGCCGGCCGACCAGGCGTTGCAATTCGCCGCCGTGGCTGAAGTAACCCAACAAGCGTTGGTCAGAAGTGCTCCGGCACCGGCACCGACCGACCCGCGCCCCGTGCTGTCCGAATACGTGCGCAGCAAGGAAGCGACACCGCAACTGATCCCCGCCCTCGCTGCCCTGGCGGGCAACATCGGCAACGAAGTGAAAGGTTACGGATCGCTCGCCAACGTTCCGGCGCAAGCCATGGGCAACGTGCGTAACGACATGTACCTGACCAGCGAAACCATTCGCCTGATGGACAAGAACAAGGTCGGCGACTTCGATGCCGACACCACGGGCAAACTGCAATTGTTCAAACAGCAGATCGACAACGCCACGCGCTTCATTCCGCTGTGGGTGAAAATCGCCGTGGCGATTGCGCTGGGCCTGGGCACCATGGTCGGCTGGAAACGCATTGTGGTCACGGTCGGTGAAAAGATCGGCAAGACCCACATGACCTACGCCCAGGGCGCCTCGGCAGAAACCGTGGCGATGCTGACCATTGGCGCGGCGGACATGTTCGGCTTGCCGGTATCGACCACTCACGTGCTGTCCAGCGGCGTGGCCGGAACCATGGTGGCCAACGGCGGTGGCTTGCAGATGAAGACCATCCGCAACCTGTTGATGGCCTGGGTACTGACCTTGCCGGCGGCGATAATATTGTCGGGGAGCTTGTACTGGTTGTTCACGCAACTGTTCTAAACTGCGCACCATTGAAAAGTCCCGGGAAGGAGAATCGCCCCCGGGATTTTTTTTGCGTCGTAAAAAGGCCACAACGGCCTTTCGTCAAAAACCCACTGTTCTTGGGCGTAAATAATCCAGCGCAAACACAATCGGGCTTCAGTTTGTCAGCTTCATGCCGACTCCTATAAGACTCGATGCATTCAGGAGGGGAACCGTGAATCTGTACATCAATCAGCTTCAGAAGAAAGCTGACTTCAAAGAAGCCATCTATGCAGGTGACATTTTCCTGAACACCGAGCTCACCTCGGCCAAAGCGCTGTGCGCCTTTGCTCAGGAGAGCATTACCGCTGCATTCGACGGCGAGACCAATCACCAGGCACTGCACCGCATGATGCCGGTCGAAGAATTCGTTGCGCTGGTGACCCGCCTCAAGGGCCAGTTCACCAACAGCCAACGCGCCAAGGACCTGATCCGCGCGTTCACCCTGGAAATCGGCGTTGATCCCCAGGACTACATTTTCGATGTGCCGCGCGTTCGCGTCGTGCCCAACTACAACTACTTGCATGCGGGCGTCAGCTACGCCTACAAGCCGCACCGCGACACCTGGTACGGCAGCGTCGATTGCCAGATCAACACCTGGATGCCGGTGCACACCATCGAGCCCGAGCAGACCATGATGATCAACCCGGCGTACTTCGACGTGCCGGTGAAGAACACCTCGGCTGACTGGAGCCTGTCCGAATGGATCAACACCCAGCGCCATCGCGCCAAGGACAACCTCACCGAAGAGCGTCGAGTGCATCCGGTTCCCCAGGAAGAGATCAACGGCGCCTCGGAAGTCCGCATCGCCGGCAATACCGGTGAGATGCTGATTTTCTCCGGTTCACACTTGCACGGCACCGTTCCCAACCACACCGACAACACCCGCTTCAGCGTGGATTTCCGCCTGATGCACCTCGACGACCTGAAGCACAAGCGCGGCGCGATCAACGTCGACAGCGCGTGCCCGGATGTCGGCGCCGGTTTCAAAGACTATTTCCACGCCCACGACTTCTCGAATTTCCAAGGAATCCAATCATGACCAAGCGTCGCATTACGCCTGCCGAGGCCCAATACAACGAAACCCGCGCTGGCGTTCTCAAGCGAGTCGACGCCGAGTATGTGGCCGATGCCCCTTTCGTGTTCGCCAACCGCATCGGCGTGACCGCTGCGTTGTCGCGCATGGAGCTGTTCAAGAAGGTCGCCGAAATCCCGGGCGCGATCATCGAGTGCGGCGTGTACAAGGGCAACTCGCTGATGCTTTACATGCACCTGTCGATGATCCTGGAACCCTACGCGATCAACCGTTCGATCGTTGGCTTCGACACCTTCGAAGGCTTCCAGAGCATCAACAAGGACGAAGACCCGGCCGACGTCAACGAGACCATGTTCTCCGACACCGACCAGTCGCTGATCCAGGACATGATCGACGCCAACGACCTGCTGCGTCCGGTCAACCGCATCCCGCGTTGCGAACTGGTCAAGGGCGATATCTGCAAGACCGCGCCGGAGTGGGTCAAGACCCGTCCGGACCTGGTCGTGGCGATGCTGATCCTCGACACCGACCTGTATGAGTCGACCAAGGTAGCGCTGGAAACCTTCCTGCCGTACATGCCAAAAGGCGCCATCGTGGTATTGGACGAAGTCGCCTACCGCAACTTCCCGGGCGAAACCAAAGCCCTGCGCGAAGTGTTCGACCTGAACAAGATCGAACTCAAGCGCCTGCCGTTCGATTCCTGCGTGGGTTACTTCCACATCTGACGCATCCTCCCCTGTGGGAGCAAGCCCGCTTGTATGTTTAGACTTGAAGGGGTGGGTGGGACTAAAAGCCCGATTCTGACTCTAGCCAGTACAGACCGTGGGAGACTTCGTCCCACCCCTTCTACCCAAAAGCGCCAATAAGGAATTCATCGGCAAGGCCGACGAT
>NZ_JBFTNH010000032.1:0-27737 GCF_056397385.1 Pseudomonas sp. 05N36 | reverse complement strand
TTGGTGAAACCGCTGACCGCCTCGGAGAAGGTGATGGTCACCAGCGAGGTGTCGCCAATCTTCAGCGCGTTGTCGGCAACGATGATGGTCGCCGTCGGACGCACGGTGTCGATGGTGAAGTTGGCGGAATCGGTGGTGCCGCTACCGGCATTGCCGGCCAGGTCGGCCACGCCGGCGTTGGCCAGGGTGATCAGGTTGGTGGTGTCTTTTATGCCCGCAGTCGGGGTAAAGGTGGCGGTCCAGGTGATGCCGCCATCACTGCTGCTGACTGCGCTCAGCGTGCCGTTGGGAATCGTCAGGTCGGCGTTGGTGAAACCGGTCACCGCCTCGGAGAAGGTGATGGTCACCAGCGAGGTTTCACCGGCGGCCAGCGTCGGGTCGGCCASCACAATGGTCGCGGTCGGGCGCTGRCTRTCGATAGCGTAAGTATTGGAATCGGTGGTCGCGGTACCGGCGTTGCCGGCCAGGTCGGCAATCCCGGTGTTGTCCAGGGTGATCACGTTGCCGCTGTGGGTGACGCCGTTCACCGGCGTCAGGGTGGCGGTCCAGGTCACGCCGCCATCGCTGCTGCTCACGGCGCTCAACGTACCGTTGTCGATCGTCAGGTCGGCGTTGGTAAAACCGGTCACTGCTTCGGAGAAGGTGATGGTCACCAACGAAGTCTGGCCGATCCCCAGCGCGGTGTCTGTCACCACGATGGTTGCCGTCGGACGTTGGGTGTCGATGGCGTAGTTGTTCGAGTCGGTGGTGCCGCTACCCGCATTACCGGCCAGATCGGTGATCCCGGTGTTGTCCAGACTGATCAGGTTGGTCGCATCGGTGGTGCTGGCGTTCGGGGTAAAGGTCGCCGTCCAGGTGATACCACCATCGCCGCTGCTCACGGCGGTCAACGTGCCGTTGGTAATGGTCAGGTCAGCGTTGGTGAAGCCAGTCACCGCCTCGCTGAAGGTGATGGTCACCAGTGAGGTGTCGCCAATCTTCAGCGCGTTGTCGGCCACCACGATGGTCGCGGTCGGGCGCGCGGTGTCGATGGCATAGTTGTTCGAATCTGTCGTACCTGTGCCCGCATTACCCGACAGATCGGCGATTCCGGTATTGGCCAGGGTGATCAGGTTGGTCGCGTCAGTGGTGCTGGCGCTCGGCGTAAAGGTCGCGGTCCAGGTGATCCCGCCATCACTGCTGCTGACAGCGGTCAGTGTACCGTTGGCAATCGTCAGGTCGGCGTTGGTGAAACCGGTCACCGCCTCGCTGAAGGTGATGGTCACCAGCGAGGTGTCGCCGATTTTCAACGCGCTGTCCGCGACCACGATGGTCGCGGTCGGGCGCACGGTGTCGATCGCATAGTTGTTCGAGTCGGTGGTCCCGCTACCGGCGTTGCCGGCCAGATCGGCGATCCCGGTGTTGTCCAGGGTGATCAGGTTGGTCGCGTCAGTGGTGCTGGCGCTCGGCGTAAAGGTCGCCGTCCAGGTGATGCCGCCGTCACTGCTGCTGACGGCGGTCAGCGTACCGTTGGTAATCGTCAGGTCGGCGTTGGTGAAACCGCTCACCGCCTCGCTGAAGGTGATGGTCACCAGCGAGGTGTCACCGATTTTCAGGGCGTTGTCCGAGACCACGATAGTCGCCGTCGGCCGCACGGTGTCGATAGCGTAGTTGTTGGAATCGGTGGTGCCCAGGCCGACGTTGCCCACCGCGTTTTGCACACCGGTATTGTCCAGGGTGATCAGGTTGGTGGCGTCGGTAATGGCGTTGGTCGGGGTAAAGGTCGCCGTCCAGGTGATGCCGCCATCGCTGCTGCTGACCGCGGTCAGCGTACCGTTGGCAATCGCCAGGTCGGCGTTGGTGAAGCCGGTCACCGCCTCGCTGAAGGTGATGGTCACCAGCGATGTTTCACCAATTGCCAAAACGTTGTCCGCGACCACGATGGTCGCGGTCGGGTGCGCGGTGTTGATCACGTAATTGCCCGAATCGGTGGTGCCGCTGCCCGCGTTGCCCGCCAGGTCACTGACACCGTTGTTGGTCAGGGTGATCAGGTTGGTGGCATCCGACACCCCGTCGGTCGGGGTGAACGTTGCGGTCCAGGTGATCCCGCCATCGCTGCTGCTCACCGCGCTCAAGGTGCCATTGGCGATGCTCAGGTCGGCATTGGTGAAGCCGCTCACTGCTTCGGAGAAGGTGATGGTTACCAGCGATGTTTCGCCGGCCGTGAGGGTAGTGTCAGCCACCACGATGGTTGCGGTCGGGCGCACGGTGTCGATGGCATAGTTGTTCGAATCGGTGGTGCCGCTGCCCGCATTACCGGCCAGATCGGCGATCCCTGTGTTGTCGAGCGTGATCACGTTAGTGGTGTCGGTGATGCTCGCGGTCGGGGTGAAGGTCCCGGTCCAGGTGGTGCCGCCATCACTGCTGCTGACCGCCGTCAGCGTGCCGTTGACAATCGTCAGGTCGGCGTTGGTGAAGCCGGTCACCGCTTCAGAGAACGTGAAGGTGACCAGTGAGGTGTCGCCGATTTTCAGTGCGGTATCGGTGAACACGATGGTCGCCGTCGGCCGTACGGTGTCGATGGCGTAATTGTTGGACGTGCTGGTGCCAACACCGACTGTGCCCAGCGACACACCCTGGACCCCGGTGTTATCCAGGGTGATCAGGTTAGTGGTGTCAGTAATGGCGTTGGTCGGGGTGAGCGTCGCCGTCCAGGTCACCCCGCCATCACTGCTGCTCACCGCGCTCAGCGTGCCGTTGGCAATCGTCAGGTCGGCGTTGGTGAAACCGGTCACTGCCTCAGTGAAGGTAAAGGTCACCAGCGAAGTCTGGCCGATGTGCAGGGCGCTGTTCGCCACCACGATGGTAGCGCTCGGTGCCGGTGCATAGGCGGTGTTCACGGTGCCGCCGTCGTTGAAGATATTGTTCACAGCCGCCACGCTGGCACCGGTACTACCGCCGCCCAGTGCCGGACCGCCGGAGCCGCTGCCACCGACGTTACCGGACAACGCCGCAAAGTTGGCGGCGGTCATCAGTACCGTACCTTTGTTCCAGATCGCACCGACGCCTTTACCGGCCGCACCACCGGAGTCGGCGGAACCGCCCAGGCCACCACCGCCGCCACCGCCACCACCGGCGGCGATGTTGCCGGAAATCACCGAGGTGCCAATGACCGTCAGGGTGCCGCTACTGGCGTTGTAAATACCACCGGCAGCCGATGCCCCGGCCCTGCCGGGCTTGTCCCAACCGGAGCCGCCACCGCCACCGCCGATGGAAATCGTGCCGTTGTTCGCCGTACCGCCCGCGCCACCGTTGCTGTAGTTGGCAGCCCCCACGCCGCCCGCGCCACCGCTGCTGCTACCGCCGCGACCGCCCATGTAGTTGGGGTTGTAGCCGCCACCGTTACCGCCCGTGTTGGCACTACCACTCGAACCGCCGTAAACACCCGTACCGAAACCGGAGGTACCACCATGACCGCCGGCTTGCCCGCCCAATGCACCGCCACCGCCGCCACCGCCACCGACCGCGCCACCGACGTAAGGTGAGGTAACCCCGCCACCGCCACCGCCGCCCGAAGCGGCGTTGCTGGTCACGGTGACGTTCTTGAGGGTCAGGTTGCCGGCATTGAAAATACCGCCGCCCATGGACGCCGTGCCGTCCGTACCGGCGGCAGCACCATTGCCGGCCACCAGGCCTTGCTTGATGATCAGCCCGTCGAAGGTCGCAGTGACCCCGGAAGCGACCTGAACCACCCGGGTCTTGTACTGACCGTTGAGGGTCACATCGGCAATACCGTCATGGTTCAGGTCACCTTCCAGCGTGACGTTCTTGGTAATGGTCAGTTGCGCGTTCAGATTGACCGTCATGGTGGTGCTGAACGTCACCGTGTCCCCCCCCACGGCATCGCTCAGCGCCTGACGCAATGAGCCAACCCCACTGTCACCGTTGTTGGTGACCGTCAGGGTCGCCAGGCTGTACTGATACGCGGCCATGGACTGGGCCGACAGCACGTTATGGCTCTCGATGGTGCCGGTGGCGATTTCCAGATCCCAGTCACCGCTCACACCGGTACGGTTGTTCGACGCGGCGATATCGCGCCCGGTCAGTTGCGCCAGCGAGTCGACAAAGCTGATGCCCTTGTCACCTGCGGCGGTGTTACAGGCGTAGATCAGAATGTCACCGCCGACGTTCATGTCCTTGCCGATCTCGGCCAGCACCGCGCTGCGAGCCGCCACATTATCGGCCGACAGGTAAGTGTCGCCCAGCCACAAGTCGCCACTGTTGCCGTGGGCAATGATTTCCACGGTACTCACGCCGTGATGGGTATCCAGATAATCGGCGATCTGTTGCAAGCCGTCCTTGGTCGGGTCGAGCTGGACCACCTGGGTGCCAGGTGCCACGCCTTTGAGCAGGCTATCGGCGTCCTTGATGCGCGAGTCGACGAACACCACGCTCTGGCCGGGTACGGCGGTGGGTGTCGCAGCAGGCGCGGGCGTAGCCGCTGACGTGTTGTCCGTCTGGCCGTGGGTGTCCTTGCTGGCCACCGGGTGGTCGGCAACCGGTGCCTTGGCAGCGTCCGCCGTGGCATGGCTGTCAGCTTGGGCGGCGGTATCGGCAACCGTGGCCGCCACTGCGCCGTCGAACAGCATTCGCGGTTCCAGGGACATGATCATTGGCGATGCCAGGACGCGTGCGCCCTCCGTGATCTGCGACTTGCCTTTGCTCCACCACATGCTGCTCACCCGGACTCGAACTTTTATGACTGCGCAAATAAAAAACGCCGTGATCAACTGATCGCGGCGTCGGCTTTCATACGAATAACATTGGCAGCGCTGGCTGAGCCATCGTGCCAAAAGGACAACTCTGCGTATTTGTCGAACAGGTCCGGCGGCAGGATCGTGCGCCGAGGCTCCAGTGCGACCGAGCGTTTGACCTTGTGCAGCCCCGATACCCCGAGCGCCTGGTCGAATTCCGGCGCGTCATAGGCGAGGTTGTTGAAATCGTGCTCGAACCAGGGTTCGCCGATGAAATCGTAGATCAACCGCATGACCCGGTCAGGGGCCTGGCTCAGCAGGTCGTAATCGACGATCAGCAGCGAGTCGGCGTTTTCGCCGTAATAGGCCTCTTTCAGCGCGGTCCAGGCAAAGCCCACCAGACGATTGCGCTGGGCCAGGGTTTCGCAACGGCTGTAAACGGTATTGCGCTCGATTTCGTCATTGAACAGCTTGGTGTTCTCGAACGGATTGGCGCGGTACAGACGTTCGAGGCTGTCCATCACCCAGGCGACATTGCGCACGCAGGCAATGGTTTTGGCCTTGGGAAACAGTTCCCGTAGCGCAGGCTGACGCGAGCACCATTGGCGATTGGTATCGAAGATAACGGGGGTATCTGCCTGATCGGCATAGAAGGAGTCGAACAGACCGCGCAATAGACGACGGCGCAGCGGGGTGTCGATCACCGCGCCAAATTCGCTGCCGGCACTGCATTGCTCCAGGATGCTGGTGAACAGCGATCCGACGGGGCTGGTCATACCGGCGTGAAAACGCGGGTTCTGCAACAGAATCGCAGAAAGCAGGGTCGAGCCTGAGCGCGGCAAACCGGAGATAAAGTGGAACTGCTGCATCCCTTCACCGTAGTCGGAAGTCCATTTGTAAGACAAAGCGTAGCCTACGATTCTGGATCCGACTAGTGGGCTTTTGATATCAAATCGGAGCAAAAACCTTGCAGAAGGTGTGGTTGTAACGAAAGTGGACAGAGTGAAACGTTTAAGCCGGCATCTGACTGCAAATACCGTCGTTTGTGGCGCCAGCTTTCCGGCGGATGACCGTAAGTATCGATCACGTCCGTAGGAGCAAGGCTTGCCCGCGATGAACGATGACGCGGTATGCCTGAAGCACCGCGGCGCGCCCATCGCGGGCAAGAGCTGGGCGCCCCCCGCTCCTACAGATTTACAGGTTATTTTTTAGGGCTGTTGATGACAAACAACCGTGCCCGCGCATTGCCGGCGACTTTTTCGCTGATCTTCTGCCAATCGGCGGGCAATGGTGCGAACTCGTCGGGTTGGTCAGCAGTGCTGAACAACCACACACGGTGCGTTTCGGGCGGCAGATCGGTGAGCCGATCGAGGTAAATCTTGTCGGCGGCTTCCTCTACCAGCGTACCGAAACCGTAGGCATTCGGGCGACTGGACGCGCCATTGGCCAAGGGCGGAGTAAAGAGCCGTGGCTGGACGACGGTGCGATCGTAGTAGACGTACGGCATGTACCAGAGCAGATCGCTGATGACGACCTGATCACCCGGCTCGTAATGCTGGTTGATGAACTCCACCGTCACATTGAGCTGGTCATTTGGATCGACCGTCGCGTTGTTTTTCAGGCCCACCCCTTCAATGCCGATAAACAGCATGAGAAATGCCAGGGCCAGCACCCGAGACCCTTTTTTCAGGCCATCGATGCTCAGGGCCATGATCAGCGGCAACCCCAGCGCGTAGGCCGTCACGTAGCGTTCGATAAACACCGGCGAAATGAACGACACCAGGAAAACCAGCACCAGCGGCACTACCGCGTAAATCGCCAGCAAGGCACTCCAGCGGTAGGCGCTACGATCACGCAGCACCGTCGACACGATCACACCCAGCAACAGCACCGGCAGCGCGAAAAACACCGACCTGGGCAGGAAGTCATCATCGCTCTGGATCATGAAGGTCCAGACCATGGACGGCAGGGAGCTGACGGTGACCGGATCTTCCCAGCCCACATCGCCACTGGCCTTGAGTTCCGGCATGTGCTGAACCAGGCTCAGCAACTCCGGGAACCACGGCAGAAACAGCAGCACGATCGCCGCGTTGGTCAGCCACCAGCCCGGGCGGTTGATGTGCCGCAACCGCTCGCCTGGCTGCACCCGCAGCACCAGCAGGTACAACCAATGGGCAATCACGCACAGGGCCGTGAAGTAGTGGGTGTAAAACCCGGCGGCCATCAGCACTGCATAGATCACCAGATACCGTGCACGCTGGGGCTGTTTGACCCAATACACCAGTGCAATCGTCGCGCCGAGCAGCAACACGCCCAGCAGCGAATACATCCGCACTTCCTGGCTGTAACGCACCGCCGAGGGGAATAGCGCCAGCAACAACCCGGCCAGCAACGCCACCCGCGGGTTGGCGATCAACCGTACCAGCCAGACACCCATTGCGACCGTGGCGATCCCCGGCAGCGCGCTGAGGCCGCGAATCGAGAGCATGCTGTCGCCAAACAGTTCGATCCAGCCGTGCAGCACCATGAAGTAGAGCGGTGGATGCACATCACGGGCCGCGTGAAACCAGATCCCGGCCAGATCGTACTGGCTCATCAGCAGGCTGGAGCCTTCATCGCCCCAAATCGCTGCGGCTGTCAGGTCGTAAAACCGCACGAACGTCGCCAACAGCAAAATTGGCCAGATCCCGTAATCGGTCAGCCATTGAAACAGACGCGCCGAGGCCGCCAGCCGAGTGCGCGCAGCACACGCATCAGGCTTGCCGGCAAGCTCTGTTTCTCTTCGGTATTCCATCTGTCCCCCTGGGTGATTGATAAGGTCCTATAAGGCTTGGACCTCGAATTGGGTGTGGATGCTGCCCCATTCCCTGCACGCACGCAATGTAGCGGCATTCGTCTTTGCGGCTACGCTGATCGGTGGTCGGCGGACACGCCGGCCTCCTCCAAAAAACACAGGGATAACAACCATGGAAGTGTTTACCGGAACCATCCAGACCTTCGCTTTCAACTATCCACCCAGCGGCTGGGCGTTGTGCAACGGGCAGACCATGCAAGTCGGCCAGTTCCAGGCGCTGTTTGCCTTGCTCGGCACCAATTACGGCGGCAACGGCACGACAAACTTCATGCTGCCGGACCTGCGCGGACGCCTGCCCCTGTGTCAGGGCTTGGGCCTGAACCTCACTCCACGGGTGATCGGCACCGCCTCCGGCGCCGAAAAAACCGCCGCCACGGTGAGCAACCTGCCCATTCACACACCCACGGCGACCGCCGTCGGCACCCCTAACCTGACGGCCAACACCACCGTCAACCTGGCCAGTGTTGCTGCCACCCCCTCGAGCACGCCATCAAGTACCAATGCCTTTATCGGCGCCTCCAGCGGCGGCCCGGGCACGGCCAATATCTACTCCACCGCACAGGGCACTGCGCCCGTGCCGCTGCAAGGTGTCAGCACCTCCGTTGGCGGCACCGTCAACGTCGCCGTCTCCGTAGCGCCCATCGGCGGTGGCGTGCCCATGGACACGATGAACCCGTTCCTGGTGCTGAATTTCAGCATGTGCCTCAACGGTCTTTTCCCGTCTCGCAACTGAACATGCCGCCGGGGCCCAAGGCCCCGGCTCTTTACTTTTCTGGAGCCAGGCCATGCAGCAACAGGTCAACAGCGATCATTTTCGACAGCTATTGGAAACACCCACCAGGCTGTACCTGGAGGATGGCAGCGAACTGTCCGTGATCATCGAATCGGTAGAGGACGTACCCAGGGCACGCTTGTCAGAGGGCAGCCGAATGCCTTTTGGCGTGACCTTGAGCAGCCCGGATCTCACATCGTTCGTCGACGGACTCTGTGGGATCGACTTGCCTGAGCTGGGCCGTATCGAAGGTATATTCGTATCGCGCACCCTGGCCCTGGGGCGCGATGCAAGCCGGGCGTATTTCTACATCACCTTCAACTGACCAGAATCTGCGGCTGGCCGGGATACCAGACCAGGCGTTCGGCCGCGACACTTTGCTCCTCAACCTGAAACCCCAGCGCCAGATAATGCTGGCGCGCATGGGGGTTGCTCGCCCAGACCACCGTGCTCACCGGGCAGCGCACCTGTTCGGCGGCTTTTTGCACGCCTTGCAGCACCGTACGGCCATAGCCCTTGCCGCGGGCCGCCGGAATGAACGCCAGGTACAAAACGCGAATTTCGTTGCTGCCAAACTCAGCACTCAAGGCGCCAATCGGGGTGTCGAGCTTCTCGACCACATAGTGCATCGCGTTGGGGAAACGCTCCCCGGTCCCCTGCTCCTGCACCCGGAACTGCTGGGCAATGACCTCCTCGACCAATTCGCGTTCGCCGTCGATCCATTGCAGATCGGGGCGTGCCGCGTGATAGAGGCTTTCCAGAAACGGTCCATCGGTCGTCCGTGAAGGGCGCACCACCAGACCATCGGAGGCATTGGCATTGTTGTTCAGCATCGTGATGCTCCTTGCGCTAAAAACCACTCTCCCTCACGCCCAACGCCGCCAACCGGCGCCAGGCGGTGCCCAGCAATGACTCACTGCCGCCCTGCAACACCACCAACCCCCGCAATGGCTGCACCGGGGTGGCAATGCTGTCGAGGACTTTGAGCCGCACCGCGTATTGCGCTTGCACAGGCTCGGCACGCTGGCTCTGATCGCGGCGCACGGCAATCGGCCCGTGGTGGTCGGAGGTCAGCGCTTCCTGATCGACAACCGCCGCGCCGTTGGTGTCGACTTCAGTCAACTCGACCGCCACCGCCGGGTGCATCGGATCCTCGGCGATAAACCGCCCCGTCGCACCGGGTGCAACCCGCCACAGCTCGGCTTCGGCCAGATAACCGCGCAGCCGCGCGCCCTCTTCGACAACCCGGGCCAGCGTCTCCTTGGGTGACAACCAGCGGCCAACCGCCAGTTGCGGCAGCAGATCGCGCACCTGACCGGCCTGGGGCGCCCGCAGCAGCAGGCGCTCGCGCTGCGCCGCCAAACCGCGATACTCGGCCACCGCCTCCGCCAGCCGTTGTTCGACGATGCCGGCATCGGCGGCGGTTTCGCTGCGTCCGGCCTGACGGCGCATCTGCAATTGCTGGATCTCGATTTCCCGGCGCGCGATGGCCTGACGCGAATCCAGGTCCGGCGACTCCAGCTCAATCAACACATCGCCCTGGGCGACGATCTGCCCGTCGCGGACATTCAACTGCTTGACCCGTGCCGCCACCGGCGCATGCAAGGCACTGACCCGGCCAGCCTCGAGCATGCTCGGCAGTTCCACCGCGCTGCGCCACGGCAGCACCAGCACGGCAATCGCCGCCAGCAACCCCAGGCCACTGAGCAATGCCCGAGGTGCATGGGCCTGTTCGCGGCGACTCCACCATTCGCGCCATTCGCGCGCAATCGGCAGGAAGATGAACCACACCAGCTCGACCATCATCAGGAAGATCCCCAACAATTTGAAGAACAGGTGATACACCGCCAGCGCAATCCCGAAAAACAGCACCGCGCGCCACAGCCACGAGCCGTATCCCCACCACAGCAAACGCCGCTGCATCGACGGCGACCAAGGCTCCGGTGCCGGCGCGCCGTAACCGAACAGCGCCTCGCGCAATCGCCAACGACACAAGGCAAATGCCCGACCCTGAAGGTTGTCCACTTCCCAGAAGTCGCTGAGCAGAAAATAACCATCGAAACGCATGAACGGGTTCAGGTTGACCGCAAGCGTAGTGAGCCAGGTGGCACTGGCGAGCATGAACGCCGCCGTCCGCGCCGGCCCGTCCGGCAACAGTGACCAGGCGAGCAAGGCGATACACGCCAGCAACAACTCGGCGAGCACCCCGCCCGCGCCGATCAGCAACCGCGCGCGCCGATCATTGACCCGCCAGGCGTCACTGACGTCGGTGTAAAACATCGGCAGCAGCACCATGAACGCCACCCCCATGCTCTGCACCCGACAACCGGCGCGCTTGGCCATGAAGGCGTGGCCGAACTCATGACAGAGCTTGGCAAAGAACAACGCCACCCCGAACGCCAACGCACCGCCAAGACTGAACAAGTGCGGGAAGGTCGCGATAAAGCGCTGCCAGTCCCGCGACACCAGAAATACCCCCAGACCCAGGGTCAGCGGCAAACCATAACGCAGCGCTCCAGGACCAAAACGCGCGAGCCATGGCCAGGCACGATTGAGGAAAGCGTCGGGGCGCCACAGTGGAATCCGGAAGAACAGGTATTGGTGCAGCAAGATCTGCCAGACACTCTGACGCTGCGCCGCGGCCTTGAGGCCATAACTGTCGCGCTGTTGCGGGTCGAGGGCGGAAATCAGGTCGTGGGCGCGCAAAAAACTCAGCAACTGCTCAAGCTCAGCGACGTCCAGCGGCAAGCCCGGTTCGCGATTGGCGGCGCGCAGCACTTGCTCGGGATCGCCCAACGACCAATGACGCAGCAAGCGCATGGCCGCGGCACCGAGCTTGAAGTAGCGCCCACGCAGCGGGTCGGCCAAGGTCCAGCGCGGCGATCCGTCCAGCGCCGGGGCGGCCATCTGCAACTGTAAATCGGCACGCAGGCTGGGCAATGTCATCTAGAGACCTACACTTTGGCGCAAGCCGGCCAGCGGCTTGCGCAACAGGTACAGCGCCAGCGGCGCGCGATCGCCGAAGATTTTCGCCGTACCGCGCAAGCCGATACGCGGCGGCGCGGCCTCGAAACTGGCGTCGAGCCGGTACGCCAACTGGCCACCGGCCGTCGGTTGCGCTTCATAGGCCGAGCGTTCGAGTCTGGCCAAATGCCGTTGCAACGGATCGCTGTCGAGAAACAGCGCCACCTGCGCGCCCGGCTCCAGTGCAATCGCATCGCCGACCGCCAGTTCGATGCGCAATTCCGCCTGGCTCGGGTCGGCGATTTCCATCAGCCGCTCGCCGGTCTGCACTGGTTTGCCGGTCCAGCGCTCGGCGTCGGCAAACACCGCAATGCCGTCGCGCTCGGCACGCACTTCACTGCGTTTGAGCAGTTCATGGGCGTAATCGCGTTCGGCACGCTTCTGCTCGACCCGTGCAGCCAGCAAATCAATTTTCGAACTCGACTCGGCGTCGGCAAAGGCGCGCTGGGCGTTGGCCTTGAGCTCGGCTTCTGCCACACCCAAGGCCCGATCGGCGACATCCGCCTGGGCTTTGAGCGTGGTGCCTTCGAAACGCAGCAACAGGTCGCCGGTTTTCACATTCTGGTTGGGTTTTACCAGGAACTCGGCGATCACCCCGTCCAACGGTGCCGCCACCACCCGACCGCCGAGCGGCACGACTTCGGCCGGCGCCAGCACCGACTGGCGTACCGGAATCAACAAGCCCAGCACCAGCACCGCCGCCAAGGCGACCTGACGCTTGCGAGTCCAGCGCAAGCGCCACGGTTGACGCGGTTGCAGCGCCAGCCAGGCGTGGCTGTAGGTGTCGCCCAGTTGCGACAGCAGCACTTGCTCGGAAGGATTCCACGGTACATCGCGAGCCAGCCACAAACCGCCGAATACCTGCCCCTGGCGATCAATCAGCGGCAGCCAGAACACCTGGGCGGCAGAAAGACTTTGCCAGTCGGCCTGAATCGGGCCGCTTAACGCAGAGGCCGGTATAACCCGCGCCTGCTTCACCAGCTCGAGCTTGAACAACTGCGCCACCGCTTGCTCGACGAACGCTACAAACGGCGCATTCGGCTCCACGGCACTGACACCGGTGATCGCCCGCACCTTGCCGGCGATCAACAGCGCCGCGTGACGAAAGCCGAACAAGGATTGACCGTCGTTCGCCAGGCTGTAGGCCAGTTGGTCGGTAGTGCGCGCGGCGCGGGTCTGGCGCTCCAGCTCCAGTAAGCGCGCGAAGACCTGCTCGGCGCCACCCGTGACAGGCGCGTTCATTTGAGCTCCGCGAAGCGCGCCGTGCCGCTCATCCCGGCCAACAAGCCGCTGGCGTTGGGCACCGTTGCGACCAGCAGCAAGGTCTGGCTGCCTTCGTCGATTCGCGCACCGAGGCGTTTGACCGTGGCGTCGATGGGCTGGCCGGTTTCATCGGGAACGAAGCTGAAGGTCTGTCCGGGCTTGAGTTTGCCCATCCAGCGCGAGGGCACCAGCAGGTGGATTTCCAGGCTGCGGTTGTCGACGATGTCCAGCAGCGGCGCACCGGCGGCGACGCTTTCATAACGCTGAACCTTGCGTTCGACGACCTGGCCGTCAAACGGCGCGACGACGCTGCAGCGTTTGACCTGAACCTGATAAACCTGAGATTGCGCCTGGGTTTCGCTGAGTTTGGCTTCGGCTCGCGCCACTTCGAAACGCCCGACCGAGTTCAACGAAGCGAGTTGTTTGTTGTGGGCCAACTCTTCGCCGGCACCCCGGCTGGCGGCCTGCGCGGCGTTGAGCTGCGCCTGAAAGGCCGAGCAATCGAAACGCGCCAGGGTGTCGCCCTTCTTGAAGGACTCGCCTTCACTGAACGGCAACTCGACAATTCTGCCGGGCAGTTCACTGGCAAGTACCGCTTGATCGCGAGCGCGCAACACACCGCGGGCTTCGCTGCTGGTTGTGGCGTGACTGCCTGCAGTGCTGCTTTCCAGCAGCGGATCGTCTGGCACGGGCGTTTGCGCCTGTGCTACGCCTGCCAGCCCGATCAAACCTAACGCCAAACCACGAAAACGCTGCATAGCTGTGTCTCCCTGACAGATGGTCGGAGTCTACGACAGACTCAACAAGCGTCAAGCAATTAGCCATCACTGCCCGAAATTGCGGCTCGGCACTGCTAAATCGAGATCGGCACGCGGTATGATCGCGGCCTCGATTTCAGCGTTTGCGGATTAAGGACAATTCATGCGTATCGGTCTTCTGTCGCCCCTCGCTCTGGCACTTGCCACAACCTGCGCACTCCCGGCCCACGCCAGCTACGATCAGGACGCCTGCACGCCTGAACTGTCGCTCGGCGGTGACGGGCGCTGCAACAATGTGGCGTTCCTCAACCCTGGCAACGACAGCCGCGCCAATTTGCGCTTGTTGCTCTCCGATCAGGGCGCGCTAGCGCTGAACCCGGCACCATTGAGTGATTTTGACCGCGAGGCCGGCTACGGCCCGGTGCCGTTCAACCTCGGACGTCTCGACTCACCGTCAGCTCCTGCACCGACGCCCCCCCCTGAATCGGCCCCGGTTTCAGTGCTCGATGAGCCCCTGCGCCAACTCGGCATCAGCCACGAAGCCTCGACCATTGCCGGCAATCAGTTCATCGAAGGCGAAGGCAGCCGCTGCCGCAGCAACAGTGAAGAAAGCGCCGCCGCGTTCCTCGCGCAACTGCTGAAAACCACTCAACTGCCCGCCGAAGAACGCCAAAGCCTGGCGCAAGGCCGCCTCCAGATGCTCGCCGCATGCAGTTGGGACGCCGATCAACTGAACAGCCTGCTGCCCGCTTCAATCACCTCGGAACCGGGCAAAGCCTTCCTCACGTACCTGCGCGGCGCGGCGCAGTTCTATGGCGGCCAGTTCGCCGAGGCCACACAAACCTTCGCCAGCCTGAACAACAGCGAACAGCCTTGGCTCAAGGAAACCGCGCTGTACATGGCCGCGCGCATTGCGCTCAACGCGGCCCAGCAAAACGCTTTCGACGAGATGGGTCTGCCGACGCTCGAGCATGTGGATAACGCGAACCTGCAATTGGCCGAAACCGGTTTCGAGACCTATCTGAAAACTTATCCACAGGGCGAGTACAGCGCGTCGGCCAAAGGCCTGATCCGCCGCGTGCACTGGCTGGCCGGCGAAGATCAGAAACTCGCCGATGACTACGCCTGGCAACTCACCCAGGCCACTGACGCCCAGCGCAACAAAACCCTGCCGGAACTGGTGGAAGAGGTCGACAGCAAACTGCTGACCCAGCCGGACAACGGTATTCAGGCGCCGCTGCTGCTGGCGGTCAAAGACTTGTTGAGCATCGGCACCTACCAGACGCCTTTCAACCTCAAGACGCTGCAAGCGCAGAAAGCCTCGTTCGCCCAGCAACCAGCGCTCTACGACTACCTGCAAGCCGCGGTGTTGGTGTACCTCGAGCAAAATCCCGAGCAGGCACTGAACGTCCTCCCGGGCAGCGTCCCGGACAAGCTCGACTACCTGGCCTTCAGCCAACAGATGCTGCGCGGCATCGCCCTGCATGAGCAGCGCAAATGGCCGGAAGCCGAAGCGCTGTGGCTGGAGTTGCTGGGCAAGGTCAAACAGCCGTTGCAGCGCGAGCAGGTCGAACTGGCGCTGGCCTTCAACTATGAGCTCAGCCAGCGGCTGGGCAAAGTGTTCGCCGCCGACTCACCGATCAAGACACCTGCCGTGCGTTATCGCCTGCAACGGCTGGTGGCCGACGCCCCACTGCTGCGTGAGCAATTCAACCAGGGCGCGGACGCCACCGAGCGCAACAGCGCGCTGTTCGTGCTGCTCTACAAAGAGTTGCTGCGCAGTCAGTACGCCGAGTTTGCCGAAGACTTCAAACGACTGCCGGCCGAGCCGTCGACGGACAAACTCGGCGTGAGCATTGGCTATTTCTACAGCACCGGCCAACCGCTGACGATGTTCCGCTGGCAGGGCGACAAGGCTGAATCGGGTTACCACTGCCCAAGCATCGCCGAGGTTGCCGCGACCCTTCAGGCGGACGGCAAGAACCCCAAAGGCCTGAACTGCCTGGGTGAGTTCATCCTGCGCAATGGCCTCGACAGTTCACCGCTGGAAGCCAAACCCAACAAGTCCGAACTCGGTGCCACGGGGTCGGCATTCAAAGGCGAGATCTACTCCCGGCACGAAGGTTATCGCCAGGTCATCGACAACGCCAAAGCGCCGAAGGAAGACCGCGCCTATGCATTGTTCCGCGCCATCAACTGCTATGCGCCCTCGGGCAATAACAGCTGCGGCGGCAAAGACGTCGAGCCGGCTGTGCGCAAGGCCTGGTTCCGCCAGCTGAAAAGCGGCTTTGCCGATACTCAATGGGGCAAGTCGCTGCAGTATTACTGGTAAGCCATGAGAGATTTCCTCAAAGGCCTGGCGCTGCTCGCACTGCTGGTCAGCGCCCCGGCCTTTGCGGCCGTCGACGCCCGCGAGTACGACGCCTTTTGGCTGTGGAGCGGGGTCAACACCCAGCCGGTGCTGGCCCAGGCCAAAACCCTGTACGTCCTGCAAGGGCAGATCAGCGAATCACGCCGCATGCCTCAGCGCGGCGTGCGCTTCATCGCCCAAGGCATCGCCATCCCGCGCCTGACCCAGGGCGAAGTCTGGGTCACCTACCGCGCCCACACGCTACGCTGGCCGGAACCGGTCTACCAACAATTGCTGGGGCAGGTGCAGCGCTGGCAACAGGCGGGTAACCCGGTGGTCGGCATCCAGATCGACTTCGACGCCCGCACCCGCTACCTCGACGAATACGTCAGCTTCCTCAAAGACCTGCGCCAACGCCTGCCCGCCCAGTATCGCCTGAGCATCACCGGCCTGATGGACTGGAGCAGCCACGCCGATCCGCAGGTGATCGGCCAACTCAAAGGCGTGGTCGACGAAGTGGTGGTGCAAACCTACCAGGGTCGCCACAGCATCCCCAACTACGCCGCCTACCTGCCGAGGCTGAACAGACTCGGCTTGCCGTTCAAGGTCGGGCTGATTCAGGGCGGCGAATGGGAAGCGCCGGGGTATTTGAAGGACAGCGAGTGGTTTCGCGGGTATGTGGTGTTTTTGCAGAATCGGTAGCCTAGCGCTGCATTCCCCAGCGCTTCACTGTCACTCGCTCCAAAGTGTCGAACACCAGGTTCTCCACCAGCAAACCGATGAGGATCACCACCGCCAGCCCGGCGAAAACCTTGTCGGTGTACAGCTCGTTGCGGTTCTGGAAGATGTACCAGCCCAGGCCACCCTTGCCGCTGGTAGCGCCGAACACCAGCTCGGCGGCGATCAGCGTGCGCCAGGCGAAGGCCCAGCCGATTTTCAGTCCGGCGAGGATCGACGGCAACGCGGCGGGAATCAGGATGAACAGCACAAACCGGATGCCCTTCAGGCCGTAGTTGCGGCCGGCCATGCGCAAGGTTTCCGAGACCCCGAGAAACCCCGCATAAGTGTTCAGGGCCAAGGCCCAGAGCACCGAATGCACCAGCACGAAAATCAGACTGTTCTGCCCCAACCCGAACCACAGCAGTGCCAACGGCAACAAGGCAATCGCCGGCAATGGGTTGAACATCGAGGTCAGGGTGCTCAGCAAGTCGCGGCCGAACTGGGTCGACACGGCCAGTGTGGTCAAGGCAAACGCCAGGACGATACCGATCAGATAACCCTTGAGCAGCACAACCAGCGAAATCCCGACCTTGCCCAACAACTCTCCGCGGAGCAGTCCGTCGTACAGCGCACTGCCGGTTTGCAGGAAGCTCGGCAGTAACAGGTCATTGTTCTGATAGCGGGCGACGGCTTCCCAGAGCACCGCCAGCAGTATCAGGATCAGGCTTTTACGCAACCAGCCCTGCTGCCAGAGGCGCTGGCCAAGGGGCAATTCGCGCTCCAGCGCAACGCTCGACAGGGGTTGCAACTCAACTTCGTATTCTTGACGTACAGTCGATGAATGGCTCATCGGGCACTCCTCCAGCCGCTCAATAAGCGATGCGGATATCGTTGAAGTCCAGTTCTGGATCGCTCTCGGCAGACTGGCCTTCATCGAACAACAGCCGATGAATGCGTCGTGCCGACTGCTGAAACGCCACGCCGCCAAGGCTCTGCAAATCGTATTGATGGCTGTGGATTTCCGCCCGCACCCGACCGGGATGAGGCGACAGCAGCAGGATCCGGTTCCCCACCACCAGCGCCTCTTCGATGGAGTGGGTGACGAACAACAGGGTGAAACGCACCTCCTCCCAGAGCAGCAATAACTCTTCCTGCATCTTGCGTCGGGTCAGTGCATCGAGCGCGGCGAATGGCTCATCCATCAGCAGGATTTTCGGCTGCATGGCCAAGGCCCGGGCAATCGCCACCCGCGCCTTCATGCCACCGGACAAGGTATGTGGATAGGCATCGGCAAATGCCGCCAGCCCGACCTTGTCGAGGTAGTGCAACGCCCGTTCTTCAGCCTCGCGACGCTTGAGGGTTTGCGAGGCCAGCAGCGGGAACATCACGTTCTGTTTGACGGTTTTCCACGGTGGCAGTTGATCGAACTCCTGAAACACCACAATCCGGTCAGGCCCCGGCGCACTGACGGCCTGACCTTGCAGGCGGATCTGCCCTTCACAGGGTGCAATGAACCCCGCAACGGCCTTGAGCAAGGTCGACTTGCCGCAGCCGGACGGGCCAAGCAGCACAAAACGATCGGCGGGATCGACCTCGAAGCTGACCTGATGCGTTGCCCGCACCACCCGTTGCGGCGTGCGGTATTCAAGGCTGACGTGATCGACCGCCAGCAACGCCTGGGGGCTGGCGATCGGGTTGCTGGCCGTGTGGCCTTGCAAGAGAGCGTTCATGGCAATCAGCTCCCTTGCAGTGGTTTGGCGTCCTGGAAGAAGTAGTCCTTCCACGAGTCCGGCTTGTTCTTGATCGCGCCAACGCGGTAGAGGAATTCGGCCAACGGATATGTGTTTTTCGGCGTGACGCTGAATTCGAACTGCGGGTTGTCGATGATTTTCAGCAGCGCGGCGCGGTCGATTTTCGCTTTGGTCACCCGCAGGTAAGTGTCCGCCGCCGCGCCCTTGTCCTTCTGGGCGAACTCGGCGGCTTCGGTCAGGGCTTCGACGAAGGCCTTGTAGGTTTTCGGGTTCTCGTTGCGAAATTTTTCGGTGGCGAACAGCACGGTCGGCGAGTTAGGGCCCAGTAGGTCATAGGTGTTGAGCACGACGTGGACGTTAGGGTTTTCCAGCGCCTGATCCTGGAACGGCGGGTTGGAAAAGTGCCCGGTCAATTCAGTGCCGCCAGCGATCAACGCAGCCGTGGCGTCCGGGTGCGGGACGGCAATGGTGTACTTGTCGAGGCGATTGAATTCCTTGTCACCCCACTGTTTGGCCGCCGCGTACTGGAGGAATCGCGACTGTACGGAAACCCCCACCGCCGGCACCGCGATACGGTCCTGCTCGGTGAAATCGGCGATGGTTTTGACCTTCGGATTGTTGCTCACCAGGTAGTACGGGAAGTTACCGAGCGAGGCCACGGCCTTGACGTTCTGCTTGCCGTGGGTGCGGTCCCAGATGGTCAGCAACGGACCAACACCAGCACCGGCAATGTCGATGGAACCCGAGAGCAACGCGTCGTTGACCGCCGCACCACCGGAGAGCTGGGTCCAGTCGACCTCGATGTCGATGCCCTCTTCCTTGCCGTGCTTCTCGATCAGGTGCTGGTCGCGGACCACGTTGAGCAACAGGTAAACGATGCCGAACTGTTCGGCGATGCGGATTTCGCCTTCGGCGTGCGCCGCAGACGGTGCGATCAGACTCCCGGCGAGCAGACTGAAACCCAGACCGATGGCGGCGGCCAGTGGCGCGAATGGAATACGTTTGGACATGGCAGGTATCTCCGAAATGCAGCCGATCAAAAAGGCGCGTCGCCCTGGATGGTGGTGCGGTAGAGCTTGCGGCGCAGATGAGGCGGGCAACCGGCGGCCAGGTGAATCAGCGAGCGGTTGTCCCAGAACACCAGGTCGTGGGGCTGCCATTGATGGCGGTAGATGTTTTCCGGCAGCACACTGTGGGCGTAGAGCTCGGCCAGCAGTTGCCGGCTTTCGTCTTCCGGCAAACCGACAATGCGGGTGGTGAAGCCCTCGCTGACAAAGAGTGCCTTGCGACCGTTTTCCGGGTGAGTACGAACCACCGGATGCACCACTTCGTTGACCTGAGCGAGTTGCTCCGGGGTCAGGGTCGGACGCCAGTTGCCTTCGAATTTGCTCTCGCTGTAACGCGCGGTATAGGAGTGCGCAGCAGAGCGTCCTTCGACCGCTTTGCGCAACGCTTCGGGCAGGGTGTCCCAGGCTTTGTGCTGGTCGGCGAACAGCGTGTCGCCACCTTCGGACGGCAGCTCCTGGGCGTGGAGCATCGAGCCCAGGCTCGGCAGTTCTTTATAGGACAGGTCGGAGTGCCAGAACTTGCCGGCGTCACCGAGGCCGATGGCCTGGCCGTTTTCGATGATGTTGGAAACGATGAGGATTTCCGGGTGATGGGCCAGCAGAAATTGCTTGAGCACATGGATCTGCAGCACACCAAAACGGCGGCTGAAGGCGATCTGTTGTTCGGGGCTGATGCGCTGGTCGCGAAACACCACGACGTGGTGATCCAGGTGCGCGCGGTGGATGCGGGCGAAGTCCTGGTCGTTGATGGGCAAGGCGAGGTTCAGGCCGATGATTTCGGCACCGACAGTCCCACTGAACGGGCGGATCTCAAACGATTGCGGCGCGAGTCTCGCGGCGCTGGGCGAAGCGGACAGTACAGGCATACATCACTCCCACGCAGAGCACGCTCAATGGCGTGCGCGTCGATCAGAAACTCACGGGGGACCCGTGTGGGTTCATTTCGTGCGGCACGCCGATTGGTCGGTGGGTACGCAGGGGTTTGACTTTATAGATATAAGAAAGAGTATTTAAATACCGTTAATGAATAACGATATGGCTTTTGAAATGCGCCGCTATTGAGGCACTCATCGCGAGCAGGCTCGCTCCCACACGGGATCGTGCCAGGCACATATTTTGTGCGCGCGGCAGATCCCCTGTGGGAGCGAGCCTGCTCGCGATGGGGTCATCAGCCCTGCCAGAGACTAGCGCTCGTGCAACGCCTCTGCCCGCGCCTTGATGATCGGCTTGAGCAGGTAGCTGAGGATGGTCTTCTTGCCGGTGATGATGTCTACCGAGGCGACCATGCCCGGAATGATCAGCAAGGGTTTCTCATCGGTGCCCAAGTGGCTGCGCTCGGTGCGCAGCTTGATCATGTAGTAGGTGGTTTTCTTGTCTTCGTCGGTGATGGTGTCGGCGCCGATCTGTTCGAGCTTGGCTTTCAGGCCACCATAGATGGTGTAGTCATAGGCCGTGAACTTGACGATGGCTTCCTGGCCCGGGTGCAAAAACGCGATGTCTTGCGGACGGATCTTCGCTTCCACCAGCAGGGTGTCGTCCAGCGGGACGATTTCGACCATGTCACTGCCGGGCTGGATCACGCCGCCGATGGTGTTGACCAGCAGTTGCTTGACGATACCGCGCACCGGCGAGGTCACCAGCGTCCGGCTGACGCGGTCTTCCAGCGCCTTGCCGGTCGCCTTCGCCTTGTTCAGGTCGGTACGGGCCTCGTTGAGCTGGGTCAGCGCCTCACTGCGGAACTTGCCACGGGTCTCGTCGATCTTGCGCTGCACTTCCTTGATCGCCGACTCGGCACGGGGGATCGCCAGGGTGGTGGCGTCCAGTTGACCGCGGGTTTCGACTTCGGCGCGCTTGAGTCGCAGCACTTCCACCGGCGACACCGCGCCTTGAGCCACCAGCGGCTCCGACATGTTGATTTCCTGACGTTGCAACGCCAGACCGCTGCGGTACTGCGCCTGCTTGGAGGTGAATTCGCGCAGTTCCTGTTGTTTCTGGATGAGTTGCTCCTGCAGGCCGCCGACTTCATCGTGCAATTGCTGGCGACGGCTCTCATAGAGTGATTTTTCGCTGGCGGCCTGACCGGGCACAGCTTTCATTGCGTCGTCAGGAAAGCTCAGCGGGCGGTCGTCGACTTCGGCGCTCAAGCGTTCCACGCGCAGCAACATCGACAGACGGTCGGCTTCGGTTTCGCCAACGTTGGACTGAAAGCGCGTGTCATCCAGACGAATCAACGGCGCACCGGCTTCGACGATTTGCCCTTCGCGAACGAAGAGTTCAGCGACGATACCGCCCTCCAGGTTCTGGATTTTCTGAAGTTTGGAGGATGGAATCGCCTTGCCATCGCCTTTGGTGACCTCATCGATCACCGCAAAGTTGGCCCACAACAGCAGGAACAGAAAGAAGCCGATGATGGCCCAGATGGTCAAGCGGACCACTCGCGGGGCGTCTTCGATCAGCGCCTTGTTCACCTCGGGCAAGGGTTGGCCTTGCAGTGATTCGGAGCCTTTGAAGTAACGGCGGATCGAGTCGCGCATTCCGGACTTAAGCAACACTGATCTGCCCCTTCTTCAACGCTTCCATCACCGAGGCTTTTGGACCATCAGCCAGTATTTGCCCGCGATCGATCACCAGCAACCGATCGACCAGCGACAACAACGATGCCCGGTGCGTCACCAGCACCACGGTCTTGTTCTCTACAACGGCTTGCAGGCGTTGTTTCAAGCGTTCTTCGCCGGTGTTATCCATGGCGCTGGTCGGTTCGTCGAGCAGCAGGATCGGCGGATTGAGCAGCAGGGCACGGGCCAGGGCCACGTTCTGACGCTGACCGCCCGAGAGGTTTTGCCCGCGCTCGCCGACTTGCAATTCATAGCCTTGCGGGTGCAGACGAGCGAATTCGTGCACACCGGCCAGTTCGGCGGATTGCAGTACCAGCTCGTCTTCCATGTAGCGGGCGCCGGAGACCAGGTTGTCGCGCAATGTACCGGCGAGCAACTGGATGTCTTGCGGCACATAGCCGATGTTGTGGCGCAATTCACTGACGTCGATCTGACGGATATCCACACCATCCACCAGCAACGAGCCATCGTCCGGCTGATACAGACCGACCAGCAGTTTGGCCAGCGAGCTCTTGCCCGAGCCGCTGCGGCCGATGATGCCGATCTTTTCACCCGGTTTGATGATCAGGTTGATGTTCTTCAGCGCCGGGTTCTGTTGACCCGGGTAGGTGAAGTTCAACTGACGGCACTCGATGCCACCCTGCAGGACTTTACGGCTCAGCGGGCGCTCTTCGAAGTTGCGTTCTTGCGGCAACTCCATCATCTGGTCGACCGAGGTCATGGTGACCCGCGCCTGCTGATAACGGGTCAGCAGACCGGACAACGACGCCAGCGGGCTGAGGGCTCGACCGCTGAGCATGTAACAGGCGATCAGGCCGCCCATGCTGAGGTTGCCGGCAATGATCTGGTAAACGCCGAAGACGATCATGATCACCCCGGCCAGTTGCTGGATCAGCAGGGTGATGTTCATCGCCAGGCCGGAAAGCATTTTCACCCGCAGCTCGAGGCGGCTGAGGGTACCGATGGTCTGCTCCCACTGATACTGACGCTCGCTTTCAGCGTTGTTGACCTTCACCGCATCAAGCCCGGCGAGGGTTTCGATCAGGCTCGACTGGCGCTCGGCCCCCAGCGCCATGGTTCGTTCCATGGTCGCCACCAGCGGCTTCTGCAACGCGTAGCCGATCAGCAGTGCAATCGGGAACGCCAACACCGGAATCCACACCAGGTGCCCGCCCAGCAGGGCGATCACCAGGAAAATCAGCAAGGTGAACGGCAGGTCGATCAGGCTGGTCAGGGTCAGCGAGGCGAGGAAGTCACGCAGGCTCTGAAACTCGTGGATGTTCTGGGCAAAGCTGCCGACCCGTGCCGGGCGGTACTTCATGGCCATGCCAACGATCCGCTCGAACAGCGTCGCGGAGATGATCAGGTCGGTTTTTTTGCCGGCCAGGTCCAGGCACAGACTGCGCAGGCTTTTAAGGATCAGGTCGAACAGGTAAGCCCCGGTGATGCCGAGGGCCAGCACCCACAGGGTCGCCTCGGCCTGGTTCGGCACCACGCGGTCATAGACGTTCATCACGAACAGCGGCGCGGCCATGGCGATGATGTTGATCAGGAAACTGGCAGCGATGGCGTCGGCGTACAGCCAGCGCGAGCGCTTGAGGGTGTCGCGGAACCAGGAACGCGCGCGCGGGATCAGCGTGCCGTGGTTCACATCGAATTTATGTTGAGGCTGGGCGAAGAATGCTTGCCCGGTGTAATCGTCAGCCAGCAGTTCGCGACTGACGTGAACTTCACCGCCATCGCTTTCACTGAGCAGCAGACGCGCCTGGTCATCGCCGAGCCAGCCCAGCAGCACGGCACTGCGACCGTCCTTGAGCAGCAACAGTGCCGGCATGGCAATCGCCGGAATTTGCGCCAGCTTGCGTTGCAGCACCCGCCCTTGCAGGCCGGCGCGGGCCGCCGCACGCGGGAGCAACTCGACACTCAGGCGCTGCTTGGGCAATGGCAGACCGGTGGTCAGCATCGCCGCGCTCGCCGGTTTCTGGTGCAGCGTGCAGAGGGCTAGCAGGCCGTCCAGTAACGGATCGTCGTGCAACGCGCGTGGATCATGACGGAGATGAACTCGACTGGCTTCTGATTCCACGCTTGGCACTCTTGGCTAACTAACTGGAAGGATCTGCTCAATTCATGCCGGGCAGTTGGACCTTGGTCTTCACATCGTTCGACACGACGGAGGCCATGGGTGCAACTACACCCTGACTTTTGAGCAATTCGCCCATGGTCGCCTTGATTCGATATTGAGTAAATAACTGAATGTTTTTGATATCCGCCAGACGACGGGAAGCGGTAAACAGTTCGTTCTCGCTGTCGAGCAAGTCGAGCAAGGTGCGTTGGCCCAAGCTGAACTGCTGCTGATACGCGGTGCGCACCGCACTGCTGCGATCGACATATTGCTGGGCGATCGGCACTTGGGCGTTGGCGTTGTTCAGGGCATTCCAGGCCAGGCCCAACTCTTCGTTCAACACGCGCAAAGCATTGTTGCGGATATCCAGCGCCTGGTTCGACAGATAGGACTTGGATTCCAGATCAGCTTTGTTGCTACCGCCGGAATACAGGTTGAAGCGCATGCGCAACATGGCCTGCCATTCATTGTTATGACCGACCATGCCATCCAGATTATTGTCGGCGGTGCGGCCCAGCTCGGCATCGAAACGTGGGTAGAACGTCGACTTGGCAGCATCGTACTGCTTCTCGGCCGCGGCAATATCGGACTCGGCGGAACGCAGCACCGGGCTGTTCTCAAGCATTTGCTGGCGGGCTTCATTCAGGTTCGCCGGCAGCAGCGCAAGGAAAGGGGCCGGACGTTCCAGTTGATCGGGCATCTGACCCACGGCGCTGAGGAAGTTGGTCTCGGCGTCCGCAAGATTGGTCTGCTCGGTGATCAGGTTGTTGCGGGCCTGGGCCATACGCGCTTCGGCCTGATCGAGGTCAGCACCGCTGCCCACGCCACGCGAGGTGCGCAGTTTGATCTGGTCAAAAATCCGTTCGTGGCTTTTCAGGTTCTCTTCCGCCAGGTGCACGAACTCACGACGGGTCAGCACGTCGAGGTAAACTTGGGCCACAGTCAGCGCGGTGCGCTCGGAAGTCCCCAGCAACGAGTAGGCGCGGGAGTTGACGGTGGCTTGTTGACGCCCGACTTCGCTGGATGTCGCAAAACCGTCAAAAACCATCTGCTGCAAGCGCACGCTCGACTCGCCGCGGTTCAAGGTTTCCCAATGATTGTTGCCGGCGCCAGCACGAGTGGTCGGGTTGTCAGTGCCTTCACGACCATACCCCCCAAGCAGATCGACCTTTGGCAGGTAGCCACCCTGAGCGGCTCTGAGCTGATAATCCGCAGAAAGACGACTGTTCACGCCAGCCTGGACTTCCGGGTGGACATCCAGTGCTTGTTGCATGGCTTGAGGCAGGGTTTGGGCTTGTACAAAACTGGCGGCAAGTACAAAAGGTAGAGCCTTGAACAGGTGTGAGCGCATATAAGAATTTCCCTGGACTTCTTGTCTCAAATCACAGCAGATCGCAGTGCTGCGACGGAAAATGGCAACCGAAATGACCGTATGTCGGAAAGTTAAAAACCAGAACTGGGTCACACGCTGCCGGCAGGTCGTCACACAAATATCAATGTGACATTACCGGGGCGATTGTTTAGGATGGCACCCAGAAGGTCAATAGTTTGGCACAAAGTTAATCGCGAAAAAAACCAGCCAAATTATTGACGTGGCGGCGTCAAATTAATGCGCCCCACTTTGAAAGTACGTCCAGACTGAATTGGCAGACAGCCTCTTCAGGTCTATGGAAGCCTACTGAACGGAACACTTGGAGAGTCCTCAATGAGCAGTGTTGTTGCCATCGTCAAAAGCATTGTTGGTCAAGTTTTCGCGGTGTCCCCGGAGGGCATCAGACGTGTGCTGATTGAGGGTGACCGACTGTTCACGGGTGACCAGCTCGATACCGGTCCGACGGGCGCGGTGACGCTTGAACTGGCCGACGGCCGCACGCTGGACCTGGGCCGCGATACCCAGTGGAGCGGCAGCGCTCCGGACTCCAGCACTGACTTGGAACAAGCCACCGCGCAAGCCGCGCCTTCGGTAGCAGAACTGCAACAAGCCATCCTCGCGGGCGTCGACCCGACCACTGATATAGAAGCCGCCGCCGCAGGCCCGACTGCAACAGGCCCAGGTGGTGCTGCTGGCGGAGGCCACAGCTTCGTGGCACTGGACGAAACAGCTGCCCGCGTAGCCCCGACCATTGGTTTTCCGACCGCAGGCATTGGCACAAGTACTTCCGCCGCCGACGTCACTACGGGTGGCCAGAACACCAATAACGGCACCAACGTGCTGGTCGGCTCGACACTGAGCCTGAGCGCTACATCGACCATCACCGAAGCCGGTGGTGTGCTGGTTTACACCGCAAACGTCACCCGGGCGCCGCTGACTGACCTGAGCATCACCCTGTCCAATGGCTCGGTCATCGTCATCCCGGCCGGCCAGGTCAGTGGCAGCGTCAATGTTCCGCTGGCACCGAATGACAGTGTCTACAACGACCCGCACCAGATCACCGTCAATGTCACCGGCACCACCGGTGGTGGCGGCCTGGTGCTGACTGTCGATCCGACACCGGCCGTCACACAGGTCACTGACACGATTGATACCACCACCGTCACCCTGACGGCAGGCTCGACTGTCACCGAAGGCGGGCAGATCACCTACACCGCCACCTTGACCAACCCGGCACAAACGCCGGTCACCGTAACCCTGTCCAACGGTTCGACCATCACCATCGAAGCCGGTAAAACCACCGGCACGGTGAACGTCGACACCCCGGCGAACGACGTTTACAAGAACGGCAGCACGGTCAGCACCACCATCACCGGGACTACCGGTGGCAACTTTGAAAACCTGGTACCAGGCACCACGCCAGCCGTTACAACGATTACCGATTCGATCGATAACACCGGGTTGAGCCTGACGGCGACCGGTTCGGTGGTTGAAGGCGGGCAGATCACTTACACCGCGACCCTGAGCAATCCGGCCGGCACCGCGATGAGCGTGACCCTGTCGAACGGCGCCGTGATCAACATCGAAGCCGGTAAAACCAGCGGTTCGGTGGTGGTCGACACCCCGGCCAACGACGTCTACAAAAACGGCAGCACTGTCAGCACCACCATTGAAAGCACCACCGGTGGCAACTTTGAACAGCTGACCCCGAGCACCACCCCGGCCGTCACCACCATCACCGATTCGATCGACAACACCGGTCTGTCCCTGGCAGCCACCGGTTCGGTCACCGAAGGTGGTCAGATCACCTACACCGCGACGCTGAGCAATCCGGCCGGCACCGCCATGAGCGTGACCCTGTCGAACGGCGCCGTGATCAACATCGAGGCCGGCAAGACTTCCGGTTCCGTGGTGGTCGACACTCCAGCGAATGACGTTTACAAGAACGGCAGTACCGTCAGCACCACCATCGAAAGCACCACCGGTGGCAATTTCGAGCAGCTGACCCCGAGCACCACCCCGGCGGTCACCACCATCACCGACTCGATCGACAACACCGGGCTGAGCCTGACGGCGACCGGTTCGGTCACCGAAGGTGGTCAGATCACTTACACCGCCACGCTGACCAATCCGGCCGGCACGCCGATGACTGTCACCCTGTCGAACGGTGCGGTGATCAACATCGAGGCCGGCAAAACCAGCGGCTCGGTGGTGGTCGATACTCCAGCCAACGACGTTTACAAAAACGGCAGCACCGTCAGCACCACCATCGAAAGCACCACCGGTGGCAATTTCGARCAGCTGACCCCAAGCACGACGCCGGCCGTCACCACCAT
>NZ_JBFTNH010000031.1:0-72236 GCF_056397385.1 Pseudomonas sp. 05N36 | reverse complement strand
GTCGTCGAGGCTCTCGGGAAGTAAGGTGCCTTGGCCTCGATGTTCACCTTGGATAAAGCGCTTCATGGGCGATCCCTGCGATGAAATCCTCAGAAATCATAGCAAGTGTTCGCGAAGGCGTTTTTACACACTCTGGGCCGATAGCTGCCTGTCGTGAAGGGCTGCATCCGACCCAAAACGGTCATTCGTGACGGCAGAAAACGGCCAAAATCTTCCCGTCACAACAGACCGGAAATGGCCTAAAGCGCTCATCGTAAATCCACAAGAAGAGGGCATGGTTTTCATTGTTTTCAGCGTCGCGCAGACAGCTGTTGCGGCGCCAAAAATGCATCGTGGAAATAGTTACGAAACGCCTGCATCGCCGGGCTGAATTCGCGCTCGCGATGCCACGCCAGTCCGACACTCATCGGCGTCACCTTGTCGGTGACTGTCAGGGTTTCGATGCGTTTTCCTTCCAGTGACCAGGGGCGGTGCACCAAGTCCGAGAGGATTGCCACGCCGCTGCCATTGGCGACCATGCTGCGCACCGCTTCGACTGAACTGGTGCGCACCCGCACGTTTGGCTGCTGTCGCGCGTGTTCCCAGTAGCGCATGGCACTTTGTTCGGCTTCGTCGACGGTCAGCAGAATGTAAGGTTCCTTCGCAACGTCGGCGAGGCTGACTGCCGAACGCTCGCACAGGGGATGGCGGCTGGGCAGCCATAATCGGCGCTCGGAGTTGAAGAGAATCTCCGAGACGATATCCGGGTGGGTGAGGTTCGCGGTGAGCACCACTGCCATGTCGAATCGACCTTCCAGCAGACCCTGCTCGATGGCCGTCCGTTCTTGTTCGTGGACTTCGATGGCCACGTCCGGATGCCAGTGTTCAAGCCGTTGCAGGTGATGCGGCAGGAAGTAACCGATCACCGTGTAACTCGCCGCTAAACGCAATACACCACTGGCGCGGATGTCCGGCAACGGGCTGTTCAACGCGTCATCGACGCTGCGCAAAATCACATAGGCCCTGTTCAGAAAGTGCCGTCCGGCATCGGTCAGGCTCATGCCCTGAGCCGAGCGCTGGAACAACAGCGTGCCAAGCATGCCTTCCAGTTCCTTGATCGCAGTGGTCACTGCCGACTGGGAAATATTCAGATGAATCGCCGCTTGGGAGATTTGCCCGATCTCGGCGGTGGCGACGAAATAGCGGACCTGGCGCAGGGTCAGTGACATGGGCACTCCGGATAACGAGGTATCTGTTTTTCAGAAGATACCCTATCTGTTAATAGATCTTCCCAAGGGGTTGGCCGGAATTTAACGTGGTCTGCATGAAGTCACAAGCGTCAGGAGCAAGTGTTATGCAGGCAGTAGATTTCAACTCGGACATGGGCGAAGGCTTCGGCCCATGGACCATCGGTGATGGCGTCGACAGTGAACTGATGGCTTATATCAGTTCGGCCAATATCGCCACCGGTTTTCATGCCGGCGACCCCGGCACCATGCGTCGTACCATCGAACAGGCCAAACGCCTGGGCGTGGCCATCGGCGCGCATCCGGGGTTTCGCGACCTGGTCGGTTTCGGCCGCCGGCACATTAATGCACCGGCCCAGGAGCTGGTGGACGACATGCTCTATCAGTTGGGTGCCCTGCGTGAACTCGCCCGGGTTCAAGGCGTGGCCCTGCAACACATCAAACCCCACGGCGCGCTCTACATGCACCTGGCACGGGACGAGGAAGCCGCCCGTTTGCTGGTGGAAAACCTCCAGCGCCTGGAGCCTGAGTTGCTGCTGTATTGCATGCCTGATTCAGTGATCTGGCGTGTCGCCAAGGAACTTGGCCAACCGGTGATCCGCGAGTTCTACGCCGACCGCGAGTACGACCTCAGCGGTTCCATCGTATTCACCCGCAACGTGCGGGCTTACGACCCAGCCCAGGTGGCTGCGCGGGTGCTGCGTGCCTGCCAGGAAGGCGTGGTGCGCACGGTCGAGGGTCAGGACCTGGCGATCGAATTCGATTCGATCTGTTTGCACAGCGACACACCGGGCGCGCTGGCATTGGTCGAAGCCACGCGTAACGCGCTCGATGGCGCCGGGATTCAGGTTCGCGCACCGCGCTGATGCCGGACGAAACACCTGGCACACAGACGCCAGGGTTTGAACACCGATTCATTTTTGCCTGCCTTTCTACAACTATTCCAAGAGGAACAGACATGGCCGAACACACTGTAATCACCCCGTTGCCGGGGACCTTCTACCGCAAAGCCACCCCGGAATCGGCGAACTTCGTAGAGGTCGGCGCGGGGGTCAGCGCCGACACGGTAATTGGCCTGATCGAGGTCATGAAGCAATTCTCCGAACTGACCGCCGGGACGGCCGGTCGCCTCAGTGCCTTTTTGGTAGAAGACGGTGATCCGGTGGAGCCGGGTCAAGTCGTCGCAACACTCGACGACGAGTGAGGGCGCGATCATGATCCAAGCCATTCATAAACTGCTGGTTGCCAACCGTGGCGAGATCGCCGTGCGGATTATCCGCGCCGCCAAAGAACTGGGCATTCCCACCGTTGCTGCGTGCAGCGAGGCGGACGTCGATTCCCAGGCCGCGCGCATGGCCGATGAGGTGCACATTCTTGGCCCGGCCCGTGCCGACAAAAGCTACCTGAACGTCGAGGCCTTGCTCGGCGCCTTGAAAGCCACGGGCGCCAACGCGGTGCATCCCGGTTACGGCTTTCTGTCTGAGAACGCCGATTTCGCCGAAGCGGTGGTGGCTGCCGGCGCCATTTTCGTCGGCCCGAGCGCGGAGACGATCCGGCGCATGGGCGATAAAGCCGAGGCACGGCGTACCGCACAAGCCGCTGGCGTGCCGGTGGTGCCGGGTTCGCCGGGTGAGCTGTTCGACGTCGAATCGGCGCTCAAGGCCGCCGAAGCCGTTGGCTTTCCTCTGTTGATCAAAGCCTCGGCCGGCGGTGGCGGGCGCGGTATTCGGCTGGCGGAAAACGCCGAGCAACTGGCTGAAGAGTTCCCCCGGTCCCAGCGCGAAGCCCAAGCTGCGTTCGGCAACGGCGCGGTGTATCTGGAGCGGTTTATCAGCCGGGCCCGGCATATTGAAGTGCAGGTGCTGGGCGACGGTCAGCACGCCGTGCATTTGTTTGAGCGCGAGTGTTCGCTGCAACGGCGCCGGCAGAAAATCTTCGAAGAAGCGCCGTCGCCGGTACTCAGTCAGCAGCAACGCGAGACACTCTGCGCCAGCGCCGTGCGCCTGACCGAATCCCTTGGCTATAAGGGCGCCGGGACCTTGGAATACCTGTATGACGACGTGACGGGCGAGTTCTTCTTTATTGAGATGAACACGCGGATTCAGGTGGAGCACCCAGTGAGCGAACTGATCACCGGCATCGATCTGGTCCAGGCCATGTTGCGCATTGCTGGCGGCGAGCCGTTGGGCTTCAAGCAAAGTGATATTCAGCTCAATGGCGCTGCGTTGCAAATGCGCCTGAACGCCGAAGACCCGGCGCGGGATTTCTTCCCCAGCCCGGGCCTGGTCGAGGAACTGATCTGGCCGCACGGTGAAGGCATTCGCGTAGATACTCATCTGTATCAAGGCTATCGCGTGCCGCCGTACTATGACTCGTTGCTAGCCAAGCTGATCGTTCACGGTGCTGATCGCGCCGAAACCTTGGCCCGTGCGCGGGTTGCGGTGAAGCAAACCACGCTCACGGGCATGGCCAGCACCTTATCGTTGCACGGCGAATTGCTGGAACAACCGTGGCTGCACAGCGCCGACTTCCACACCGGCACCCTGGAAACCTGGCTGGCCGAGCGCCGCCTCGGAGGTGAAGCGTGAGCAATCCCATCCGCTACAGCTTTGGCGCCGATGAGCATTTGTTTGCCGAAGTCAGTGACAGCATGTCTCTGGAAGCGTTTTTCAAAGGCATGGCGGTCACCCGTGCGGTAGAACGGCTGGCGCTGGATGGCGTGCTCGATGTGTGCCTGGCCAACGCGTCATTCCAGATTCGTTTTGACCCGGACCGTATCGCGCCTCATACCTTGCTCGAAGCCGTGAAAGGCGCAGAAGCCGAGGCAGTCGCCGAGCGCACCTTGCAGACCCGGATCATCGAAATTCCGGTGCTCTACAACGATCCCTGGACCCATGAAACCCTGATGCGTTTTCGCGATCGCCATCAGGACCCGAGCGCCACGGACCTGGAATACGCCGCACGAATCAACGGTCTGGCCGACGTCGATGCATTCATCGCGGCTCACAGTGGCGCGCCGTGGTTTGTCTCGATGGTCGGCTTCGTTGCCGGGTTGCCATTCATGTTCCAGATGGTCGAGCGCGAGCGTCAGTTGCAGGTGCCAAAATACCTGCGTCCGCGCACCGACACACCGAAATTGACCCTCGGTCACGGCGGTTGCTTTGGTTGCATTTACTCAGTGCGCGGCGCCGGCGGCTATCAGATGTTTGGCGTCACGCCTGCGCCGATCTACGACCCGCAACAGAACCTTGCGTACCTGAAAGAACACATGGTGTTTTTCCGTCCAGGCGACATCGTGCAGTTCAAACCGATGGACCGTGAAGCCTACGACCGCGCGGTGGCCGAAGTGGAAGCCGGTTGCTTTGATCTGCGGATTCGGCCGGTGGAGTTTTCGCTGGACGCGTTCCTTGCCGATCCCGTTGGCTATCCCAAGTCGTTGCAGGAGGTATTGGCATGATCAAGGTCCTCAAACCCGGCCTCGCCACTTCGGTACAAGACCTGGGCCGCGAAGGGTATTACCACTTGGGCATTCCGCCGTCCGGCGCGCTTGATCAATACGCTTTGAGCGCGGCCAATCGATTGGTCGGCAACCCAGCAGGTTTGGCGGCGCTGGAATGCACGCTGCTCGGGCCTGAGTTGGAGTTTCAGCAGGATGCATTGGTGGCGGTCAGCGGTGCGCACATGACGCCACGGGTCGATGGCGTGGAAATGCACCACGACACCGCGTTCACCGTGAAGGCCGGGCAAGTGCTGCACTTTGACTTTCCCAAGGCTGGTGCCCCCGCTTATGTGGCGGTGGCCGGCGGCATTGATGTGCCGGTGGTGCTCGGCAGTCGCTCCACCTATGCGCTGGGCGCGCTCGGCGGTTTTCAGGGGCGACGCCTGATTGCAGGCGACGAATTGCCGGTGGGCATCGCCAGTGGCAAGAGCCGCGCCGGGGCCAGTTTGCCCATGGCGTTACGGCAATCATTGGGTGGCGAAATCACCCTGCGGGTGGTGCCCGGTTTGTACTACCACCGCTTGACCGAATCGGCGGCGAAGAGCTTTTTCGCCGAGCCGTGGACGGTCGGTTCGGAAGCCGACCGCATCGGCTATCGCTTCAAGGGCGGCAGCGCGCTGAGCTTTCAGCCCCGGGAGCAGCCGTTCGGCGCCGGTTCCGATCCGTCGAACATCGTCGACAGTTGCTACCCGATCGGCTCGATCCAGGTGCCCGCCGGGCTCGAACCCATCGTGCTGCACCGTGATGCGGTGTCCGGTGGCGGCTACGCGATGATTGGCACGGTGATCAGCGCCGACCTCGATTTGATCGGCCAGATGCAACCCAACCAGAAGGCCCGCTTTGTCGCGGTAACCCTCGAAGAGGCGCTGGAAGCGCGACGTTCCTATAAGAAAAAACTCAGCTGCCTGAGCAAGCTGTTCCCTTCCTGATTCTGCCCGCCGTCTAGCGCGGGCCATGCCAAACGGTACGCCAACGCCGCACTTCGGTGCGGTGACGGCTGCCCGCGCTTCAACCTTTGACTGGTTTTGGAGTTCACGCATATGGCTGCTTTATCGCAATCGAGTCAAACCGGGCAATACCCGGCGCATCATCCTGTTCCCACCGAAGCGCGCATGGGTCGACTGTCCCTGACCATGGCCTGGTGGGCCGTGTGCAGTGCGATGTTTTATATCGTGGTGGGTGCTTCATTGGCGTTGTCGTTCGGTGCGCGCAATGCGCTGATCGGCATGGTCCTGTCGGTGATCAGTTATGGACTGGTCAACAGCGTGCTCAGCCGCTTTGCGATTCGCAGCGGTTTGTCGGTGGCGTTGTTTTCACGGCTGTTGTTCGGCAGCACCGGGGCGTGCCTGGCGACGTTGATTTTCTTCTCGACCGCGATCTATTACGCGGTGTTCGAAGGTTCGGTGATCGCCGTCGCGCTCAATCACCTGTACCCGGAACTGGTCTATCCGCTGGCGGCATTGGCGGTGGTGCTCTACAGCGTGCCGATGATCCTGGGCAGCGTGCAGCACTGGCTGGACAAGCTCAACGGCGTGTTGCTGCCGGTGTACCTCGGTGGTTTGCTGGTGGCGGTGGGGCTATCGATCAGCCGTTATGGCTACCAGCCGCAATGGCTGGATTTCGGCCCGGCAACGCCTAGTGCATTCGGCTGGTGGGATTGTTTTGTCGCCTACATGGGGGTCTGGGTGTTGATGCTGTTCACCTTCGACTATGCGCGTTTCGGCAAGCCTGAAGACGCCGAGTACCACGGTCGCTGGAACTTCGGCATGCCGTTCTACGCGGTGACGTTTCTGCTCAACGGCGCGGCGGGTATTTACCTGGTCAGCAGCATTCCCCACGAAGGCGCGCTGAACGAAGTCTCGGTGGTGATGGCGATTTTGCAGTTGATGGGCCTGTGGGGATTGCTGTTTGTCTGGGCCACGCAAACCCGGATCAACACCGCCAACTATTACTTGGCGACCCTGAACATGCAGGCGTTCTTTGCACGCTTTGGCATACGCGGTTCGTACTTGATGTGGGCGCTGACGGTTGGGGTGATCGTGTACGGCCTGATGCTCGCGGACGTGTTTACTTACATACTTAAAGCGTTGGCCTATCAGGGGATTTTCGTGGTTGCCTGGGTGGGTGTGGCGTTGGCGCAGATTGTCTACGGACGCGGTGACGTGGCAACGCTCGAACGGGTGGCCGCGTTTAACCCGGTGGGCTTGACGGCCTGGTTTGGCGCCACTGCATTGGGTCTTGCGTTGATGTTTTCCGGCGGCGGCCTGAGCAGCTTTTCCGCGCCATCTACCGTGATAGTTGCATTTGCCTTGCAAGCAGGCTTATCCCATCGAAGCCGGTTGCGGTTAAGGTTGGCAGAGTAGAGTTTTGCAGTCACTCATCCCGTACCCGCCTGCTCTAACAAGGTAGAGCGGGCAATGGGAAGCTCATTACGAATTCGCTGATGGGTTTCCAGTGACTGCTTCTGGCCGTTTTCTGCCTGCCGCGAAGTACCGTAAACGGCCTGAAGCAGCCGGCGAGTACCAACAAGCGTCGGAGATCAGTGGGGCGTTCGGTTGCGTCTACTAAGCCAGGGGCTATTCAATGCTACGCTTCCTGTGATTCGTACTCGAACCTCATCCAGGGCCAAAAAATGACAGCACTGAGGTTCTTTTTCGTGAAGTACAGATATCGCCTCAAGTCGTCGCTCGATAGCGAGTCCTGGTCCGAAGGCACAAGGCCGATACGGGCGGATAGCCAAGAAAATGCCAATGACAGTGCTAGGCAAATGCTCCCGCAGGAGATGCCAGATCATGTGGTTGAAATTTTAGACTTCAGAAACGAACCATAGGCCGCATACATGTCAACCGAACACCATCACGCAACATCTGTGTCGCTTCCTCCGGAGTCGGCGATTGCTAAGGCCTACGCATCGATGAATCTCGCCGACGCTTACTCGATCGAGCTTCCCACCGGAGCGTCAACCAATCCCGAATTGTTGGCGAGGTTCATCTTCGCTCACCAAGCGCCTTGGGTCGGCAGCCTCTTGACGGTTCGAGACGCGCTCGTAGCCGGCTTCGGCCTCAAGACAGCTAAGCATCTCGCATCACTGGATGCGGAGAGCGGAGCGGGCCGACTCGGCATCTTTATGATCTACAGCACAAGTCCAACTGAAGTCGTTCTTGGAGAAGACGACAAGCACCTGGACTTCAGGCTCTCTGTTCTATGTTCCGGTCAGTCGTCGCCGGGAGCTAAACGTCACTTGACTCTGTCGACCGTTGTTCATTGCCACAATCGCTTAGGTCGTCTCTATATTTTTCTCATTGCCCCGTTTCATCGCTTAGTCGTTCAGTCCAATCTTCGTAGTGCGGCACGGATCGGCTGGCCGTCGGCGACGGAGGCGTAAGCCAAAGTCCAAATCATCATGCGCGGCCAACTGAGGTCTAACCCTTCCCTCAACCCGGACCGCAACCGAAGACTGCCGCTGCGCGGCATAAGGAAAAAGGGGACAGATTTATTTTTCATTGCTGTGTCTAGTCCTGAAATAGGTTCACACCTGTAGGGGCTCGCCTGCGACCCGTGACCGCATTCAAGGCAAAATCCGCTGCGGCATAATGGCGACTGTCATTGATTGCGGGGTTCGCCGATGTTGCTCGTCGTCTTCAAGATTCTGCTGACTATTCCCGTGGCCTGGGCGTTGGCGTGGCCCTTGGTAGATCCTTCGGTGGCCGGGGGAATCTTCAGCGAACTGGGGGCATTGGGCAGCATCGGGGCGTCGATACTGACGCTGGTGTTCCTGATCGCCGTATTCTTTTATTGCCGCGACCTCCAGCGTTCGCTGACATTGGTCAAACCTTCATCCAGGGTGGCGTCGCCTCGAAGTGTATGGCTGATGTTTCTGCTGCCTTACAACTTCATTGAAGACTTTTTCATTGTCGTTCACGTGGCCCGATCGCTACGGCGTGAAGCCAGGCATAACAAAGCGCTGGGCTCGTTCAATAGTTTTGGCCTGTTCTCAGGGCTGGGGTGGTGTACCGCGCAGATTGTTTCGTTGCTGCCCAACGAACTTGGTTCGCTGGGGGGAGCTATGGCGTTACCGCTGTGGATCGTCCACTGGCGGTTGGTGAGGCGGGTAAACAGGGTGATGACGCTTGCTTGAGCGGTGGCGGATCTAAAAAATGAAAAGGGGGCAGACTTGTTTATCTGTCATCAGCCTCGACGCAATCTGTCCCCTTTTCATTGATTTCCTTATTTCGCGCCGAACAGCATCGTCCAATAGATGCCGTTGTCGCTACGCGAGTTCGCGGCATAGGCCGCGCCAACCTGGGTAAACATCGGGTTCATCAGGATGGCGCAATGCCCGGGGCTGGCCAGCCAGCCTTCCATAGCCTTGTCCGGTGAACGCTGCCCGGCGGCGATGTTCTCTCCGATCTGCCGGCCACCGTAGCCGGCGGCCTTCGCTCGGTCCCACGGCATATCACCGTTGGGGTCCTGGTGCGCGAAGTAATTGTCGTTGGCCATCGCCCGGCTGTGCCCCTGCGCCGCTGTGCCCAGGGCGGCATTCCAGGTCAGCGGCGGTGCAGCGGCGAAGCGCTGTCGACCACACAGGCGCGGTTTCGCCCGTGCCGCGTTGACTTCTGCCAGCAACGTCTTGCCCGCCGCTCGCGGGTCGTCCAGATGCCTATCGAGCAAGGGCCGCGCCAGCACCACCTGCCATTCGCTCTCGTCGCGATACACGCCAATATCGGTGAACTGGGTATCGAGCAGGGCCCCACAGTAGCGGCTCTCGAGCATGTCAAAGGCCTCCTCGGCATCTTCTGCGTCGACCAGACGGATAGTCCGCACAGACGCCGCCTGATAGCCGGAATCCTTCAACGTCTCCCGCGTAACGCCGCCATAGCCGATCGGCAAGGCCAGGTTCGACTTCAGCGCCAGCGGCGTCAAGGCTCGGACCGTGCGCCCCGCGCAGCGCTGCGGTTGGGCGCGGTAGTCGTTGATGTCCTCCACCAGTTGCCTTTCCTCGCCGGCATGGGCGGGACTGGCGAACAGGGGGAGCAAAGGAATAAGGCAGAGCGAGAAAATGCAGGAGGAGCGAACGGTCTGGCGCATGAGGCGGGCAGCTCTGATGGGATGACGACGGTAATGGCGATAGTGGGCAGAGGAATGACCGCAGAGCGTTTTGCTGTATTGGCTTGCAGATGGATTCCAAGGCTGGGCTAAGACTGTGGGCCTCAACACAAGTTTCACGAGCAAAGGGGGGAATTTATTGTTGGAGTCGTGGGTTGCCTCTTGGCTGATAGCTGCCTGTAAGTAAGGGCTGCTATCGACCTGAAGCTGACGTTGGCTAGATGCAGCTCAGTGAGCATTACAACCGGAGTTTTCAGGGGAGCGATTTGTAAGCCCTGATTGAGGCCGCTGCGTTGAGCGTATGCCCACCTAGATCATCTAATCGCCGCTAGCCATTCAGCGGGGACTCATGGTTTAGTGACGCATGAGATGCTAAGGCCAACTGGCCTGTATGCTTGAGCTTTGGAGTTTCATTTGGATCTGCCTCTTCCGTTCAACCTGATCGTGAAAGCTGCTTCCTGGGTTTGGCAGCGTGTAACCAGGGTGTTGCTGTACAAAACCTACGTTGGATCACATCGGAAATGGAATTCTCGTCATCAGCTCGGATCGCGGTGGGAACCATTAGGAGACTACCTTGAGTATTCCTTGAGGCTGGCGCAGCCTACAGATCACAAACCCCATGTCTCTAAGCTTGCCTTAAGATCGACCGGTCAGAGACTGGCAAATGTGGATCTTTATTTCGAGGCCTGTGGCGCTGGCGTCCGCTATCAGGACAAAATATCTGTTTGTGACGTTGACCGAACCCCGATGGTCTGGAACTTGATAAATGTTCCGGTTCTGGATTTTGTTGGAGGCCTCCGAGAGGAAATAGCATTCTCTGTCGAAGAGGTCGTGTTGCGGCAGTGTGTTGTAAGGCTTTCGAGTGGTGAGGCTCTGCCACCTTGTAACACTATGCGTTCATACCTATCCCAAAGTTGGCTCCTGAGTGATGAGTGGATGTATCAGTGGGGGCACTGGTGGAATTGTAATGCGATAAAGTTTGCTAAGGGAGAAATCGCCATGTATTGGCGTTTGTGCTTTGGGCTTCCCAGAAATCGTGTGTATTCGCCTTACGCGACAGGCCCACGCCGCAAACCAGTCATACAGACACTCATTCGAGGTATTGGGCGGATTATGGCGCTACCCCCGCTTGTGACAGCTCAGTTCTGGTTGGCTATCTGGTCAGGGCTGTTTGTGATGGATTGCGATGATAGGCTCAGCTTCAGGTGGGGAGCAGGCAAGAAGGATGAAGTCGACACTGCTTGACTGTCCCGGCGAATTCCGTTGGTGGGATGCCGCTTTGGGTCGTTTTCAGCCGGTCGTGACTGGCAAAAAACGACTTTTGGCAGACATTCATAACGTTCAGGTTAAGGGATGGACTTAGCTCGTCCCGACTTAGGAAAGCGAACGGCACGACCCCATTGTAAGAGCGCAATTCCTCAATCCTGGATGATTACAACGCTTATTGATGAGTTGTCCGCCGAATTAACCTTAAATTTGAAGTTTTGAAATCCGATCAAATTGGACTCGTTCAAGTCGTATTTTACTGACTGAAAAAATGCTGGAGCAGCAAGGCCGCTTCTGTACTCACGGTAACCAATTTCAATTGTGCTTCCAGACTTACCAGAATAAACAAGCTCTTTTTTTATGAAGTCGGAAGAGTAGATGTCATCAATTTTCCATCCGTCTGGCGAATTTAGCACGCCGACCCAGTGCTTTGTTTTTGTAATCGTCCCTGTTTGAGCTTCGATGAATGGCATTCCCACACTGGCAGTGACGGTACTCCCAATTGAGTATGTTTTATATGGCTTGCTCTCCAGTATTGTAGAGGCGCAGCCGCTTATGATGCTTATGGCTAGCATACAAGTAATTATTTTCAGAGTGGAGTTCATGATACTTTCCTTTTTTTATAACGTTCCTTGTCGTCCTGTAAGCCCTTGTCTAGTTTGGAGGAGCGTCGCAGCAAACGCGGCATAGCCCAAAGAGAAAAGCGACATGGATGACGGCAAGCTCAACCGCGATAAAGATTCAGCGTAGCAGGTTGACGCTACCCATTTGCCACTAATCTGTTCACTGTCTGCTTTTGGCCGAGGTTGTGTAAAAACGTTTTTGAGCGCGACAGGTACTCGAAATCGGACTGGAAATCGCATTTCTACGCGAAATCCACATCTGCTGACGTGCCGATAAATTTCAGATTTAACGTAGATGCGCATACTTCAATTTTGGTGAAGCGTTTTTACACACTCTGGGCCAATGCATGCCTAAGAATCTGCGGGGCCGGACACTAGCCCCCAAACCGCAGATAATGCCGCGGTTCGCGCCGCCGCTCGGGCGCGATGCGAGCAAACTTCAACGATCGGCCGTGCTACGTCCGACCTGGCGAGTTTCGGGGGCACGACCATTCCAAAGGCGCTACGTGATCAGCTCGGACTGCCGAGCGCCTTCTTCAGTGCTCCGTGTTTGATAGCTGGAGTTCAGCAAAGCGCCCAGCGATGAAGTCCACGAGCGCGCGAACGCGATTGGGGACGAAGCGCCCGCTAGGTAAGAGAGCATGCAACGGATACGGATCGGTTTCCCATTCGGTCAGTAGCCGCACCAGATTGCCGCTTTGCAGATCACGCCGTTGTTCGATCTCCGTCATGAAGATGATCCCGGCTCCCGAAACGGCCCATTCGCGTGCCAGCGAGGCGTCATCCAGGACCCGGTCGCCACTGACTCTTACCGTGGTCCATTGGCCGTTCTGACCGAGGCGCCACGAGCTGAACGTGCGCCCGCCGCGAATGAATGAAATGCAGTTGTGGTCCACCAGGTCTGTTGGCATACGTGGCGTGCCGTGACGACTCAAATAGTCGGGAGAAGCGCTGAGGACGGGGTGCGCAAGCGAAAGTGGACGGGCCACGAGGCGGGAGTCGCTCAACTCACCGTACCGAATAGCCAGGTCCACCTCGTCTCGTAGCACGTCGAGAACGCGGTCGCCAACATTGAGCACCAGTTTCACCCCGGGGTGAAGGCGCAAGAACTCATCAAACATTGGCATTAGCACGGTCCGAGCAAGGTCCGACGGTGCCGAGACACGCACGGTGCCTACCAGTGCGCCGCGTTCGGCATCGAGCTGCGACACCCCCTCTGCAAGCAGCTCGAACGCGCGCTGGGCGTACTCCAGAAGGATTTGACCTGTCGGCGTAAGCCGCATTGCACGGGTGGAGCGCTCGAAGAGCCGCGTGCCCAGCTGAGCCTCGAGCCGCTTTAGCGTTGCGCTGGCCGCCGCTGGCGTGATGCCGAGTGCCCGAGCAGCGGCAGTCAATGACCCTCCGCTGACCGTGTGCAGCAGCACCTGGAGGTCGTTCACATTTTCAATTCTGGTTTGAAAGTGAAACATCGGAAAGCCCTATTATCAAGTAAATGGATTCTACCTATATTGCTTTCCATCGACATCACTTAACCCCTGGAAGGAAAAGTGCCATGAAAGCAGTTGGTTATCAAAAGAACCTGCCCATCAACGCGCCCAAAGCGCTCGAGGACGTGGAACTGCCCGCGCCGGTGCCCGGTGCGCGTGACCTGCTGGTGCGCGTGCACGCGGTCTCGGTCAATCCGGTCGACACCAAGGTGCGCGCCGGTAGCGCGCCGGCCGCCGGCGAAATCAAGGTGCTCGGCTGGGACGCAGTCGGCGTGGTCGAGGCCGTCGGCGCGCAGGCCACCGGCTTTGCGGTCGGTGACCGCGTCTGGTACGCCGGCTCGATCAAGCGCCCGGGCGCCAACAGCGAGCTGCATGCGGTGGATGCGCGCATCGTCTCCAAGGCGCCCAAGTCGCTTTCGGATGCGCAAGCCGCGGCGCTGCCGCTGACGGCCATCACCGCGTGGGAGCTGCTGTTCGATCGGCTGCGCATTGCCCAAGGCGGTGGCGAAGGGCAGACACTGATGGTCGTGGGCGGCGCGGGTGGCGTGGGCTCGATCCTGATCCAGCTGGCCCGGCAGCTGACCAAGCTGCGCGTGATCGCCACGGCGTCGCGTCCGGAGTCGCGTGAATGGTGCCTGGAGCTGGGCGCGCACGCGGTCATCGATCACTCCAAGCCGCTGTCGCAGGCGCTGCGCTCGGCCGGCATCGAGCAAGTCGACTACGTGGCCTCGCTCACGCAGACCGGCACGCACTACCAAGAGATCATCCAAAGCCTGAAGCCGCAGGGTGCGCTGGCCGTCATCGACGACATGGAAGGGCTGGATCCGATCGCGCTCAAGAGCAAGTCGCTGTCGCTGCACTGGGAGCTGATGTTCACGCGCTCGATGTTCGAGACGCCTGACATGCAAGAGCAGGGCGTTTTGCTGGGACGCGTGGCTGACCTGGTCGACTCCGGCCGCGTCAAGACGACCGCCAACGCCGTCTTCGGCCGCATCAGCGCGGAAAACCTGACCCGCGCGCATGCGCTGATCGAAAGCGGCAAGGCCGTGGGCAAGATCGTGCTCGAAGGCTTCTGATTTCGAGCGCACCTCATACAAGCAGCCAGGTTCACAACTTCAATTTTTCACCCCCGTTAACTTCATCTCAAGGACACTCATCATGGCTCAAAGCAACGCTATTCAAGTTCAAATCAAGGCTTCCATCACGCGCGACAGCGCTCTGGCGCTGGCCGTCGCTGCGCGCGACGCGGCCACCGAGATCGGCCTGAATCTGGCCATTGCGGTGACCGACGAAGGCGGCCACCTGATCGCCTTCGAGCGCGCCGACGCCACACCGTTCCTGGCCGCCGAAGTGGCCATCAACAAGGCTTGGACTGCCGCCTCCTTCGGGCTGGACACGATGATCTGGAACCAGGTCGTCGCTCAGCCGGCCACGGCTCCGCTGGCCAATCATCCACGCGTCATGCCGGTGGGCGGCGGTGTTCCCATCGTGGTGGGCGGTCGTCTGGTCGGTGGCATCGGCATCTCTGGTGGCAACGCCCAGCAAGACCACGACGTGGCTGTTGCTGCGCTCAAGGCCGCGGGGTTCGAGGTCGCCAAGTGAACGCCACCCTCTCTCGGCGCATCGCCGGCGGCGTTTCAGGCGCCGTTCACGATGGTTTGGACCAGCGACAACGGTAGCTGGCAGTTGCGACACATCCATCTGTATTACTGAGACAGTGGGGCGACTTGGCAACACATTGCTATACCGTAAAGAGAAGGGCCTCCCCTCAATCGGGGGGGAGGACGTTGACGTGGTGTTTGAACGGATGAATGCGTGCGGGACAACCATCGTGATGCCGATAACGTTGATGCCGTGGGGCAATCGCTCGCTCTTGCTGCGTGGCCCAGAGTGTGTAAAAACGCCTTCGCGAACACTTGCTATGATTTCTGAGGATTTCATCGCAGGGATCGCCCATGAAGCGCTTTATCCAAGGTGAACATCGAGGCCAAGGCACCTTACTTCCCGAGAGCCTCGACGACTACGTCAGCGATACCAATCCGGTCCGCGTAGTCGACGTCTTCGTCGACGAACTCGACCTGGTCAATCTGGGTTTTGAAGGTGCCATTCCAGCCGATACTGGCCGGCCTGCTTACCACCCCGCGATCTTGCTGAAGATCTACATCTACGGCTATCTCAACCGCATCCAGTCGAGCCGACGTTTGGAGCGAGAAGCCCAACGTAATGTCGAACTGATGTGGTTGACCGGGCGTTTGATGCCGGACTTCAAGACGATCGCCAACTTCCGAAAAGACAACAGCAAAGCCATCAGAGCCGTCTGTCGCCAGTTCGTTGTGCTGTGTCAGCAGTTGGGACTGTTCGGAGAACATCTGGTCGCCATCGATGGCAGCAAATTCAAAGCAGTCAACAACCGCGACCGCAATTTCACCAGCGCCAAACTGAAGCGGCGAATGGAAGAAATTGAATCGAGCATCAACCGTTACCTGACGGCACTCGAAGCTGCTGATCGGCAAGAACCAACAGCTTCCGAGCCCAGTGCCGTGCGGCTGGAAGAGAAAATCGCCAAGCTTAAAACTCAAATGAAAGAGCTTCAGGCTATCGAAATCCAGCTCAATGACTCGCCGGATAAACAGGTCTCACTGACCGATCCAGACAGCCGCTCCATGATGACGCGCGGCACGGGAATCGTTGGCTACAACGTGCAGACAGCGGTCGATACGCAGCACCATTTGATCGTTGCGCATGAGGTGACCAACGTCGGTTCCGACCGCGATCAACTCAGCTCGATGGCCAAGCAGGCCCGCGAGGCGATGGCGTCAGATACGTTGTCGGTAGTGGCGGACCGAGGTTATTTCAAAAGCGAACAAATCCTGGCTTGTCACGATGCCGGCATCACCGCCTATGTGCCCAAACCGATGACCTCTAGAGCCAAGGCTGACGGGCGTTTCAATAACGATGCCTTCATCTATGACGCGGCAAAAAACGAATACATTTGCCCGGCTGGAGAAGCGCTGATCTGGCACTATTCCTACGTTGAAAAAGGCCTGAAGTTGCATCGTTACTGGAGTTCGAAATGCCAGGGTTGCGCGTTGAAGTCGCAATGCACCCCGAGCACGGAACGACGAGTTCGACGCTGGGAACATGAAGACGTATTGGAGGAAATGCAGCTTCGGCTGAGCTTGGCCCATCCCAGAGGCTGTAAAAACAGCATTGACGTGTTCCAGGTCGCGACTGATGCGACACGCAGCATTTGCCTTGCGATCGTTCAGCCAAGAACGTCGATGGTCCAAGACGATGAGGCCATGAGCGTTTTTACACACTCTGGGCCAGAAGCGGTCACTCGAAGGCATGCATTTCATTCTTACGCCTTATTCTGCGTCGGACGTCACTGGATCTGAGTTGCAGGAATGACTCAAGTATCCGAAGAGCGATTACTTCAAGAGCATGATTTGATCCATGAGAGATGACCCCTACACACTGTCCATGCGCTTTCAGACACCCGCCCCTGGCATTGCCCCACGCGAACAGGCGCCGATGCTCGCCCAGGAGCAAGCCTGGGCGCGGGAGCACGCGTCCAGGCACCGCTTCAGCTGGATCGAGGTGTTAGTGCCGCCGTTGTGCTTTGGCCCTGTTCTGCCGGGTATCGCGTTTTTACTGGGCCTGTTGCTCTATCGCTCGTTATTCGCCCCCGGCCTGGATTTTGACCGGATCGTCGGAGCCTCCTTTGGCTGGCTTGCCCTCGCGACGCTGCTCTTCATGGCTGCCTGGGGGTTACGCAACTTCTTGCGCGATGCCCACGACCCGACCAAACGCTACTGGCAGTCCATGCCGGACCAAGGGTTGGCCGAGCTTGAGCACCATAGCCTGGTCTCTGGCACCAGCCTGTGGTCCTCCGATTATGATCCGGACTGCAACACCCTCATGCAATGGACAAACGGCAAGCTTGAATGCGTGCAAGACAGCGGTGTGTCGCAATGGGTCCTGGCCAAGACTACTGCGGGCCACTGGCTGGTGCTCAAGGAAGAATATCCGGGCAGCTTCAACTATGGACCGGTTGGGAAAATGCCCACGCCGGACAAGCAAATGCAACCCTGCCAGGAACTGGCGATCGCCTTTGCCCCCGGCACCAACCTCCCTCTCGGCCGGCGTTTCGGCGGCGCGCCGATGCCATTGGTCGACACGCCGTATTGGGTGTCTGCCGATGAACTCAAGCGCCTTGTCGAGGTCGCCCATCACTGGACATTTTTCCCCCCGGACCGCTACGCCGTGGTCAATAACCAGGATGCCGAGTGGGTGCAACGGCTGGTGGACAGGGCGCAAGCCAGCGTCGGACCCCGGCCGGACGAGACAGCCAGCAATCGGCCAGAAGCAGTCAGTCGCTCAAAACACTCAAAAACCACTGATTGCTAAAGTAATCAGGAGCCGAAAATAGCTCACTCGGTCGAAGGGACGGATGCTTTGCTGCCCAAGCGGATTAGTTCATTGGAGAAACACAGGCCGATGATGATCAGTGCCGCTCCCGCGTACAGGCTTTCGCGCGGTACTTCATTGAGCGCCACAAAAGCCAGCAGCGCGGCGAACAGTGGCTCGGTCAGCTCCAGCGCTTGCACTTGGGATGGCTTGAGATACTCGATGGCCTTGGTGGTGCAGAAGAAGCCCAGGATTGTCGGCAGTGTGGCCAGCGCCAGCAGCGCGGCGATCGCCAGCGGCGACAGCTCGCCCATCGCGAAACCATCGGCCGCAGCCGGCATCAGCAGGTACAGGCTGCCAAAGAACAACAATTGTCGTGTGAAGTGCAGCCCCCCCGACACCCCCATACGCTTCATGGCAACCGAAAAAGCCCCATAGCCGGAGCCGGCCATGCAGGCGAGCGCAGCACCTTGCAGGGTAAAGCCCTGTTGCAGGTCGCCGCCGAAGATCACCGAGATCCCGGCAATAGCCAGTGCGGCGCCAACGGTAGCGTTCGCGGTGATGGCATCCTTGAGGAAAATGCGCCCCAGAATAATCGAGGAAATTGAGGCACTGGCCATCAGCACCACCACCACACCTGCCGCAGCGTAGTGTCGATAGGCGGACGTTTCGAAATGGAACAGCACAAAGATGCCAAGGAATGCGCAAATAGCCGCCTGAGTCCATTTAGTCGACGCCGCCGGGCGCTTGAGGAAAAACAGCAAGATCGAGAGAAGCACGCAACCCAGTACGGTCTTGATGACAGCGACACTGCTAGCGGTGAAACCATCATTCATGAGTACTTTGCTGAGTACACCGATCGTTGCGTTCAGTGCCGCAGCGGAGAGTGCAAATATGACGCCTTTGCTGAAAGTAGATTGCATTGATGACGATCCCTGTCGCTGAATTGTCGTTCGATAGAATGCCGCCCTATATCGACGGCGCAAAGTTGGAGGATACGAAGATCCCACCCACTCCAGTATTTATTGTGGCATAAGCTGGATCGCCCAGCAGGACGCCATTCGCCTTCATCTTGCCGCCAAGCGAGCAGTCAGAGGGCCTGGCCCTTGGCTATGCAATATGAGTTGACGAACGTTGCAGTGTGCTGCAAAGACTGACGTATATCCGGCTTGGCTATTCCATGCCTGTTGGCAAATTGCTCGACCGCCGCTGTATCAAAACGAGTGGTCTGGATAAAGTCCAAGGCTTCGGGTTTTGTATTCAAAAACCACGCGACGGGAGGAATACTCAGTAGCAACTTCAGCAATCGGAGTGAAATGTAATGCTTGGGAGACTTTAAGCCCAAAGGTTGTGCCACCTGTACCAGGAGTTCTCGCAAGTTGGGAGTTTGGTCATCAAGCGCCAGCAGTTCCTGGCCCACCATGGCAGGATCAAAAGCACAAACCGCCACTATCTCAACCAGGTAATCCACGGTGACCAGTGGCAGCCAGTGCTCGGCGGTACCGGGCACTGCAGTCAGCTTTCCCTGCACAAGGTTGCGTATCAGCTCCACCAGCGGCTGACCATCAAGGATATGCCCCGTGCGGCTGTGGCCACAGACCGTCGCAGGGTGGACAACGGTAATCTCCCCGCCCTTGGCGGACATGACCTCCAGGGTCGCAAAATGCGCCTCCAGCTTGCTCCCCTCGTAACCACCGACCTGTCGGTAGACGGCAGGCCAATTCGTCGACTCCGGATAACGAGGATCAATTCCGATGCGTTGCAAATGTTCATGATTTTTCAGCATGTAGCCGCCGATCATCACTAAACGGCTTTTTTGCTCAGCCGCCAACAGCGCCACACGCTTTGCCCCTTCCACATTCACCGCACGAGAATGCTCCACCGAAAGCCCCCATGCGAAGTGGGCGCCCAGGTGGAATATGACTCTGGCGTGCCTTAGCACTTCTCGGTCAGCAAGACTCAGCCCGAGGTTGTCCCGTTCCAGATCGCCAGCTACGGCAAATACCCGGGTTGCGCACCCTCCCAAATTATCGACTTGCTCGCGCAGTGCAGCTAGTCGCTCTGGGCGACGCATCAACACCCGTATGGTGTGACCTTTTGCACTCAGGTACGCCACCAAATGTTGACCGACGAAGCCGGTACCCCCCGTGACAAAGCACTCCACGCTCATTTCCCTGTTCCTTGTTTAAGGTGAGAAATCAAGCGTAAACTATCGACCCAACTCTATAGTCAAGCGGTGTTTTCATGAAAATCGGCGAACTCGAGGCCCGCAGCGGCGCCAGCCGCCATACGCTGCGTTACTACGAGCAAATCGGCCTGATCTCATCGCTGCGGCAAACTAACAACTATCGCGTTTACACAGCGCAAACTCTGCAGGATCTGGACTTTATCCAGCGCGCGCAAAGCATGGGGTTTTCCCTGGGGGAAATAGGCGAGATTCTGGATGCGCAGCGCAACAAGCTGATCGATTGTGCTGACGGCGCTAAGCTAATTGAAAAGAAGATGGCAGAAATCAAACAGAAAATCGCCAACTTCCAAAGCATTTATCGGTATCTGGATCAAGAGCGTGCAAACCTCGAAGCCAGTGCTGCCAGGCAACTTGAGCTTCAGCAGTTGAACAACGCTTCCAACTGAACGGTCAGCATCCGGGAAACGGAAGCCGCAGCCTGCTTCCAGTTTCAAGTCCATCGCTTACGCATTTTCTCAAACCTTGTGGCCAGGCCCTAGACAGTAAGCGTCCGCCCAAAAGACCTTGCGTGGTTAAACGGGCTCCATCTATGCGGCAGCAATTCGATACTTGGCTCTGAAGTCTATCTATGACGGGATGCAGCCTCTAGCATCATTGTTGCAGACGATTATTGAGGCGCTTCTGAATCTACTGGAATGGCAGTCGGGATTTGCCATGAAGGTTTTTTGCCGTCCTGACTGTCGAAAATACGCCGCGCCTTGCGGAAGTCCTCAACGTTCTCGACTACCCAAGTCCAGATAGGGGACATACGGATCAACAGCCCCATACCCAGTGGCGTCAGCTCGTACTCGACGCGTGGCGGAATTTCACCGAACTCCCGCCGAACCAGCAGGCCATCCCGCTCCATGGAGCGTAGCGTCTTCGTCAACATCCGCTGGGTCACACCGGTCATCTGCCTTTTTATCTCGGCATGGCGCATCGTGCCGTACACACCCAAGGCATGAAGGATTCCCAATGACCAGCGACTGCCTGCGTGAGCGAGCACTTCCCGCCTGACACCATCATCGTCTTCTCTGAGCGTTCGGCAGATTGCCTCTGCCTGGCTGAGAGTCTCCTGATCGGTCATTTCTTTCTCTGGTATCACAGGTGTGCCTTCTTACGAGCGCTGCCCAATCGTGCAAGCATTTGCCCATCTTACAGGCAACAGGTCTCAGGAGAAATCATGACCGAAGTGACCCAGCTTCCCCCCCAATCCATTCTCGTTCTAGGCGCCGGCGAGCTTGGGCTTCCGGTTTTGCGCAATCTTGCGCGAGTAGCAAAGCGCGCGCCCGGTTCCACAATCAGCGTCCTGCTCAGGGATTCGACCATCAACACGCAGGTGCCCGAAAAAAAGGTCGAAATCGATGAGCTTCGGGGTCTCGGCATCCAGATGGTGGCCGCAGATTTGGTGAACGATTCGATCGATCAACTGGCTGAAGTGTTCGCACGCTTCGATACCGTAATAGGCTGCGCAGGCATGGTTGCAGGCCGGGAAACCCCGATGAAGCTGGCTACAGCAGCTCTCAAGTCCGGTGTGAAGCGCTACTTCCCTTGGCAGTTTGGTGTCGACTTCGAGGTAATCGGTCGGGGCAGTCCTCAGGATCTGTTCGATGCTCAGCTTGATGTACGCGAATTGCTTCGCGCCCAGGACAAAACTGAATGGGTAATCATCTCGACAGGCATGTTCACCAGCTTCCTTTTCGAGCCTGTATTCGAGGTGGTTGACTTCGAAAACGATACCGTGAACGCGCTAGGCAGTCTTGAGAACAGCGTGACGCTCACGACTCCAGACGACATTGGTGCGCTGACAGCGGAAATCGTTTTCTTCGAACCGCGCTTCCGCAACCAGATCGTGTATCTATCGGGAGACACTGTGACGTACGGAGAGGTTGCGAGCCTCCTTGAACGTGTGCTGGGGCGCCCGTTCAAACGTCACGTGTGGACTGTTCCGTACCTGATCCAGGAATTGGAGAAAGATCCGACTCACCACATCAAGAAGTACCGCGCTGTGTTTGCCCAGGGCAGAGGTGTGGCGTGGCCTAAAGCGGGCACTTTCAACGAGCAGCAGTCGATTCATGTCACTACCGCCGAGCAGTGGGCCCGGAAAAACCTCGCAGACATCTGAACGCAAAAGCAGCGCGACCTTCAGCCTCACAATCTTCCGCGCTCAGCGCCCAAGGTTGTGAGGGGCTGCTTTTGGCCGATCCTGTTGAAAAAGTCGGTCCTTCCAGACTGCCCGCGTACTGACTGCTGAAAAAGCCTTTTTTGCGCGCAGCTACGCGAAATTTGAGTCCGGAATCCTCTGCTCAAAGTAAAGATTTCAACCTCAAGCGCGTACTTTTCTGCCGTGGAAACCATGGCGACTTTTTCAACAGAATCGGCCGATTTCTGCCTTTGACCAACGGCAGCACGGGTCGCTTGTTGCCATTGATAACGGGCGCCCCTTTTTGTACAAGGACGTAGTAAACCGCAGACTTTCGGCCCATGCAGAATAGCCAAGATCGCAGCCCACGCCAGGCTCCCACGCCGAGCAGTCAAGTCCATACGTAAATCCGGAGCTTGCCGCAGGCCACAATCTTTCAAACGCTTAACAGACAGGCATCACACCTTCAAAGCCCCCGCCTTCACTCACTTCCCCGCCTCCTCCCGCAAGCGTCTACCAATCACATCCATCAAATCGCACCCATCGCGCAACGGAATGGCCAGCAGTTTGGCGAAGTCGGCGAGCACCACCGTGTCGCTCTCGATATCAGCACGAAAAGCAATATTCTCCAGCACCTGAGTAACCGTGCGGATGCGGTAGTCAGCAGTGGCTTGCAGCACGTCGAGTGGGGCTTGGGTGTCGATGAGCAGGGAGGCCGGGATCAGGTCGATTCCGGTGAGGGGCATGTATCGATTCATTTTGAAGATCTCTTATTGATGGGATCCTCTGTTGATCAGGTCGCCAAACCTAGTCGCCTGTGGGCGACGAGGAGAACTATAAGTCCCACCCGATCACGGGGGCAAGGTGACGGATTCTTGGGTTTACGTAGGACCCGTATTGATACGCTCCCGAACCTTTAAACAGCTCGTTGTACCCGACCAGCATCTTTATCAAATCTTTATTTCCCCGCCCCGAATCCTGTCAACAACTTTCCAAGCGTCCATTTAGGCTTTCCTCATTCCCGGAGGAAACGCCATGGACTTCTTCTATCTGCTACTCGGTGCACTGTTTCTCATCATTCTGGTCGGCCTGACCTACGGCTGCGCGGCGCTCAACAGGAGGCGGTCATGACGGGCTTCTATCTGTTCGGCGGGCTGATTGCCGCCGGTTTGCTGGTTTACCTGGTCGCCGCGCTGCTGTTTCCGGAGGACTTCCTGTGACTATTCAAGCCTGGGTTTTACTCGCAGCCTTTCTCCTGGCGCTGGGCCTTCTGGCCTGGCCTCTTGGGCGTTGGCTGACCACGGTGATGGAGGGCCGATTTGCCTTCGGCTCGCGCATCGAGTCGCCGCTGTATCGTCTGGCCGGCGTCAACCCTGAAACTCAGATGGGGTGGCTTCAGTACGCGCTGGCATTGATTCTGTTCAACGCGTTGGGGGTGCTGGCGGTTTATGCCTTGCAACGGTTGCAAGGCGTGCTGCCGTTCAATCCGCAGGGGCTTGCGGCTGTCACTCCCGACTCCTCGTTCAACACCGCTTTCAGCTTCGTGACCAACACCAACTGGCAAGCCTACAGCGGCGAGTCGACGATGAGTTACCTGACGCAGATGCTCGCGTTGACGGTGCAGAACTTCCTGTCCGCCGCCACCGGCATTGTGGTGGCGGTGGCGCTGATCCGCGGGTTCGCCCGCCACAGCGTGGACAGCATCGGCAACGCTTGGACTGACCTCACCCGCGTCACCTTGTGGGTGCTGTTGCCGTTGTCACTGATACTCGCGTTGTTCTTCGTCAGTCAGGGCGTGATTCAAAACCTTGACCCGTATAAAGACGTCTCGACACTGGAGGTGATGCAGTACCAGAACCCGGTGCTGAATGACGCCGGCCAGCCGACCCTCGATGCCCAGGGCAACCCGGTGACCAAGGCCGCCAGCACCGACAAGCAGACGATTGCCATGGGGCCGGTGGCCTCGCAAGAAGCGATCAAGATGCTCGGCACCAATGGCGGCGGTTTCTTCAACGCCAACTCGGCGCACCCTTACGAGAACCCGACCGCCATCACCAATTTCTTCCAGTTGCTCGCGATCTTCCTGATCCCGACCGCGCTGTGTTTCGTGTTCGGTCATGTCGTCGGTGACATACGCCAGGGCTGGGCGCTGCTGGCGACGATGACGATCATCTTCGTGATTGCAGTGGTGGCCGTCACCCATTACGAACAGCTGGGCAATCCGCAGTTTTCCGCGCTGGGTATCGATACGTCGGCGGGCAACATGGAAGGCAAGGAACTGCGCTTCGGTATCAGTGCCTCCAGCCTGTTTGCGGCGGTGACCACAGCGGCTTCATGCGGAGCGGTCAACGCGATGCACGACTCGTTCACGCCGCTGGGCGGTGCGGTGCCGCTGGTGCTGATGCAACTCGGTGAAGTGGTGTTTGGCGGCACCGGTTCCGGTCTGTATGGCATGCTGATATTCGCCATTCTCGCGGTGTTCATCGCTGGCCTGATGATCGGCCGTACGCCTGAATACCTGGGCAAGAAGATCGAAGCCTTCGAGATGAAAATGGTCGCCATCGCGATCCTGGTGACGCCGCTGCTGGTGCTGTTCGGGACCGCCATTGCGGTGATGGCCGAGGCCGGCAAGCTGGGGATCGCCAACCCTGGCGCCCATGGTTTCTCGGAGATCCTCTACGCCTTCACCTCGGCAGCCAACAACAATGGCAGCGCCTTCGCCGGTCTGTCGGCCAACACCCCGTTCTACAACATCATGCTGGCCATCGCCTTTTGGCTAGGCCGCTTCGGCGTGATCGTACCGGTGCTCGCCGTCGCTGGCAGCCTGGCGGCGAAAAAACGCCTGGCCGTCACCGGCGGCACGATGCCGACCCACGGGATGCTGTTCGTTGTATTGCTGATTGGCACGGTGTTGCTGGTCGGCTTGCTGAACTACGTACCGGCGCTCGCGCTGGGCCCCGTCGTCGAACACCTCATCATGATCAAGTGAGACCACGAACATGACACGTAAAGCGTTCTCCTTGTTCGACCCGAAACTGATAAGGCCTGCGATGGTCGAGTCGGTGCGCAAACTCAGCCCACGAATCCAGTGGCGCAACCCGGTGATGTTTGTCGTCTACATCGGCGCGATCATCACCACCGCCCTCTGGGGGCAGGCCCTCAGCGGCAAGGGTGAGGCCAGCAGCGGGTTCATCCTCGCGATTGCCTTGTGGCTGTGGTTTACCCTGCTGTTCGCCAACTTTGCCGAAGCGCTGGCTGAAGGTCGCAGCAAGGCCCAGGCGGCGTCCCTGCGCGACCTGAAAAAGCAAACCTGGGCCAAGAAACTGCGCGAACCGCACTACGGCGCCGAGTGGCAGTTGGCTCAGTCGAGTGACCTGTGCAAAGGCGACGTGGTGGTGGTTGAAGCCGGTGACCTTGCGAACTCGGTGATCCCCGCCGACGGCGAGGTGATCGAAGGCGCGGCCTCGGTGGATGAGTCGGCGATTACCGGCGAATCGGCTCCGGTGATCCGCGAGTCTGGCGGCGACTTCTCGTCGGTGACTGGCGGTACGCGGGTGCTGTCGGACTGGATCGTCGTCCGCGTGACCGCCAACCCCGGCGAGACCTTCGTCGACCGCATGATTGCCATGGTCGAAAATGCCAAGCGGCAAAAGACCCCGAATGAAATCGCCCTGTCGATCCTGCTGGTCGCATTGACCATCGTGTTCCTCGGCGTGACGGTGACACTCCTGCCCTACTCCCTGTTTGGGGTCGCAGCCGCCAAATCCGGCTCGCCGGTGTCGATCACCGTGCTCATCTCGTTGTTGGTGTGTCTGATCCCGACGACCATTGCCGGGCTGCTGTCGGCGGTCGGTGTGGCGGGCATGAGCCGCATGATGGAAGCCAACGTGATTGCCACCTCCGGCCGGGCCGTGGAGGCTGCCGGTGATGTTGACGTGTTGCTGCTCGACAAGACCGGGACCATCACCCTGGGCAACCGCCACGCCTCGGCGTTCTTGCCGGCGCCGGGGATCAAGGAAGCGGAGCTGGCGGATATCGCACAGCTGGCGTCACTGGCCGACGAAACGCCTGAAGGACGCAGCATCGTGGTCCTGGCCAAACAACGGTTCAACCTGCGCGAACGCGACATCAGCGCGCTGCATGCGCACTTCGTGCACTTTTCGGCGCAGACCCGCATGAGCGGCGTCAACATGGATGAGCGGCAACTGCGCAAGGGCGCCGGCGAGGCGATTCTCAAGCATGTCCAAAGCCTGGGCGGACACTTTCCGGAAGCGGTGCAAACCATCGTCGACCAAGTGGCTCAGCGCGGCAGTACGCCGCTGGTGGTCGCCGACGGGGCCAGGGTGCTGGGCGTCATCGAGCTCAAGGACATCGTCAAGGGCGGTATCAAGGAGCGCTTCGCCGAGCTGCGGCGCATGGGGATCAAGACTGTGATGGTAACCGGGGACAACCGGATCACCGCTGCCGCCATCGCCGCCGAGGCCGGTGTCGATGACTTTTTGGCGGAAGCCACACCCGAACAAAAGCTCGAACTGATCCGTAGCTACCAGGCCGAAGGCCGGCTGGTGGCCATGACCGGCGACGGCACCAACGATGCCCCGGCGCTGGCGCAGGCGGATGTCGCGGTGGCGATGAACTCGGGGACTCAGGCGGCCAAGGAAGCCGGCAACATGGTCGACCTCGACAGCAACCCGACCAAGTTGATCGAGGTGGTGGAAACCGGCAAACAGATGCTGATGACCCGGGGTTCGCTGACCACGTTCTCGATTGCCAACGACATCGCCAAGTATTTCGCGATCGTGCCGGCAGCCTTTGTCAGCACTTACCCGCAGCTCGCGGCACTGAACATCATGGGCCTGACGAGCCCGAATTCGGCGGTGCTGTCGGCGGTGATTTTCAACGCGCTGATTATCATTTTCCTGATTCCCCTGGCGCTTCGAGGCGTGAAGTACCGCCCGGTCGGTGCTGCGCTGCTGTTGCGCCGCAACCTGTTGATCTATGGGTTGGGTGGGGTGATCGTTCCATTCATTGGCATCAAAGTGATCGACATGGCGCTGTCCGCTGTCGGTCTGACTTGAGGGAGTATGGCTATGTTATCTCTGCTGCGTCCGGCGTTGACCCTGCTGATTGCACTGTCACTGCTTACCGGCCTGGCCTATCCACTGGTCACGACCGGCATTGCCAGGCTGGTCTTTCCGCATCAGGCGGCGGGTAACCTGATCGAGAGAGACGGCAAAACCGTGGGCTCGCTGTTGATCGGCCAGGGCTTCACTGATCCGAAGTATTTCTGGAGCCGCCCTTCCGCCACCAGCCCCATGCCCTACAACCCGCTGGCCTCGGGCGGCTCGAACCTCGGTCCGCTGAACCCGGCGCTGGCGGATGCGCTGAAGGGCCGCATCGACGCGTTGCACGCTGCCGATCCCGGCAACACCGCCACGGTGCCCGCCGACCTGGTCTACAGTTCCGCCAGTGGGCTTGATCCGCATATCAGCATTGCCGCGGCGCTGTACCAGGCGGGCCGGGTTTCGCGGGTGCGCAACCTACCCGTCGACAAGGTTCGCGAGCTGATCAACCAACACGCCGAAGGCACGCTGCTCGGGTTTCTCGGCGAGCCTCGGGTTAATGTTCTGGAATTGAACCTGGCACTCGACGCCGCACATTGAGCGTTAACACACGGTGAGCTTGATGGCCGAAGAACGTCCTGATCCGGACCAGCTACTGGCCCGGATTCGCGAAGAAGAAGCGCAGGCCAAACGTGGTCGGCTGAAGATTTTTTTTGGCGCCAGCGCCGGTGTCGGCAAGACCTACGCGATGCTCGCGGCGGCCCAGACTGCGAAACAGCAAAACATCGACGTGCTGGTCGGCGTGATCGAGACCCACGGTCGCGCCGAGACTCAGGCCCTGACAGAGGGCCTTGAACTATTGCCTCGCAAGCAGGTGGTCGACAAGAACCGCACGTTGACCGAGTTCGATCTGGACGCCGCGCTCGCGCGCAAACCGGGCCTGATCCTGATCGACGAACTGGCTCACTCCAATATCGCAGGCTCCCGCCATCCAAAGCGCTGGCAGGACGTAGAAGAACTGCTCAGCGCCGGTATCGATGTCTGGTCGACGATGAACGTTCAGCACCTCGAAAGCCTGAACGACATTGTCGGCGGCATCACCGGGATTCGCGTCTGGGAGACCGTGCCCGACCATGTCTTCGACACCGCCGATGAAGTGGTCATCGTCGACTTGCCGCCCGACGATCTGTTGCAGCGTTTGAAGGAAGGCAAGGTCTATATGGCGCAACAGGCCGAGCGCGCGGTGCAGAACTTCTTCCGCAAGGGCAACCTGATCGCCCTGCGCGAACTGGCGCTGCGCCGCACCGCTGACCGGGTCGACAGCGAGATGTTGCAGTATCGCCAAAGCGGCGCGGTGAAACCGGTGTGGGGCACCCGCGAGTCGTTGCTTGCCTGCGTTGGCCCCAATGATCAGGCCGAAAAAACCGTACGCTCGACGGCGCGCCTGGCCGCTCAGCTCAATGTGCCGTGGCACGCCGTGTATGTCGAAACCCCGGCCTTGCAGCGCCTGCCCGAGGTCAAGCGGCGTCGGGTGCTGGCAACCTTGAAACTGGCTCAGGACATGGGCGCGCAAATCTCGACCCTGGCGGGCCAGGACATTGCCGAAACGCTGGTCAAGTACGCCCGGCAGCACAACCTTTCAAAAGTCGTGCTGGGCCGTGATGAACGTCCGCGCCAACGACTCTGGCGGCGGGTGCTTGCCGATCGGATTGGGGTGCTGGGCGCCGATCTCGACGTGATTCAAATCTCGCTGCCGGAGAGTCGCCGCCCACCAGCCGAGACGACCTCTACCACCAGCGACAGCCCGATCACCTGGCGCCCCTATCTCTGGAGCGGCGCGATCTGTGCGGCGACGACCCTGCTGGCCATGCCGCTGTTCCAGGTGCTGGAACAGGCCAACATCGTCATGCTGTTCCTGCTGGCGGTCGTTGCCGTGGCGGTGCGCTTTGGTCGTGGCCCGGCCATCATGGCGGCCTTCGTCTCGGTCGGCGCCTTCGACTTTTTCTTTGTAGCGCCGCGTTTTTCATTCGCCATCGCCGATATCCAGTATCTGGTGACCTTTAGCGTCATGCTCGTGGTGGCCCTGGTGATCGGGCAAATGACCGCCAGCCTGACCTACCAGGCGCGAGTGGCACAACGGCGCGAAGACCGCATGCGCGGGCTTTATGACATGTCGCGCCTGTTGTCCGCCGCACTGCTGACCGAACAGGTTGCGGAAATCGGCGCGCAGTTCCTCGCGGCCGAATTTGGCGCCCGGTCGGCACTGCTGGTGGCCGACGACAACAATAAACTGCAGGCGCCGATGGTCACGGGGGACGCACCGCAAGTCGACGTTGCGATTGCCCAATGGTCGTACGACAAAACCGAACCGGCCGGATACGGCACCGACACCCTGCCCTCCAGTTCCACGCTCTACCTGCCCTTGTCGGCGCCCATGCGGGTGCGCGGGGTGCTGGCCGTGCAACCGCGCGACACGACCCGGCTGGCGGTGCCGGAACAGCGGCGCCTGCTCGACACCTGCGCGTCATTGCTGGCCATCTCGCTCGAACGGATTCACTACATCAACGTCGCCCAGGACACCACGGTTCAGATGGAATCCGAGCGGTTGCGCAACTCGCTGCTCTCGGCCATCTCCCACGATTTGCGCACCCCGCTGTCAGTGATGGTCGGGCTCGCCGAAGCGCTCCAGCTGACCAAGCCGCCCCTGACCGGTGAAGCCGCCGAGATCGCCACGGCGGTGGGTGAATCTGCGCTGCGCATGAATACGCTGGTCAATAACCTGCTGGACATGGCTCGCCTCGAGTCCGGCAGCGTGGTGTTGAATCGCCAATGGCAGCCCATCGAAGACGTGGTCGGTAGCGCCCTGAGAGCGATCCAGCCGATTCTGGGCGGGCGTTCGGTGCAGGTCGCACTTGAGGAGGACTTGCCACTGGTTCGCATCGATGCGGTGCTGATCGAGCGCATCCTCATCAACCTGATGGAAAACGCCATCAAGTACACCCCACCCGGCACCCCGATCAGCCTGGGCGCCAGCGCCACGCCCGAGAGCATTGAATTGTGGGTCGCCGATGAGGGACCGGGCTTGCCCCACGGTCACGAAGAGGCGATCTTCAACAAGTTCATGCGCGGCAAAAAGGAAAGTTCGATTCCCGGCGTCGGCCTCGGCCTGGCCATCTGCCGGGCGATTGCCCAGGCGCATGGCGGAACCATGCTCGGTGTGACCCGCCCGGAAGGCGGTGCGCGCTTCACCTTGCGTCTGCCCCGAGAAGAGCCGCCGGACATCGAAGCGCTTTCGCAGCAAACTGACGAGGACCCATCATGAGCGAACCGGTGCTGCGCGTCCTGCTGATTGAAGATGAAAAGGACATTCGCCGTTTTGTGCGCATGGCCCTGCAAGCCGATGGCCTGGAAGTGCATGAAGCCGAGACCTTTCAGCGCGGCCTGATCGACGCAGGAACGCGCCGGCCGGACCTGATCGTGCTGGATCTCGGCCTGCCTGACGGTGACGGCGTTGACCTTATTCGGGATCTGCGCACCTGGTCGGAGGTGCCGATCATTGTCTTGTCGGCCCGTGGCGCCGAATCCGACAAGATCCTCGCCCTGGACACCGGGGCCGACGACTACCTGGTAAAACCCTTCGGCACCGGCGAACTGCTCGCGCGCGTGCGTGCCCTGTTACGCAGGCGCGTGAAAGATACCGAGAACCGCTCGGTCCTGGCCTTCTCCGACATTCAAATTGATCTGGACCGACGCGTCGTGGAGCGCGCCGGCGTCCCTTTGCACCTGACGCCGCTGGAATACCGCTTGCTGGTTCATCTGTGCTCGCACCCGGACCGGGTCCTGACGCACCTGCAACTGCTCAAAGCGGTATGGGGCCCTTCGCACACCACCGATACGCCGTACCTTCGGGTGTTCATGGGCGGCCTGCGCAAGAAAATCGAAGCAGACCCCTCGCAGCCACGCCATCTCGTGACCGAAACCGGTGTCGGTTACCGCTTCATTCCTTGAACCCTATGATCCGGATGCAGGCTTCATGCCCCGAGACCCCGTGGCTACCGTTCGTCCAGGCTGAAGCGGGAGCGCCCTTTCCTCGTCTACACCTTAGACAGGAGACCTTTTACGGTCGATTGGACAGCGGGTATTTCATTCGATGGCATACGAAGCGCCATACGGAACGGCAGTACTTCAAGCTTCGGGTTTCATTTCTCAAGGAATAGAAAAATGACCACTAGCAACAACTGGCATGCATGGCTGAACGCGATGCCGCCGAAACCGGATGACTTCCACGTTGTGGGTGATGTTGAAGTTGCCAATCCGGGGATCGAGGCCTATCTGACCATGCGAGCCCCGCAAGGCTTTAATCCGTCGATCCTCATGCTGGATCTGCACTTGATCCAACGCCCTGGAAACTGGGCACAAATGCTGTCGTGTACGCAGGCCAGGTACGACCGGGTAATGCCCCCCAGCGCGCCCCATTACACCGCCGTCGACATTTACCAAAATGGCGAGCGACTGGCGTACATCGACTACATCCCCACCGTTACCTGACCGGCCCGTAACCGGGCACTAGAGGTCGCAACAAAGGCTGCGCCGGCAACGGTCGAAAAGCGCCACGTACACAAGGCCGGGAGGGTCCGGAAAAACGCGGCGCCCTGTTCTTTTGGTTACATCGGAGAGATGGTCGCAAGCGCACCGATCACGATGGTCAATGCCAGAAATCCACCCAGGAAAATCGCCATCTTCAGCATTTGGCCTCCAAAATTATACGTCTGTGGTTGCAGCGTCATTGTGAGGCCGAGGCCTGTTTCATTACAGAAGCAGATAGCCCGGTAAAATACGGATCAGTTCAACCCGCCGACCTTCCAGTCACTACCCCCTTGCGAGTACCCCACCAGGGTAATAGRCACCTGCGACCGGCCTCACTAACCTGTCCACCGTCCCATGCGATCAAGCGTGTTTGCACGCGGCGCTGGAACACCATCAAGAACGGCAACCGAGCCGACGTCCGCCCGGCGCATGCCCTGAGCAATGTGCGCCTTTACTGTCTAACTTGACTGAGAGTTTCAGCATGAAACCACGTGCCCGCGACCTGAACATCCAATTCGGCCAACTGCAACCCGGCCCTCTCAACGCCATCACCGATGTGCCCGGTGTACGGGTCGGCCACAGCAATGTGCGTGGACGAACTGCCGACGGCCGCGACATTCATACCGGCGTCACGGTTATCGAACCGAGGGCCGGTTCAACCAATCAACAGCCGTGCTTTGCCGGTGTCCATGTGCTCAATGGCAATGGCGACGCAACAGGTCTTGAGTGGATTCGCGAGGCCGGTCTGCTGACCAGCCCGATCGCCTTCACCAACACCCACAGCCTGGGTGTGGTGCGTGATGCGCTGATTGAACTGGATCGCCAGAACCAACCCGATGACGGGCGACTGTACTGGAACATGCCGGTGGTGCTGGAGACTTTCGACGGCTTGCTCAGCGATATCAATGGCTTCCACGTGAAGACCGAACACGTGGCCCAGGCCCTGCGCGCAGCCGTTGGCGGCCCGGTCACCGAAGGCGCCATCGGCGGCGGCAGCGGCATGATCTGTCATGAATTCAAGGGCGGCATTGGCACCGCTTCGCGTCGCCTGAGCAGCGCTCAGGGTGGCTGGACCGTCGGCGCCATCGTCCAGGCCAACCACGGCATCCGTAACGAATTGCGCGTCGACGGCTACCCGGTCGGGCGCTATATGGAAAAGGCTGACTCGCCGTTCCTCAAAGCGTCCCTGCCGTATCCGGGCATGGGCTCGATCGTTGTTTGCCTGGCCACCGACGCGCCGTTGCTGCCGCACCAGTGCACACGCCTCGCGCAGCGTGCCAGCCTCGGCCTCGCCCGCACCGGCGGCGGCAACGAGGACCACAGCGGTGACATTTTCGTGGCCTTCGCCACCGGCAACCAACACGTGCCGCCCGCCGCCTACCAGGGCAAAGGGGCGCCGACCTGCGACAACCTGCGCATGGTCAACAACGACCACATCAGTGAGTTGTTCCTGGCCGCCACCGAAGCGGTAGAAGAAGCCATCATCAATGCCTTGCTGGCCTCCGAGACTACCGAGGGCAATGGGCATTCGGTGCCAGGGCTGGATGCCGGCACCTTGCTGCATGCCTTGCGCCAGGCCGGTTGGACGGATACCAAGCAGCACACTCTGGTCTAGCACGCCTGCGACACCTCATCGGCGGACTGCTCATTCCGCCGATTTGGTGCGAGCGCCCGCCCCCGACGTATCGAGCGCCACGGCGGCGTGAATGGGCGCCTTAATATTTCTTCATTGTGTCAGTGCCCATTTCATCCTTTTTCTCCATGCCCTCGCTCTTCATCGCGCCACCTTTCTCCATGCTGTCTTTCTTCATGGTGGCACTCTTGGTCTTCTCGCCCTTGGTCTTGTAGTGGTGCTTGGTGGTCTTCGTGGCATTGCTTTTCATTTCGTCGTTTTTCATCGTGCCCTTGTCCATCTGATCCTTGGACATGTCATTCGTATTGGCTTCAGCCGCAAACAACGGGGCGGCTACCACCAGGACTACGGCAGCAATCGCCGCAGCAATCAGCTTCTTCATGTCACTACTCCTGTGCAGTTCGCGTTAAGGACAGCGGCAATGCGCCGCGTTTCAGAACAGCCGATTGCTCAACTGCCACTGAACCAGTTGTAACCCTGATCTTCCCAATAACCACCGGGGTAATCGTTGGTCACGAAAATCTCCACCACATGTTTCGGGTTCTTGAAGCCCAGCTTTGTCGGCATGCGCAGCCGCAGCGGGTAGCCGTACTCCGGCGGCAATACCTGATCGTCATAGCTCAGGGTCAGCAGCGTTTGCGCATGCAAGGCGGTAGGCATGTCGATACTGGTGTAATAGTCGTCAGCGCATTTGAGCCCGACATATTTGGCACGGGTGTCGGCGCCCACCCGTTGCAGAAAAGTCGAAAAGGTCACCCCACCCCATTTGCCGATGGCGCTCCAGCCCTCCACGCAAATCAGCCGTGTGACCTGAGTGGTGTGCGGCAACTGGTTCAATTCGGCCAGGGTCCAGCTGTGTTTGTCCTGGACCAGGCCGCCAACCGTGAGGGAGAACTCATCCTCCTCGATGTCCGGAATGCCGTTGCGGTCGTAATAGGCATTGAACGGAAACGGGCGCGTCATCATCGACTCGGGGTAGGTCGGTGCCAATCGGGCCGGATCGAACAGCGCCGCCTGAACCTTGTCATTGAAGCGCGAGACCCTTTTCAGCATGGACTCCACTGAGTGGCTGTCGTCCAGGCGACAACCTGTCAGCAAGGCAATCCCGCCCAGCGTCCAGGCATGCCGAAGAAATTGCCTGCGCGCGGGCAATTCAAGCTCCTGCGCCACCGATCTGATGATGGCGGGGTCATCCATCCGGTCTTTTCCAGTCGTTCTGTTCATGAGTTAGCGCCCACGCAGCATGGCAATCAGGGTGCGTGGCACAAGGGCCACCATCACCAGATGCACCACGGTAAAAGCGACCAGCAACGCCATGCAGACAAAATGCACGATGCGCGCCGAGTCATAGCCGCCCATCAACTCCCTCAGTAACGGAAACTGCACGGACTTCCAGATCACCAGCCCCGACAGCATCAGCACGATGAGGTCGAGCACGGCAAACAGGTAGGCGAGCTTTTGCAGGGTGTTGTAGTGCCGCAAGTCCGCATGGGCGAGCTTGCCTTTGAGGGCGGCGAGAAAATCATGCAGGACTTCGCGGGGAGGTATGGGGAAGAACTTGTAGGCGATGCGCCCGGAAAAGATATTCAGCAGCAGGTAGACAATACCGTTGATGAACAGTACCCACATCGCCGCAAAGTGCCACAGCAGCGCACCGGCCAACCAACCGCCCAAGGTGATACCGGCAGGAATCTGAAAGGAAAAAATTGGCGCGGCGTTATAGATGCGCCAGCCGCTCATCACCAGGATGACCACGGCGATGACGTTGATCCAGTGGGTCAACCGTAGCCAGATCGGGTGAATAGTTTGCGAACTACTCATGATGCCTGCCCTGCCGGCAACGCGCCGGTAAAATCCCCCCCGACCACCACGACGTGTGTTGGCTCAATCCCCCATGGTTAACCGGCAACTCAAATGGAGTCGCAAACAGCGCCGCCCTGGCGATGTATCTAGCAAGACTAGCAGCGACTTACAGACGCCGTTTTAGATTATTCGCCTGGGCACTTTGTGCAGATGAGCACAGCCTGATCCCGGAGGGCCGCTCATCCAGCCGATTTGGCGCGAGCGCCCGCCCGCACCGACGTGTTGAGCGCCACGGCGGCATGGATGAGCGCCGTCAGCGCCTTTTCATCAAGCCTCTCGCCTTCGTGGATATCAATGGCACGCCGGGTGTTGCCTTCGAGGCTGGAGTTGAAGAGACCTGAAGGGTCCTCCAGCGAGGCGCCCTTGGCGAAAGTCATCTTCACGACCTGCTTGTACGTCTCACCGGTGCAGATGATTCCGCCGCACGACCATACCGGCACCCCTCTCCACTTCCACTCCTCGACCACGTCAGGAACGGCCTGCTTGATCAGCGCCCGGACCCGAGCAAGCGTTTCACCGCGCCAATCTCCCAGTTCCTGGATTCTCGCTTGTATCAGTTGAGAGGCAGTGCCTTCCCCCTCGCCTTCATGTGCGCCGACCTTTTCCTTCTTCATGATGGTTGTCGCCCTCTTTCTTCACGTTTTCCGGACCAGCCACGCGCCCCAGAATAGACTGGAAAAGAAGCGCGTGGCGTCTCCAAATCCCGTGTCGTGCAGCAACTGTTGAACCGCTGCTTCTGAGTGAGGTGGGTCAGCGCCTTGAAGAATTTTATCCAGCTTGGCTTTGACTTCATCGGGACGGGCACCCTGCTGTCTCCAGCGTTGCGCCCAGGCGTCGAGCAGTAGAGGCTGGCTGGCATAAGCATAATGATTCCCCGCCAGAATCAACGGCGCACCAGGCTTGAGGCGGTCCTGAACCGATCTCAGTAGATGGCGCTTGGCATCGTCTCCGTCCAGATGATGAAGCACGCCGATCACCGTGGCCGCATCGTACCGCTCGCTCGAAGGCAGGTCGTCGAGTGTCCCGAGATGGATGTCCGTTCTTTCCAGCAAATCGTTCGCCAGCAACTGCTGCGTTGCTGCCGCCAACATAGGCGCTGACGGATCGACGGCGGTAAAGCGCCAGTTCGCTTCCAGCGCTGCCATCGCCAGAATTTCCTGGGCGGTGCCACCCGCGCCGACCACCAGTACCTTCACTGAACTGATACCTGCGAGACTTGCCGCCAGCATGCAGGCAGACAAGTCGTGGCAAGCGTCATATCCCGCCAAGGCAATGCGGCTTTGCTGTGCGTATTCATTCGCGCGCGACGTATCAAATTTTTCAGAAGCATTGAGCGGGGATGATTTCAAGGCGATTCTCCATGTGGCCTCGAATCAAGCTACTCCACACAAAACCATAATAAAAATTCATTAATTTTATAAACCGCATTCCCTCAAGGAATAAACATATAAGCCCTAACGCGATCTGTAGCAGCTGCCGAAGGCGGCGTTCGGCAGCTGCTACAAAGAATGCCTCATGGCTGAAATGGCTCAGGCGCTCTACCCACATTCATCCGGCAACTGAAAAACCTGCAATTGCCCACTCGCCAGGAATCCTGTTTCATGGCCATCCGTTTCATCATGAAACGAACGATCCGGCGCGCACCGGCCATGATGTTTGCATTCATGCCCGGTCGCCGGAGAAGATGAAAGCAGCACGATCGCTCTGGCACTGACTATCCTGATGCTACTGAGCCTGTCGGGCTCGATAACATCGTTCTCAGGGAATATCGAATGACCGCAAGACAAGTTATCAATGCTTCGGTGAGCCCAAAAGGCAGCCTGGAGACGCTGTCCCAACGCGAAGTTCAGCAACTGAGCGCCGCCGGATCAGGCAGCATCTACTCTCTCTTCCGCCAGTGCGCCCTGGCCATCCTCAATACCGGCGCCCATGTCGACAACGCCAAGACCATTCTGGAAGCCTATCGGGACTTCGAGATTCGCATTCATCAGCAGGATCGCGGTGTCCGCCTGGAGCTGCTCAACGCACCCGCAGACGCCTTCGTCGATGGCGAAATGATCGCCAGCACCCGCGAGATGCTGTTCAGCGCCCTGCGCGACATCGTTTATACCGAGAACGAACTGGACAGCCAGCGCATCGACCTGAGCTCGTCCCAAGGCATCAGCGACTACGTCTTCCACCTGCTGCGCAACGCCCGCACCCTGCGTGCCGGCGTGGAACCGAAAATCGTCGTGTGCTGGGGCGGTCACTCGATCAGCTCCGAGGAATATCAATACACCAAGAAAGTCGGCCACGAACTGGGCCTGCGCAGTCTGGATGTGTGCACCGGCTGCGGGCCTGGGGTGATGAAAGGCCCGATGAAGGGCGCGACCATTTCCCATGCCAAACAACGAATCACCCACGGCCGTTACCTGGGGCTGACGGAGCCCGGGATTATTGCGGCCGAAGCGCCGAACCCGATCGTCAATGAACTGGTGATCCTGCCGGACATCGAGAAGCGCCTGGAGGCGTTCGTCCGCGTCGGCCACGGCATCATCATTTTCCCGGGCGGCGCCGGTACTGCCGAAGAGTTCCTCTACCTGCTCGGGATCCTGATGCACCCGGACAACCGCGACCTGCCCTTCCCGGTGATCCTGACCGGGCCGAAGAGCGCGGAGCCGTACTTGCAGCAGTTGCACGCGTTCGTGGGCGCCACGCTGGGCGAAGAAGCCCAGAGCCACTACGAGATCATCATCGACGACCCGGCCCAGGTGGCCCGGCAGATGACTAAAGGGCTCAAGGCCGTCAAGCAGTTCCGCCGCGAGCGCAACGATGCGTTCCATTTCAACTGGCTGCTGAAGATCGACGAAGGCTTCCAGCGCCCGTTCGATCCAACCCACGAAAACATGGCCAGCCTGCAACTGCGCCGCGACCTGCCACCGCACGAACTGGCGGCGAACCTGCGCCGAGCGTTTTCCGGCATTGTTGCCGGTAACGTCAAGGACAAGGGCATTCGCCTGATCGAGAAACACGGTCCTTACAAGATCCACGGCGACGCAGCGGTCATGCAGCCGCTGGACAAACTGCTGAAAGCGTTTGTCGCACAACACCGGATGAAACTGCCCGGTGGCGCAGAGTATGTGCCCTGCTATCAGGTCATCAGCTAAAAACACCCTCGCGTCGACAGGCCCGGAACCGTGCGGTTCCGGGTCTTTCTTCCCTTTTCGCGATACGTCTCCCTCCAACACAGCCTGAGTGATTTCCAGTGCAGAGCACCCGTTTGACCCTGATCTGTCACGCCCGGACAGCGGCCCAGAAACTGGCGCGCTTTGCCGAGGATGAATCAGTGGACATGGACTGGCAGAACGCAAAAGGCTCATTGGCCAAGCGTTTCAAACGAGCGCCACGCCTGCTCAGCGCACCGGAAGCCCGGACCCGAGAGACCGCCGCGCTGTTTGGCGCGGACATGGAAATTGTCCCGGCCCTGCGCGATTGTGATTTGGGTCGCTGGAAGGGGCTGCGGATCAATGACCTGCAACGAGACGAACCCGAGGCACTGCACGCCTGGCTGAGCGACAGCACCCATGCTGTGCATGGCGGTGAATCGGTGGCCCAACTGTGCGAGCGGATCGCTGCGTGGCTGGAGACCCTGGGCAGCCAGCCCGGGCATCTCCTTGCGGTCACTCACCCGTTCGTGATTCGGGCCGCGCTGATGCACGTGATGCAATGCCCGCTCGCGCTGTTCAACACGATTGACGTCGAACCGCTGGCCGCCGTCGAACTACGCTACAACGGCCGTTGGCGACTGCGCCTGACGCCAGCCTGAACCCGTGACCTCAAAGGTTCTGCCAGCCGGCAACCTTCTGCGCACTGATGCTGATCCCGCCACACACGATAATCACTACATCATGGGCACCGGCAATCGCCGGGTGATCCAGATACGCGACGGCCAGCGAAACACCGCACGCCGGCTCCACCAGTTGACGCAGGTCATCGGCATAACGGACGACGCCCATGATGGCCTCGGCATCCGTCAGCACGACACACGTGTGCGGGAAGTGCTGGATGTGCTCAACCGGCCATTGCGCAACTTGCAGCGCCCCGAGTGAGCTGGCAATGCTGCTGATTTCAGAGAGTTTGACCGGATGCCCGGCCTTGACCGCGGCGTCGAATGACGCTGCGCCTTCAGTTTCACAGGCGATGATCCGGCAATCCAGCCGGGCGTGGCGCTCCAGTCCGGTGAGGATCCCGGCCAGCAAACCACCGCCACCCACCGACGCCACGATCGCGTCGACCTGAGGGCAGTCCTGCAGAATTTCATCGATCATCGTGCTGTGCCCTTCCCACAGCGTCGGGTGGTCGAACGCCGGCACGTATTCGGTATCGGGCGCCTTGGCGAGTTCCTGCGCCAACTGGTTGGCCTCGTCCCACACCTGACCGTGCACGATCACTTGCGCCCCGGTTTTGGCGATTCGCGCCCGGGTACTTTCCGGGGTGGTGTTCGGCACGATGATGCTCGCTTCCAGCCCCAACGCCGCGGCGGCCACCGCCGTCGCATAACCGGCATTGCCGCCGGAAGGACAGACTACTTTCTTCATGCCCTGCTCGGCCGCACGGGTACAGAGCAGGCCCATGCCGCGCAGCTTGAATGAACCGCTGGGTTGCAGGTTTTCCAGCTTGAGCCAGATGCGCCGGCTGGGCGTCGAGAGCCCCGGATGGAGTATCAACGGTGTTCTGATATGCAGCATCGTGTGGGCATCCTGATCAAAAAAAACGAATAAATGGACAGCCGGTATAGGCGCTGGCAAAGGCACGTTCGAAGAATGCCCCCAGGACCGGACTATACCGCTGAGTTTAGACGTCGGCGCCTTCCTGGCTCGGCCAGCATTATCAACCCTCGTGGCCGGACGGCTCGGCCCTTTTACCCACGATTCCGAATTCAACCGGTGCCTTGATGTAAAACAAGGCAATGTCTTCGGCCTCGAGCCGCTCGAACAGGCGGGTGCACTCTTCTTCGGTAATCGCCAGGCGGATCTCGGCGGGCTGATCGCCCATCTCGAAGAAATGCGCGGAATGCAGTTTCCCGGAATGCCCGAAGCCTTCGATACCGGTTGCCAGAGTGGCCCCGTGCAGGCCCATTTCCTTTGCCAGATCGATGAGCCAGTCACCGAGCATTTTTCCGTGATGACGGCGGTTCTGCTGAGTAAAGAAAATCACCAGAAAACCTTGCATGGCGGATCTCCTCTTCAATGGCCTCGATGACCCAACATAAACCTGCCTTGCCGAATAGTGTAGTGCCCGGGATTTGTTGCTGAGGCGCTAAAGAAGATCAGCGGTCATACGCCGCATTCAGCAGGCTGCTATGCCTTCTCATGGGAGCTGTCGATCAAGTCAGCCGAGGGAGGCGCTGAAAACAGATGCGTGGCCAGGGTCGCGGCACCCACCTTGTGCGCGCAGAGAAAAACCGGTGCCAGCCCCTGACAGGAGGTGGCAGATGCTCTACATCGTCAGTTGGTCAATCACTCCGGAACGTCGTAATAGCGCGATCGAACGTTTTCTCAAAACAGGTGGAGCCCCACCCGCAGGCGTCACCATGCTGGGACGCTGGCATGCCGTAGGACGCATGACCGGTTTTGGTGTGGCAGAGGCCAGTGATGTCACACTGATACAGAAATGGGTGCTCGAATGGAGCGACCCTCGCGATGACGGTTTTACATTCGGCATCAATGTCGACTGTCACACCGCTATCGCGAGCAGGCTCGCTCCCACATTAGATCTTTGTTGTTTCGAATCGAGCGGGTTTACTTCGCGCCGTATATATCGAAGTCAAAGTACTTTTTGTTGATCTTCGCGTACGTGCCGTTGGCGAGAATGGCTGCCAGGGCCTTGTTCAGGTCTTCGCGCAGTTCAACGTCACTCTTGCGCACGCCGATACCGTCACCGACGCCGAAGAACTCCGGATTGTCCAGGGTGCCGCCGGCAAACTCGTAGTCCTTGCCCACCGGTTTATCCAGAAACCCGTAGCTGGCCTGAATCGAGCCCTGCAACGACGCATCGAGGCGCCCGACCACGAGGTCGGCGTAGACCTGGTCCTGATTCTGATAAGAAAGAATCTCTACCCCCTGCTTGCCCCAGACCGCTTTTGCAAAAGCCTCCTGGGTCGAGCCCTGCTCCACGCCGATGCGTTTGCCTTTGAGCGACTCGACGGTCGGCTGCAGGTCCGATCCGCGCTTGATCACCAAGCGAGCCGGCGCGTTGGATACCTTGTCACTAAACGCAATCTGTTCCTGACGCTTGGGGGTGACGGTCATCGACGACGCGATAGCGTCGAACTTGCGCGCCAGCAGCCCTGGAATCATCCCGTCCCAGCTGCTTTCAACCCAGACGCATTTAGCGTGCAACTCTGCACACAGCGCGTCGGCGATGTCGACGCCAAAGCCGGTCAGCGTGCCATCCTGGTTTTTGTATTCCAGCGGTGGGTACGTCGGGTCAATCCCCAACCTCAACACTTTGCCGGACCAGTCGGCCGCACCGGCCAGGCCGGATGCCGTCATGAAAACCAGTGAAACCGCCGCGATCATCTTATTCATTGTTATTGTCCTCCAGGGGTTCGCCGAGTCGGGTTACCGACCGTTTTTTGTATAACCGTGATGTTCAAAAAGCGTGCGCCTCAACGCAGAAAACCCTCGGCCAACTTCACCCAATAGCTCGCGCCGATTGGCAGGCAGGCATCATTGAAGTCGTAACCGGGATTGTGCAGCAAACAGCTGCCATCGCCCTGGCCATTGCCGATCACCAGGTAGCTGCCGGGGCATTGTTCCAGGATGAACGCGAAATCCTCGCTGGCGGTGAAGGGCCGCAGGTCTTCGATCAGTTGCCCTTCTCCCAGCCACTCCCGTGCGACCTGACGGGCGAACGCGGTTTGCTCCGGATCGTTGATCAGCACCGGATGGCAACGGTAATAATCGATCTCGGCCCGCGCGCCGAAACTCGCCGCCTGGCCGTTGACCAGCTCGGTAATCCTGCGTTCGAGCAACTGGCGAACCTCAGGCGTCAAGGCGCGTACGCTCAGGATCATTTCGGCAGACGCGGGAATCACATTCGAAACGTTCCCGGCATGAATCGAGCCGACCGTGATGATCGCCGTTTCCTGCGGATTGACGTTGCGCGAGACGATGCTTTGCAGGGCGATCACGATCGACGCGCAGACCACCACCGGGTCGACCGCCTTGTGCGGCACCGCGCCATGGCCACCGGTGCCGATGATGTTGATCGTGACGGTATCGGCAGAGGCCATGAACGGCCCGCTGTAAAATCCCAACTGCCCGGCGGGATAGCCCGGTATGTTGTGCATGGCAAAAATCGCATCACACGGGAAGCGTTCGAACAGCCCGTCCTCGAGCATCTTCTTCGCACCGCCCAGCCCTTCTTCGGCCGGCTGGAACACCAGATTCAGCGTGCCGTTGAATTCCCGCGTTTGCGCCAGGTATTTGGCCGCCGCGAGCAAGGTTGCGGTATGACCGTCGTGGCCACAGGCGTGCATCACGCCGTCGATCCGGCTGGCATAAGGCAACCCGGTGGCTTCCTGAATCGGCAGCGCATCCATGTCTGCGCGCAGCCCGAGGGATCGGCCCTCGCCATTTTTCAAGGTCCCGACCACGCCGGTCTTACCCACGCCGGTGCTGACGTCATATCCCCACTGCGTCAAACACTGCGCCACCAGCTCACTGGTGCTGAACTCTTCAAAGCCAAGTTCGGGGTACGCGTGAATACGCTGACGCAGGGTGATCATTTCATCCTGCAGCGCAGCGACTCCTGGCAGGACGTGGCCAGCATTCATGGGTGTGCTCCTCGATAAGAATATTCAGCTGCCGGCGATTCAACCTGGGCGCTGTCGGGTCGATCTTAGGGAATGGGCCGTAGGCTGGGGAGGCGCAGTTTGGTTATGATGACAACCAACAGTTGTCACCACGGTGAGCAGATGAAACTGCATCAATTACAAGCCCTGATTGCCAGCGCCGAGACCGGCAGCATCCGCGCCGCCGCGCGCTCGCTGGACATCTCCCAGGCCGCGGTGACCAAAGCCCTGCGCGAGCTGGAAACCGAACAACAGTTGCCGCTGTTCGTCAGAACCCCCAGCGGCCTGAACTTCACCGAGTTCGGCAAGGTGCTGCTGACGCACGCACGGCTGGTGCTCAAGCAACTGGAGCATGCGCAGACCGAACTCGATCACCTGCGCGGCAAGGCCCAGGGGCGCCTCTGCGTCGGGGTCACGCCTTGGGTCGCGCTGACCTTCCTGCCCGAAGTGGTCCTGGCTTTTCGGGCGCGCATGCCGGAGATTCATCTGGAGTTGTTCGAAAGCCTGATGGCGGTGGCCCAGCCACTGCTGCGCGACGGCAGCATGGATTTCGCCATCGGCCAGCTTCACCCGGCACAAGCGACCGCGGAATTTGCCTGCGAAACCCTGCTCGAATACCAGACCTCGGTGCTGGTTCGCCAAGGTCATCCGCGGCAGAACGCCCGGTCGATTCACGAGCTGCTGGACCAGGACTGGACCCTGAACTACGCGCCAGACGGCCACGATGCGCTGATGCAGGAGCTGTTCTGGAGGCACAACGCGCAGATCGACGAAAAGCGCATCGTGCGCGCCCATTCACTGGCGATCCTGCAAATGATGCTGGAACGGGCCGACATGTGTACCTGGGGCCCGACCATCCTCAGCACCGCCTCGCCCTTCCTCGGCCGATTGGTGTCCGTGAACCTGATCGAGCAGTTCGAACCGCGGCAGCTGAGCATCGTCACTCGCCGCAACGGCTCGTTGAGCAATCCGGCGCTGTGTTTTACCGATTGCCTGCTACAGGTGATTCGACGCCATGCGCGTTCGGCGAAGAAGGAAGACCGGCAGCTGTTTGATACGCTGCGATTGCTGGTTTGAGGTGACCCAGCACCGCGTCACTCAACCGCCATACGCTCCAGGCTGTTGCTCAAATGCAGCAGCATGGCCGCTCTGGCCGCGTCGGGGTCCTGCCGGCGAATCGCATTGAAGATCGCTTCGTGCTCCAGACTGGCGGATTGACCCAGCTTCATCAGGTCGGTGTCTCCCCGCTCCTGCGCGTTGATCCGCGTGCGCGGTATGACCGAGTTACCGAGGTGATAGATGATGTCGGTGAAGTATGTATTCCCGGTGGCTTCGGCAATCAGTCGGTGAAAACGCATGTCGGGCTCAACGCTGCTGTCGTTATTGGCCAACGAGTTCTGATAGTCGTCCAGTGCCTGGCGCATCCGGGCGAGCTGATCTTCGGTTCGGCGTTTCGCCGCCAGGGCCGCGGCTTGTGTCTCCAACCCCAGGCGAAGTTCGAGAATCCCCCGCACGCTGATGGCGGTGTCGCTGTTCAGGCGAAACCCCTGATGCGAGTCACGCTCCAGAGCGAACGTTCCCACACCATGCCGGGTTTCAACCAGACCGGACGCCTGCAACTTGGAGATAGCCTCGCGAACCACCGTACGACTGACGCCGTGCTCCCGAACAATCGCGGATTCGGAGGGCAGTTTTTCACCCGGTGCGATCTGCCCAAGCAGGATGCGTTGAGTCAGCTCGGCAACAATGTCGTGCGCCAGGCCTGGCGCACGCTTGCGGCCTGAACCGCTGGATTCGTTTTGCATGTGGTCCGACCCGTTCAAAGGAGGCTCCAGAATACTACTACCGTCGATCAATGGACTGCCCTTGCCTCAATGTCGGCCAATCAAGCGATGTCAGGCTCGGCACATTCCTGTAGCAGCTGGCGAAGCCTGCGTTCGGTCGCGCAGCGGTCGTAAAATCAGACACCACGTTTTTTCAGGTTAACCGTGGAGGCAGGATTTACGACCGCTTCGCAGCCGAACGCAGGCTTCGCCAGCTGCTACAGGGGATGTGTTGATTTTGCGCTTCAACATGTCAGACAACATAGCTGTTTCAGCCATTTTATTCGACTACCTCGTTTGCATGACGAGCGAAATGCTCATCTTGAAAAACTGAATCCCTGAGTCAAAATCGAGCCTTAACCGCCTAAAACACCTCAATTTCATCTATTTAAATCTTACAAACCAATTTTTTATAGCCATTTGGTCGCAAGTCTCGTATTGCGACTCAAAAATCTCACTTGTATGATGACTGGCAACTTAAGTCGCAAAACAACGCTGCAGCACCACACCCGCATAACAATAATCAGTGGGAGTCATGAACCGTGAGCAACTCAAGCGCTGCACCTGCCGCCTCGCCGGACAATCCTGTCCTGGCGCGCGCCATTTCGAAAGTGAAGAGCCATGTGCTCCCGCTCTTCGTCATCATGTTCATCGTCAATTACATCGACCGCGTCAACATCGGTTTCGTCCGTACCCACATGGAACACGACCTGGGCATCGGTGCCGCGGCTTACGGGCTCGGTGCAGGTTTGTTCTTCATTGGTTATGCACTGTTCGAAGTGCCCTCCAACATGCTGCTGCAAAAGGTCGGGGCGCGTATCTGGCTGACCCGGATCATGTTCACCTGGGGCATCACCGCCACGCTGATGGCCTTCATCCAGAACGAAACCCACTTCTACATCTTGCGATTTCTGCTGGGTGTGGCCGAAGCCGGGTTCTTCCCTGGCGTCATCTACTACTTCACTCGCTGGTTGCCCGGCGTCGAGCGCGGTAAAGCCATCGCGATCTTCCTCAGTGGCTCGGCATTCGCCTCGCTGATCTCCGGCCCGCTGTCCGGCATGCTGCTGCAAATCAACGGTCTGGGCATGCATGGCTGGCAATGGATGTACATCATCGAAGGCATGGCGTCGGTGTTCCTGTGCTTCTTTGTCTGGTTCTGGCTGGACTCCAAACCGCATGACGCCAAGTGGCTGAGCCGCGAAGAGCAAGATGCGCTGGTGGGCGAAATCGACCGCGAACAACGTGAGCGCGACGCCGCCCACACGGTCAAGCCGACCTTGGGCAAGTTGCTCAAGGATCGTCAGATCATGCTGTTTTGCGCGCTGTACTTCTGCATTCAGCTGACGATCTACGCCGCCACGTTCTGGCTGCCCAGCATCATCAAGAAGATGGGCGACCTCAGCGACATTCAGGTGGGTTTCTACAACTCGATTCCTTGGCTGATTTCGATTGTCGCCATGTATGCCTTCGCCGCACTGTCGGGCAAGTTCAAGTTCCAGCAGGCCTGGGTTGCCGCTGCGCTATTGATCGCCGCCGCGGGTATGTTCCTCTCGACCACAGGTGGGCCGATCTTTGCGTTTATCGCCATCTGCTTTGCAGCGATCGGTTTCAAGTCAGCCTCTTCGCTGTTCTGGCCGATTCCCCAGGGCTACCTCGATGCCCGGATCGCTGCTGCGGTCATCGCCCTGATCAACTCCATCGGCAACCTCGGCGGCTTCGTCGCGCCCACCACCTTCGGCTTTCTGGAGCAAACCACCGGCTCCATTCAGGGCGGGCTGTATGGCCTGGCGGGCACCTCGATCATTGCTGCGCTGCTGGTGTTTTTCGCCAAGACCAAACCCACGGTAACGGACACCGCCAACACGGACATTCACCAACCCGTGCTCGGTAAATCGCACTGATCGGCGCTTGGCTCGAACTGACAAGACAGGAATTGAACATGAACACTGAACACCTGCACCACACCGGCAAAGCCCCGCTGATCACCAGCCTCCAGGTCATCCCGGTTGCCGGCCATGACAGCATGCTGATGAACCTCAGCGGCGCCCATGGCCCGTTCTTCACCCGCAATATCGTCATTCTCAAGGACAGCACCGGCAATGTCGGCGTCGGTGAAGTCCCCGGTGGCGAGCGCATTCGTGAAACGCTGGAAGACGCCCGCAACCTGGTGGTCGGGCAACCGATCGGGAACTACCAACGCATCCTCAACGCCATGCGCAGTGCGTTCGCGGCCCGCGATTCGGCCGGTCGCGGCCTGCAAACCTTTGACTTGCGCATCACCATTCATGCGGTGACCGCCATGGAGGCGGCCTTGCTGGATTTGCTCGGTCAGTTCCTTGAAGTCCCGGTGGCGGCCTTGCTCGGTGAAGGCCAGCAACGCGACGCGGTGAAGATGCTCGGCTATCTGTTCTACATTGGCGACCGTCACCAGACCGATCTGGCGTACCGCAGCGAACCCGACGCGGATGACTGGTTCCGCTTGCGCCACGAACAGGCGATGACGCCTGAAGCCATCGTGCGCCTGGCCGAGGCCGCCAAGGCCAAATACGGTTTCAACGACTTCAAGCTCAAGGGCGGTGTGTTGCGCGGCGAGGAGGAGATCCAGGCCGTCACTGCCTTGGCCGAGCGCTTCCCGGATGCGCGCATCACCCTTGATCCGAATGGCGCTTGGTCGCTTAAAGAAGCCATCCGTTTGTGCCGCGATCAGCATCACGTTCTCGCTTACGCCGAAGACCCATGCGGCGCAGAAAACGGTTATTCCGGCCGCGAGGTGATGGCCGAATTTCGTCGCGCCACCGGTCTGCCGACGGCGACCAACATGATCGCCACCGACTGGCGCGAAATGGGCCATGCCATCCAGTTGCAATCGGTGGACATTCCATTGGCCGATCCGCACTTCTGGACGATGCAAGGCTCGGTGCGCGTGGCGCAGATGTGTCATGAGTGGGGACTGACCTGGGGTTCTCACTCCAACAACCACTTCGACATTTCACTGGCGATGTTCACCCAGGTCGCGGCGGCTGCACCCGGCGAGATCACCGCAATCGACACCCACTGGATCTGGCAGGACGGGCAACGCCTGACCAAGGAGCCGCTGCAAATCGTCGACGGTCACATCAAGGTTCCAGCCAGGCCCGGCCTGGGCGTCGACATCGACATGGACGCCGTCGCCAAGGCCCACGAACTCTACAAAGGCATGGGCCTCGGTGCGCGCGACGACAGTGTGGCGATGCAATTCATGATTCCCGGCTGGACGTTCGATAACAAAAAGCCCTGCCTGGTGCGCTGAGTTTCGGCGGCTACGCAACGTGATGCCTTGAAGCAAGCGAGGACAGGTTCATGGCCCTGTCAGCACCTGTCCTCGTCCCCTCTCGAATAGATCTATCCCCCCGCCGCCCCCGCTCATCTGGATCAGAAACAACCCTGTCAAAAAATTTATCCAGCCGAGAACAGGCCGAAAGTTTGACCTCTCTAGGATGAGCGCACGCCTGAAGTTCAGGCAGCATTCGAGGCTAAATAACCTATGACGCGCCCACTTTCGACCAAGGCCAACTACAGCATCGTGTTGGTGAACTACAAATCGCTTGAACTGACCAGGACCTGCCTGCAACTGCTGCGCAAGCATGTGCAAGCGGCTGGCGTGCCGGTGTTTGTGGTGGACAACTATTCGAACGATGCGAGCAGCGAATACCTGCGCACGCTGGACTGGATCAACCTGATCGAGCGTAAAAGCAACGCCCCTGAAGCGGGGAGTTTTGCTCATGGCCGGGCCCTGGACCTTGCCCTGGAGCAGGTTGAAACCGAGTACCTGTTTTTGTTGCACACCGATACATTCATTTACGACCCGGCGGTGTTCAGCCTGATGCTCAGCCAGTGCGCTGGCCCACAGGAAGTGGCGGCGGTCGGCTGCCTGGAACAGCTGAACCGAGGTGTAGCCCGAACGGCCTGGCGCCTGACATCACGATTTTTCAAGCACTACACCCGGCGCAGCTTGCTGGCCCTGGGGTTGAATGCCAAGGCACCGAAACCGTTCAGGGAAGTTCACTTGAAAAGCTTCTGCACCCTGTGGAACGTGCGCCTGGTTAAACAGCACGGCCTGCGCTTTCAAATGGATGGGCGCAATCCCGGTTACGAACTGCAAGATCGAATGGCGGCGCTGAACTACAAGATCGGCTTCATTTCGCCACGCACGATTTTCCGTTATCTGGACCATATTCAGAGCGGGACGGTTTCAGCAATGGGCGGTTATGCGAATAGTCATCGCAGGGTCAAGGTGTACAACCAATTGACCGGACAGCGAGCATTCAAGGCTGATGCATTGCAGACAAATGGCTATGTGGGATCGTTCAAGCAAGCGCGGTCTCCCGCTGTGGTTTGATGCCGGCTTCCAAAAGATCGCAGCCTGCGGCAGCTCCACAGATATCACCCACCACAACGAAGTGATACGCCCGCCCCACCACTCAACAGGCCGAGCGTTAGCTCGCCTGCCGCTTTTGATCTTGATCCACCCGCCCCTATCGGGAGGCCGAGTGGAGGTGTTCATCAGGGGGTGGGCGCGCAGCGCCGTACGGCGCAGCCGGACACATCAAGAGGAGGTCGTCGCGAAGCAGACCGTAGGCGATGCCCCCTGATGGACACCGGAGCGAGGGGACGCCGAGCCTAGGCGAGGTGCCGTACGCTTGGGGCGAAGCCTTTTGGTTCCTTTTTGGCGTTTGAAAAAGGGACTCGCCGCAAGGGCGAAACCCTAAGCGGCCGTTACCGCAGGAATGGATATGTACACCTGCGGGAGATTGGTCGGCTATCAGGCCGCCTTCGCGAGCAGGCTCGCTCCCACAGTTGGACTGTGTACATCTGTGGGAGATGGGTCGGCTGTCAGGCCGCCATCGCGGGCAAGCCCGGCTCCCACAGTGGATTGGTGTATATCTGCGGGAGCTGGGTCGGCTGTCGGGCCGCCAAGGTCAAAAGATCCTGGGCCTACGGCGTCAGAGGCCATTCGGCCAGCGCCCGATAGCGGCCTTTATGCGATTCGAACAGCGTAAAATGCCCGGCACTCAGATGAAAGTCCGGGGGCGTTGCAGATTCCGGGACCGGCTCCCGAAAGTCGCGCATCAAGGTCAAATGAGGACGATATTCCCGGGGCGCGTCGGCAAACCCAAGCGGCAGCATCGCCTGTTGCAAGGCATACACCAACTGACGCAATGGCAACGACGTCTGCGTTGGCATGAGCAACAAAACACCGGCACGGCGCCAGGCATCCAGGTGGTCGAGAGAGACCGTCAAGCGCTCGCCCGGCGTTCGGACGTGCGCGGCAGCCGCGCAGATATCCGGAATCTGCGTCACCGCCACAGCCCCCAGAAACATCAGCGTCAGGTGAAAATTTTCCGCTGGCACCGGGCGGCCGCTGTTAAGCCGCAGAGCGCTTCGCCATTGGGCAATCTCTCGACGTTGCGCAGTGGCGCAGGGCAGCGCGAAAAACAACCGCTTGAACGGCTCACCCTGCTCGCGCGGTTCAGTGTTCATGCCGTGTACCTCCTGACTGGAGTGCGAGTAACGCTCAGGACTTGCCGCCGAGCGCAGCCGACAATGTGGCATCCCGCCCATAAATATCCGGGGCATACAGCAACTGGCCTTGCCGGTCGGCTTGCACGGTCCAGTAACTGAGCAGGATCGGCACCGGCGTAGCCAGCCTGAATTCGTGGGTCAGCCCCGTCGCCAGCAACTCATTGGTCCGCTGACGCTCAGCCGGACTCAACAGCAGATCGCGCAACTGCATCGCTTGCTCGACCCGAACGCAGCCTGAACTGAACGCCCGCGGCGCCTTTTGGAAAAGCGCCTGGCTGGGGGTGTCGTGCAGGTACACGGAGAACGGATTGGGGAAGCGGATCGCCATTTGCCCCAGCGGATTCTTCGGTCCCGCGTCCTGGCGCAGGAGGATGTTGCCGGGGTTATCCCAGTCGATCTCGTCCACCGCCAACGGACGGCCGTCGCTGTCCAGCACCTGCAGGTTCTGTTTACCGAGGAACGCCTGATTCCGGCGAATTTCCGGCAGCTTGTCTTCACGCATGATGGTCGGCGGCACGGTCCAGGTCGGGTTCAGGGTCAGGCGCGTGACCGACGATTTCAGCAGCGGGGTCTGCCGCTCGGCACGCCCTACCTGAGTGCGTGTCTGCCAGACCGGCGTACCGCCCTGATAGACGGTCAACGTCGCCGCGGCCACATTGACCAGCAGACCATTGGGTTCCAGATCCTGCGCCAGCCAGCGAAAACGTTCGAGGTTGACGCGCAACTGCTCGCGCCGCACCGCCGGGCTGACGTTCAGCTCGGTCAAGGTGCCCTCCCCCAGCACGCCATCCGCTTGCAGCGAATGGCTCAGCTGGAAGTTTTTCAGCGCGCTCACCAGCTCCTTGTTGTAGACCGTGCCGCCCCCCGCGGAAACGTTGGCCAAATAGCCTTCGTTGAAGAGTCGCTTCGCCAGCTCGGGAACTCGCGCATCCTGTGCGCCGGGTTGTAACAGGGGGCCACTGGCAAGCGCCTGCCAATGGGGCAATGGCCGCTGGCGCTGTCGGGCATAAACACGGCGCAAGCTCTGGTATTGCTCAAGGCTCGGACGGGCCAGTTGAAAAGCTGTCGCCATGTCTTGCAGACCCGGCCCGGCAATGGCCAGCACCTCGGCGGATCGGTCGTGCGGCATTGCCTGCGCATGCCACAGCGGCTCGAAACGCGATTGCTGCAAGCGGCCGTAACGCAGGTCCTGCAAGGCTTGCAGGTAACGCTGACTGATGCCGATGTCGACACACACTGCATCCCCTTCGGCAGCGCTCGTGGGCTGGCTGTAGCGCTTCGGATCCAGTCCGTCATCGGCCAACTGTTGCAACTGTGCCTGCAAGGCCGGCAAGCGTCCGCTGGCCGTCCAGATCAGGACATAGTCCTGCTGCTGATAAAAAGCCTGCAACAGCGTTTGCGCCGACGCGCTCAGGTGCGTGGCCAGGCGCGGGCAATCGACCGGCAATTGAGTGAGCGCCAATTTCAATGGGCTGTCGTGATCAGCCAGCTCGTTCTGGGCAGTCGCGACCAATGGCGCAGCGAGCAGGAAAAGGCTCAAGTAACATGCGTACTTTTTGATCAACTGCTTCACTCCACTCCATGGCCGTCAGGTAGACGGTCAACCTCTGCAGCAGGTGCGGCAAGCACCAAGGCCAGCGTATGCACAGGCCTGCCGAGGGAACGGCAGGAGGTCGGGAACCAACAATAACAACAGGACTCTCTGCGCATGCTGACCTTTTTACGCCGACGCTGTCTGGCCGCTATGACGCTGTGCGCAATGTGCAGCCCGGCATTCGCCGCCGACACCCACAATCAAACGTTATATAACAGCCTCGCGCACGCCGCTCCGGAACTCAATCCCCAAGCACTGCAAAGTGCCCTGAACGCCATGCAATGCGCCGTCAACAGTGGCGCCAGACAAGCCGAACGCCTGGCCGTGATCGACTATTCGCAACCGTCCACGGCTCGTCGTCTTTGGATCTTCGATTTGCGCAAAAAGTCCCTGGTGCTGCGTGATCTGGTCGCCCACGGGCAAAAATCCGGGGAAAATTTCGCCACGCAGTTCTCCAATCGCGTCGGCAGCTATCAGTCCAGCCTGGGCCTGTTTCGCACCCAGGAAAGCTATCAGGGCAGCCATGGTTACTCGCTGCGCATGGACGGCCTGGAACCGGGTTTCAATGACCGCGCACGTGATCGCGACCTCGTGATTCACGCGGCCGACTACGTGAATCCCTTATGGAGTGAACGCCAGGGCCGCATCGGTCGCAGCCTGGGTTGTCCGGCAGTGCGCCCGCAAGTGGCGCGCCAGGTGATCGATAAACTCAAGGACGGCCAGTTCATGTTTTCCTGGTATCCCGACCAGCACTGGCTGAAAGCCTCGGCCTACCTCAACTGTCGGCCACACCTGGGGACCGACATCCTCACTGCGCACAATGACTGACTCGCGGACTCAGCCCTTGGCCGCCATCGCGGTGACTTCCACGCGCATGCCTTCGACCGCCAGGGCGGCTACGCCAACGGCGGCGCGCACCGGCCAGGGCTTGGCGAAAAAGCGCTGATAGACCTCGTTGAAGGCGGCGCGGTCGGCCATGTCGGTGAGGTAGATGGTCAAATGCATGACCCGGTCCATGGAACTGCCGGCCCGCTCCAGCGCGACCTTGAGTGCCTGCAACGTGCACTCGCTCTGTTCGGTGATGCCACCCAACTCCAGGCTACCGTCAGCGCGGGTGGGGATCTGGGTCGAGACCAGCAGGCCGCCGAAACCGGCGACATCGGAGGAGATGGATTCCGGGTCCGGGTCGGGGATAAAGGTCAGGTCTTGGTTTGCCATGGGGGATCTCTTGCTTGAAGTGGTAAAGGGGTGATCGTGTAGGCCGCGGCCAGTTTACAGCCCCATCGTCCGGGAGCAATCAATGGACGCCCCCCTTCTTCTCGGCGACGGCTTCGACGCCCAGGCGGGCTATCGGGCACTGTTGTCTAGAGCTTGTAGGTCACATACCGGCCGCGCCCGGTTTTCTTGGCTTGATACATGACGCGATCGGCGGCCAGCAGGAGCATATCCGCAGAACTTTCCCCATTCCCCAGTGCAATGCCAATCGAAACACCCACGATGCAGACCGTACCGGAAATGAAAAACGGCGCTCCCAGTGCATCAATGCATTTAGTCGCGACGGTGCTCACGATCTCTTCGGCATCGTCTCCAAGGTCACTCAGCAGAACAACAAACTCATCACCCCCGATGCGCGCCAGGGTATCGGTCTCCCGGACAACCCGGCGAAAGCGCCTCGCCACCTGCCGCAACACCTCGTCACCCGCCTCGTGGCCAAGGGTGTCATTGATATGCTTGAAGCCATCGAGGTCCATGAACAACAGGCCCACACCCGCCTCTTTGCGTTGTGCCAGAGCCAACACGTGGCGAAGCCGGATCGAGAGATGATGTCTATTGGGTAAACCCGTCAACATATCGTGATGAGCAATTTTTTTAAGCTGGGCCTGTTTTTCATCCAGCTTGATCAGCAAACGATTGAAGGCCGAGATCAAATGACCGACTTCATCATTGCGCGTGACTGGCAAGGGGGCCAGTGGCCGTTCATCGCGCGTCATGCGGTCAGCCTGCGCGGCGGCATGAAACAGATGACGAAAGACAAAGTACAGGGCAATGGACGAGAACACGGCGAAAATCAAAATGGATATAAACGCCCCCCTGATCAAAAAATGCTGTGTTCGATCGACAGTTGCAAAAGCCTCACTGCTTGGCAAACGGGCAACGACGAACCAGCCGGTACTCGGCACCGAGACCATTGCAGAGACCTGCTCGACACCATCGGCGTTGAGCGCTACCCCCGCACCGCGAAATCCGGCCATGGCCCGATCATGCAGCGCATTGGCGCCGGGAGGCGGCGTTGGTTTGAGCGTCATAGCCTGCGCCGAGGACTCGACAAACAATCGACTTTCCGGGAAAACCAGCTGGAATCCGCCCGTCGTCTCCCCCATGCGGCTCTGGAGCAAGGAATCCAGAAAACCTGGTGCTGCAAGTGCCGTGACGCCCACGAGAACAGCTTGGACCCTACCGTGTTCATCCCGGATGGGCGCGGACATCGGCAGCAGCGTTTTTTGGGTTGTTTGATCCACCGCAGGGCGCCCGACAAATGAACGTCCTGCCCATCCGGCTTGAATGTCATCACGCTCTGCGTAAGGGGTATTGAGTGGCGGTGTCAGGTCGGGATAGCTTGCGAGTAAATCCCCATTGGCGTTCACGATGTACACATCTGTCGAGAACAACGTCTGGTAGGCGTAATGCTCTTTCAGCCAGGCGCGCAGTCGCTCGGGTTGCTTGAGGAAATCAACAGGAATGGAGGTGGCAAGGAGCTCGAGCAAACGCTGACGCTGAATGATTTTGTCGTCGATGTCGCGAGCGACATAGGTCGCCAACGCTAATTGCTGGCCTTCCACGACCGCGCTCAAATCCTCACGCAGAAAGTCGGTTAGCACGTAATAACGCACGACCGCCCCAAACACGACAATGCACAGCGCCAATCCCAACAGCCGGGTGACAACGCTGTTGAAGATTCGGGTGAAATTCAAGGGCATATGAGAGTTATTTGGCATGGCCGGAGTGTAGCCGAGGGCGTAGTGCTTTTGGGTGTTTTCCCTTCACGGCGCGGCCAATCCATCGTCAGGTATCCGGGTTCGAGCACAGGCTACTGCTCGGGCGCGACCACCCGAAACTTGATGTTGATCTCGTTGGAGACAACCCCGTAATCGGCCCATTCGCCTTCACCGATCTTGAAGTCGCCACGTTTGAGAATGAACTCGCCATCGAAAACGCCGATGGCGCTCTCAGGCTTCAAGGTGATTTGTGCACCGACCTCGCGGGTAATGCCCTTGAGCGTGAGCTGGCCAGTGACCTCGTAGCGATTGTTGCCGAGCGCCTTCACGCTGCTCGATACAAACTTCGCCTCTGGATAAGCCGCCGTGTTGAACCAGGCGGGCTTTTTCAACTCGCTGTTGGCATCGCTGTTGCCGGCATCGATGCTGTCGAGCTGGATGGTCAGTGTGGCGTGGGCCGCCGAGGGGTTCGCCGAGTTGAAATCGAGGGTGGCCTCGAACTTGCCGAACGTGCCATACACCCTCGCCCCCATCTGGTTATAGGTGAAGCTGATCTGGCTCGCGCCTGCATTTACTTTCTTGTATTCGACGGCCTGGGCGCCCGCTGTGGTACCGAATACGAGGGCTGCAGCCAGGATGACAGAGCGTGGAAATCGATGGGTCATGGAATTATCCGGTCAGTGGCCTGCTTCATGGCTTGAGATGCCGAGGGTCAGGCTGGCGCTTTGACGGCAGTATGCGCGTCAGCACGTCATCACGATCAATGAAGTGGTGCTTGAGCGCCGCACACGTATGGACGATCACCAGCACCAGCAATGTGTAGTTGAGGATTTTGTGCACATCGATCAGACGATCGCCGAGCGTGTCGTCCTTGGGCAGCAGATCCGGCAGCGGCAAGACACCAAACCATGACGTCTGGAAGCCTTTTGCCGAACTCATCAGCCAGCCGCTGAGCGGAATCGCGAGCATCAGTGCGTACATCACCCCATGTGAAAGGTGGGACGCGAGCTTCATCAAGGGCGACACGGTCGTTGGCAAGGGCGGAACAGGATGGCCCAGGCGCCAGCCGAGCCGTAGCAGCACCAGAAAAAACAAAGTCACCCCGGCCCACTTGTGCCATGAATACAGCTTCAGTTTGGTCGGCGAGAACGCAAGTTCAGGCATGTAGTAGCCGAGCGCGAAGGTGCCGATCAGCCCGAGAGCTATCAGCCAGTGCAGGCAAATCGCCGTGCGGGTGTAACGATCGTTCATGAGCGCTCCGTGTCGACTGACGACGTGACCGGGTAAAAACCTCGCTGCCTGACAGCCGGTACATTGTTGATCCGGACCGGTACTTGCGCAAATGCTTTGACGGCAAGCTTGCCTGCGCAATCGCCTTTTGCCTCGCAGAACCCCTGGCGCCACAATTGTGGTTAAAATGCCGCCCCTTTCATATTGCCGGCCCTGCCCGATGAACCCTGACGCCCTCGCCATCCTCCGCCAGCATTTACTGACGGCTCTGACAACTGTCCCCGAAGAAACCCGCCGCGTGTTCCATGGCCGGGGCCGATGCTGGCCGGGACTGGAACAACTGACCGTCGACTGGATGCAGGGCGTGGTGCTGGTCTCGCTGTTCAAGGAGCCTGACCCGGCGCAACTGGAGGCATTGAAGCAGTTGCTGATGGAGATTGCGCAATCGCCTGCGTGGGAAAAATCCGGCGCGCATACGTTGCTGCTGCAACACCGCTACCTGCCGCAAAGCACCACCGAATGGTTGCTGGGGGAAATGGTTGAGGAATGGACGATCACCGAGGGCGGCCTGCGTTATCGCATCGACCTGGGCAAAAAACAGAACAGCGGCCTGTTTCTCGACATGCGCTACGGCCGCAATTGGGTGCGCGCCAATGCCCTGGGCAAACGCGTCTTGAACCTGTTCGCCTATACCTGCGGGTTTTCCGTGGCCGCCATCGAGGGCGGCGCGGAGCATGTGGTCAACCTGGACATGTCCCGCGGCGCCCTGAGCCGCGGACGCGACAATCACCGCCTGAATGGACACGACCTGAGCAAGGTCAGCTTTCTCGGCCATGACCTGTTCAAGTCCTGGGGCAAGGTCATCAACAGCGGCCCTTACGACCTGGTGATCATCGACCCGCCGTCGTTCCAGAAAGGCAGCTTCCTGCTGACCAAGGACTACCAGCGCGTACTACGCCGCCTGCCGGAATTGCTCACCAGCGATGGCGTGGTACTGGCCTGCATGAATGACCCGGCCTTCGGCCCGGACTTTCTCATCGACGGCGTCACCCGCGAAGCCCCGAGCCTGCACTTCGAACAACGCCTGGAAAACCCACCTGAATTTCCCGATGTCGATGCGCAAAGCGGTCTGAAGGCGCTGGTGTTCAGGGCAGGCTGATTAGCCATATTAGAATGGTTTGCTCAGCAGTCAGCCTCCTGAACAACCAGATTCAGGTAGGAAGCAAACACCGGAGCGCAACACCTTCAGTAACTTCCTGCATTGGGCTCGGACGGTTCTCAAACACAAAGTGGACCAGGCTGATATTCATCGTGTGCTTAAACGATTGAAATACCGAGCGAAAACTCCTGTCGGTGTTCAGACCGCGCCATAGGCTTTGAAACCGCTCATCAAGGCGACGTTGACCGAAAGGACTACGCTCAACCACAATGCTGGAGGTAGCGCCAATGTAGCTACAAACTAACGATGAGGTCATTTCCATGGGTGCATTGCTGAAAACCACTGACGTGCGTTGCCGCATTGATGAGGATCTGAAGGTCCGTGCCACTGAAGTCTTAAACGCTTGCGGGCTGAGCATCAGTGATGCCATGCGTCTTTTTCTCCGTCAGGTCGTTGCAACTCAGGGGCTTCCGTTTGAGGTGCGCGTCCCGTCGGAAAAAACTGCCCGCGCCATGATGGAAGCGCGAGGCATTCGCCAACAGTTCGACTCGATAGACGACATGCTGAGGGACACTGATGGCGAAACCGGAGAAAAAGCAAAAGCGCGCTGAACTGCCAAAGCAGTGTGCTCAAACATCGGAATTCAAGAAGTCCTGGGAGCGTTACAAGCGAGCCGGACGCCGTGATATGAATGAAGTCCGGCAGGTGATGGTCATGTTATTTCTGGGGGAGCAACTGCCGGTCGAGTACCTGGATCGTGCTTTGACGGGTGATTGGAGTGGTTTTCGGGAGTGTCATATTGGGGGGGACTTCTTGATGATCTACGAGCACTCACATTCTGACTTGATTACATTTGTCGATCTCGGAAGTCATTCTGAACTCTTCAAGTAGGGTTCCGAACGCTAAATTCCAGCGTCCGAGCCTCTTACATCCGACTGTATACGACAGTACCCGTAAGAACTCGAAGTAGCGTGAACTGCCACCTACCCAAGCCGCTCCTGCATAAAAGCCTTCGCTTTGGCTGTCATCTGGTCGAGATGCCGATCACGCTGTTTTTCGGCATCGAGCATCGCCCGCTTCCCGTGTCGTTGCAGCAGATACGTATGGATCTGCCGCACTTCTGTCGAGCGGTAGATCGGCGCTGTATCCAGCACGCCCATCAAGCCGCCCGTGCTGTGATCACGGGTATTCATCAGCACCTGCGGCCCGCGCGCGCCCAGCACCTGAAAGCCCATCGCTTCGAAACAGGCAACCTTGCCGACCGCGCACGTCAGCTCGGCATGCGGGTAACGACTGAGCATCTCCTGGACCATCGCCCGTGCGACGCCCTGGTGTCGATGACTGGCTTGCACCGCCATATAGGCCACGCCGCACGCCTCGGGATCGTCCTTGACCGGCAGATACAGCAAAAAGCCGATGACCTTCGAAGGGTCCTCTTCGTCCATCGCGACGATCAATTCGACGGCAATCCCCTTGGACCCGCCGAGCGCTTGCAGATAGAGATGAACCTCGTAGCCGATCGCATATTGATAGACGTTGAACAAGAGGTTGCTCGGTGCAATCGCCACCGTGCTGATATCGGTCAGATAGTCGACGACCATCTGCAGAATCTGGTCATTGATGGGCTCGGAGCACGGGGTTTCAAAATGGGTAATGGTGAACATCGAACTCATGCCTCCTTCGCCTTCACTGCCGCCAGCCACTCAGGGTTCAACTGATTCTGCTCAGTCTCGATCCCCAGCGCTTCCATGCTCGCCTTGTGCTGGTCGATCTCGCGAGTCATTTGGCTGAGGCTGCTGGTGTTGCCATCCAGTTGGTGCATTTGGGTCAGCCCCAGGTGATAAAAGCGCAGCAGCTTGATTGCGCTCGGGTTACCGGCCTGCACCGCATCGGTGACCTTATGCATGACGTTGGTGACGCTCATCAGGCTACGCTTGAGTTGCCAGCCGTACACCGCCGCCGCCATCCACGGCTGCGACCAGCCTTTGGTCTTCATCAGCACAGCACTAACGATGACAGCGGCAATGACGCCGCCCAGGTTGAAACGGAAGTTGTCGCCGCCGGGTTCGCCGAATAGCATGACGGCCAGGCCGGACAGCGTCATCGCCAGCAGAATGAAGGTCACGGCGATGATCACGGTACTGCGGCGCGTCTGCTGTCGATAGGATTCTGGGTTCCACGGCTTGATCTCGAACATCACGGCTGGGCTCTTTTGCTAAGTTGAAGACAGGATGCGCGGCATTATCGCCCGTAGAGCCCGCTACAGACACACTTAATCAACAGGACGCCTCACCATGCGCGCGCTACTGACGAAGTTTGGTCGTTTACTGGATCAGGGTTTCAGCAAGGAAATCTTCGACAACCTCAGAAATCTGCTGATGTGCGCCCTGCTGCTGGCAGCGGGCACCGACGCACTTCACAACGAGTCGCCGCTGTTTCTCGGCCTGTTTGGCTACTGGATCGCGGGCTGGGGCCTGATCGCACTGGCGGCGCTGCTGATGCTGCTGAACATGTGCGATGGCCTGCGCAAACTTGCCAAAACCCGCTACCACCTGAGCCTGCAAATAGTGCTCTGCCTGGTCTATGTGGTGATGGCGTTCAGGGTTGTCGAGATTGTCTGGAACTTCAGGGCGACCTGAATCAACAGGAATGCAACAGCTCCCGTAAACACGCTGCATCAGTTATTTATACTCAAATGCCAGCTTAATAATATTTTACCGATACCGGGGTGATCCCTAGTCTTGAGCCCAAGAAATGGCAGGTCGTAACCGACCCTAATCCAACTTCGAAGGGCATAGAGATGACCACTGAAACAATAAAAACAGACACGCTGATTGTCGGCGCGGGTCAGGCGGGTGTGGCCATGAGTGAGCACCTGAGCAAACTCGGCGTGCCGCACCTGGTGCTGGAGCGCAATCGTATTGCCGAGCGCTGGCGCACCGGACGCTGGGATTCTCTGGTGGCCAATGGTCCGGTCTGGCATGACCGTTTTCCCGGACTTGAATTCGACGATCTCAGCCCGGATGGCTTTGCCCCGAAAGAGCGGGTAGCCGATTACTTCGAAGCCTATGCCAAAAAATTCAACGCGCCCATCCGCACCGGCGTGGAGGTGAAGAAAGTTGAACGCAATGTCGGTCGCCCGGGTTTCACCATTGAAACCTCTGAAGGCGTGATCGAGGCCAACCGTGTGGTCGCCGCCACCGGGCCGTTCCAGCGTCCGGTCATCCCACCGATCGCGCCGCAAGACCAGCCGTTCCTGCAGATCCACTCGGCCGACTACCGCAATCCGGCGCAACTGCCCGAGGGTGCTGTGCTGGTCGTCGGTGCCGGGTCGTCGGGGGTGCAGATCGCCGATGAATTGCAGCGTGCCGGCAAGCCGGTGTACCTCTCGGTCGGCGCGCACGACCGCCCTCCTCGCGCCTATCGCAACCGTGATTTCTGCTGGTGGCTGGGCGTGCTCGGTGAATGGGATCAAGCGGCCATGAAGCCCGGTCGCGAACACGTCACCATCGCCGTAAGCGGTGCACATGGCGGCCGTACGGTGGACTTCCGCGGGCTCGCTCATCGCGGCATGACGCTCGTCGGCCTGACCCAATCGTTCAACGGCAGCGTGGCGACCTTCCAGCCCAATCTTGCCGACAACCTGGCGCGCGGCGACGAGAATTATCTGGCCCTGCTCAATGCCGCTGACGCCTACATCGAGCGCAATGGCCTGGACCTGCCGGAAGAACCAGAAGCGCGCATTACCTTCGCGGACCCGGAGTGCGTGACCCATCCGATTCTCGAACTCGACCTGGCCAAGGCCGGCGTGACCTCGATCATCTGGGCCACCGGGTTTGCCACGGACTACAGCTGGCTGCAGGTCGACGCCTTCGACGACAACGGCAAGCCGCAGCATCAGCGTGGTGTTTCAAGCGAGCCGGGTGTGTATTTCCTGGGGCTGCCGTGGCAGTCGCGTCGCGGCTCGTCGTTCATCTGGGGCGTTTGGCACGACGCCAAGTATGTGGCGGATCACATCGCCATTCAGCGTTCGTACCTCAACTACCGCGATGCCGAACAACGCCAGGCTGAAGCCGCCCCGGCCCTCCATAAAACACCTGTCAGTGCTTGATATCCGCGCCGGCGCTTGCACAGCGCCGGACCGAATTTTTCTTGAGGAGCTTCCGATGTCCACGCCAACCCATACCCGCATTCGCATGTTCAACACCAAAGAAACCTACCCGAACCAGAGCCTGGACAATGACTTGTGCCAGGCGGTCCGGGCCGGCAACACCGTTTATGTTCGCGGCCAGGTCGGTACCGATTTTGAAGGCAACCTGGTGGGGCTGGGTGACCCGCGTGCGCAAGCCGAACAAGCCATGCGCAACGTCAAGCAATTGCTGGAAGAAGCCGGCAGCGACCTCAGCCACATCGTCAAAACCACCACCTACCTGATTGATCCGCGTTACCGCGAGCCGGTCTATCAGGAAGTCGGCAAGTGGCTCAAAGGGGTGTTTCCGATTTCGACCGGGTTGGTGGTTTCGGCACTGGGGCAGCCGCAGTGGTTGATGGAAATTGATGTGATTGCGGTGATTCCTGAGTAAGCAGGTTTACCGAGTTGCGGCTATCGCGAGCAGGCTCGCTCCCACATTTGATCGGCGTCGTACACAAATTTGTGGCCACTAAAGATCCACTGTGGGAGCGAGCCTGCTCGCGATAGCGCCCGCCCAGACGACCATTTCCTCAAGGTTAACCAAGGAGCCAAACCATGACCTTTTCCATCGCCGCACGTTGCCCCGAAACCGGTCAGTTGGGCATTGCGATCAGTTCCTCGAGCATCGCCGTCGGCGCACGCTGCCCCTGGCTGCTTCCGGGCGTTGGCGCCGTATCAACGCAAAACATCACCTTGCCGTCACTCGGCCCGGAAGTCCTCGCCCTCATGGAGCAAGGCCTTGCGCCCTCAGCGGCATTCGACAAGGTGCTAACTCGCAACGGCTACAGCCAATACCGGCAGATCACCGCGATTGACCACCTCGGCCAGACCGCACACTTCAGCGGCGCGCAAACCCTGGGCACCCACAACGCGGTGTCGGGCGAACAATGCGTGGCTGCCGGCAACATGCTGGCGGACCGTGGGGTGATCGAGGCCATGGTCAAGGCGTTCGAGCACGGCGAAGGTCAACTGGCCGACCGCTTGCTGGCAGCGCTGAAAGCCGCTGTGGCGGCGGGAGGCGAAGCCGGGCCGGTGCATTCGGCGGCGCTCGTTGTGGTCGGCGAGCTAACCTGGCCGATTATCAACCTGCGGGTTGATTGGGCCGACCACGACCCGATCGGTCAACTGGAAAAATTGTGGGACGCCTATCGGCCACAGGTTCAGGACTACATCGACCGCGCCCTGGCCCCCGACAAGTCGCCCGGCTACGGCGTGGCGGGAGACGACCGATGAGCAACAGCGTCGATTTGCTCAAGCAACTGGTGGCGTTCGACACCACGAGCCGCGAATCAAACCTGCACCTCATCGACTTTGTCCGAGACTACCTCGAACGCTTCGACGTGCCATGCGAACTGGTCTACAACGAGCAGCGCAGCAAGGCCAACCTGTTCGCAACCATCGGCCCGGCAGATCGGCCGGGCATCGTACTGTCGGGGCACACCGATGTGGTGCCCGTCGACGGCCAGCCGTGGACCGTTGCGCCGTTCCAGCTCACCGAGCGCGACGGCAAGCTGTACGGTCGCGGCACAGCCGACATGAAAGGCTACATTGCCTGCGTCCTCGCCCTGGTCCCGTCGCTGGTGAACGCCCCGCTACGGCGGCCGGTGCATATCGCGCTGTCTTACGATGAGGAAGTCGGCTGCATTGGGGTCCGCTCGCTGCTTAAAGCCCTCGAACAGCGCCCGGTCAAACCGATGCTCTGCATCATTGGCGAGCCGACCGAACTCAAACCGGTGCTGGGTCACAAGGGCAAACTGGCGATGCGTTGCGACATTCACGGCGAAGCCTGCCATTCGGCGTACGCCCCGCTCGGAGTCAACGCGATTGAATACGCCGCCGAACTGATCGGTGAACTGGGGCGGATCGGCCACCGGCTCAAAGCGCCAGAGCATCACGATGCCCGTTTCGACCCGCCGTTCAGCACGGTACAAACCGGCGTGATTTCCGGCGGCAAAGCCTTGAACATCGTCCCAGCGGATTGCCGCTTCGACTTTGAAATCCGCGCCCTGCCCTCACAAGACCCAAGCGTAGTGGCGCAGGAACTGAAGACCTACGCCGAACAACAGGTATTACCGCGCATGCGCGCGGTGAGCGATCAGAGCGACATCCGCTTCAGTGAGTTGTCGGCGTATCCCGGTTTGGCCACCGATGCGCACAGCGAAGCGGCTGAGTTGATCGCCGCATTTTCCGGCTCGCGGGAGTTCGGGACGGTAGCATTCGGCACCGAGGGCGGGCTGTTTGACGCGGCGGGTATTCCGACCGTGGTCTGCGGTCCTGGCAGCATGGACCAGGGTCACAAACCGGACGAGTTTGTCAGCCTCGATCAATTGAATGGTTGCGACGCTATGCTGCAACGGATGCTGTCATCGATCTGCTGAGTCGCGAGGATGGGCCCGATACTCAGCTATAAAGTCGGGCCAGTTCTTCCTGGCAATAATCCACGAACAACTGCACCGGTTTGGTCAGTTGCGTGCGACGCAACCACGCCGCCGATAAACCCGAGCCGGTGACCGTTTCAGCCAGCGCTACACACACGACTTTTTGCCCGTCATAGGTGTAGTCCGAAAATGGCTTGGTCACCAGAATCGAAAAGCCGAAACCGCGCCCCACCATCCCGCGCACCATCTCGATCGACGGCGAGCTGAACACAATGTGCGGCCTCAACCCGAGCTCTTCGAAAACGCTCACGAAGTAGGTCCGGCTCGGCACGACGTCGAGCAAAATCATCGGCTCCAGCACCAGCTCATGCAGCGAGACTTTCGCCTGTTGCGCAAACCGGTGATCGGCCGGCAGCAAGGCATAGGGCTGCTGCGGCGGCATCAGCGGCACGGTCTCAATCGTGCTGTCCAGATCGTGTTCGAAGAGCATCGCCAGATCAACGCTGCCGGCGGTCAGTGCCTGCACCAACTCCTGCTGTTCGCCATCGCGGATACGGATCTCCACACCCGGCCAGCGTTCTTTGAAGCCGGCGATCAAGCGTGGCAGGTACAGCGGCGCCACCGTTTCAAAACAGCCAATATCGATCTGCCCCGCCACCATGTCATTGTCCGCCAGCGCGTTCTGCTCGAACTCGTGAGCCACCCGCAGCAGCTCCAGCGCTTTGCGGTAAAAACGCGAGCCGCTCGGCGTCAGCGAAACACCCTGCGCGTGATGCCGGATAAACAGCTGAACACCAAAGCTGTCTTCCAGGTGCTTGATGGCGGTCGACACCGACGGTTGGGCGATGTAGAGCTTGCGAGAGGCTTCAGCCACGCTGCCGCAATCGGCGGTGGTGACGAAATACCTGAGCTGGCGCAGGTTGTAAGCGGCCATGCAGACCTCCAGAAAACACAACATCAAGCGCAAAAGATCGGCAACTGTCGCTGTGGTGTAGCGACCCATGAACAAGACTGAACATACCAGAGGCGGAAAACCGCGGGTATCTAAGCCCGGTGTGCACTTCAATTTCAGTGCAAGGGTTCGCGAAGGCGTTTTTACACACTCTGGGCCGATGGCTGCCTGTCGCGAAAGCCACCCTAGGCTTCAGCCGTGTTCAGAAGATCTCCAGCTCGTGCGGTTACATCACGATGGGCATCGGTCAGGACGCTTGAGCACCGCACTGAAGACGCGCTGCCCGTATAAGCCGACGCCAAGACCCGACACGATGAGAACGACTGCAACGATTTTGTTGACTGACAGGCTCTCATTGAAAATTGTGACTGAACCGAGCAGCCCGAATACCGGCACCAATAACGACAATGGCGCGACTGTAGACACGGGATATCGTTTCAGAAGTGAATTCCACACCCAGTAGCCGAAGAGTGTATTGGGGTAGACCTGGAACAGGATCGACAGGACGGCGCGGTAGTCGAGTTGATTCACCAATGCGCTGTAACCCGTCGAGCCGTTGACTGCGTAATCCAGCGCGAAAAGAGGGAGGGGCGAAAACGCGCTGGACCACACCAGGAAAGCGATGCCTGCTGAAAGACCAGACTGGATGCCAAGGTTGACGACGCTCCAAAGTCCGATACCGAAGACCAGACCGTAACCCATGATGTAGCGCCACTGCACATCAGGTTTCGGAATGAAAAAGATCGCTGGAAGTGCGCAAAGCGTGAAGCGAATGCCAGCAAGGATCAGCGGGTCAACGGTGGTGAGGCCCAGTTTGATAACCGAGAAATTCACGCCCCATATGGCAGTAATCGAAATGGCGAGTAGCAGGTGCCTGGCTTTCATGCTGATCTTCCTTGATGGGTCGTTGAAGAATTGAACGTGAGAATCCACAGCAGCAAGGCAGCAGCGCTGATCAAGGCACCCAGCAGGCTTACTGCCATCCAGCCCCAGAGCGCATAAACCTGGGTCGCGGCGACGGCTCCCAGCGCGCTACCGACCGAGTAAAAGCACATGTACGCGCCGACCATGCGACTGTGGGCGTCGGCTCGTGCAGCAAAAATGAGGCTCTGGTTGGTGACGTGTACCGCTTGCACCGCGAAGTCGAGCAGGACTACGCCGCAGACCAGCGCGATCAGGGACGACTCGGCAAACGTGATGGGCAACCAGGACAGCGTCAGGAGCCCCAGCGAAATACCGGTCACTCGTTGCCCCAGGCCTTGATCGGCCCAGCGACCGGCTCTACTGGCAGCAAGGGCTCCGGCGACGCCGACCAAGCCAAACAGTCCGATGGCCGTGTGTGAAAGCGACAGCGGCGGTGCGCTCAACGGCAGCACCATGGATGTCCACAGCACAGAAAAAGCGGCAAAGATCAGTAAGGCCAGAAGGCCCCTGGTGCGTAAAGTGCGTTCGGTAATGAACAGTTTGAAGAGTGAACGTATGAGCGCCAGGTAGGAGTCTTGGTGCCTGGGCGGCGCCGTGACAGGAACCACTTTCCACAGCACCGCCGCGATGGTCAGCATCAACCCTGAGGACACGAAGTAAACGGCGCGCCAGCCGGCGATGTCCGCAATCAGGCCAGAGGTAAAGCGCGCCAGAAGAATGCCCAGGACAATTCCACTGGTTACCGTCCCCACTGCCTGCCCGCGTTGTGATGGCGTTGCCAACACGGCGGCGTATGCCACCAGAACTTGAACAACCACTGCCAGTAAGCCCATCACGATCATCGCGCCCAACAGGGCCAGCCATTGCTGTGCTGCGCCGACCGCCGCGAGTGCAACCGCAGACAGCAGGACCTGAGTCAGAATCAGCCGCTTACGGTTGACCCTATCGCCCAGTGGGACGATGAACAGCAACCCCAACGCGTAACCCACCTGAGTGGCCGTCACCACGCCCCCGATCAATCCTGAGGCAACGCCCAGGCTCTCAGCCATTGAGGCGAGCAAAGGTTGGGCGAAGTAGACGTTGGCGACTGCAAGTGCGCAGGTGACGGAAAACAATAAGGTGAGCGACGGGGAAAGCCCTGGAGACCGGTCGGTCCTGCTGCGTTCTCCGGTTTCCGAATGCAGTAATCCCGAAAGCTGTCTGGAGAACCGTTTGGTGGCTGAGTCGGCACCTGCTGTCATGTACACCTCCATGGCGTTAAACTGGTTTCAATTCAGAACCAGATTTCATTGTTGCCGTATCAGGTTTTAAATTGCAACCACATTGCGCCAGGCTGGCGGACAGGCTTGGCCACTCCACATTCCGCAAGGTCAAAAAAATGCTCGAAGATGCCTCACCACACAGCAGCGAATGCCCGGTCGCAAGAACACTGGAGGCTATCGGGGATCGTTGGTCGCTCATGATCATCCGCGACGCGTTTGACGACATTCGCCGATTCAGCGAATTTCAAAAGAGCTTGGGCGTGGCCAAGAATATTCTCGCATCGCGACTGAAGACGCTGGTTGAGGTCGGGGTTTTCGACGTTCGACCGGCGTCAGATGGCAGCGCCTACAAGGAGTACGTCCTTACGGAAAAAGGACGGGAGATCTTTCCCGTTGTGGTCAGCATGAGGCAGTGGGGCGAACGTTTCCTGTTCAAGCCGCAGGAGACGCGTTCTGTGCTGATCGACAACGAGTCCGGCGAGCCTCTGACGCCGATTGATGTTCGCTCATCAAGCGGTCAAAAACTTGGACCGTCTGACTGCCACAGAGTCAGACGTGTTGGCGGCGAGTCGTGAATCGACCGCAGACTAGCCTTCGCCCCGGAATCTCCTGACTGACTGGCCTTACACGGTGTTGCGGGTTTTTTTCTGCTCTTTTTTGCCGGGCGTTTAATAGAATGCTCAGATTGAACGCCAAGACACCGGCGCGTACTACAGTGCCACGAGAAACCCAATGAACACCCATTTTGAGAGAGCAGCATGATCGAGGTCACCGAGGTTCCCATTGCCCAACTACGGGCGGCGCTCGAATCGGGCCAGACCACGGCGGTTGAACTGGTGCAGGCCTACCTCGCCCGAATCGATGCCTACGACGGCCCCGACACGCCCACCGCCCTTAACGCCGTGGTGGTGCGCAACCCCGAGGCGCTGAACGAGGCGCGGGCCTCCGATGCCCGCCGCGCCAAAGGCCAGACGCTGGGGCCGCTCGATGGCATTCCCTACACGGCCAAAGACAGTTATCTGGTCAAGGGGCTGACCGCCGCTTCCGGAAGCCCGGCCTTCGCCAACCTGATTGCCTATCGCGATGCGTTCACCATCGAACGGCTGCGCGCGGCCGGCGCCATCTGCCTGGGCAAGACCAACATGCCGCCGATGGCCAACGGCGGCATGCAGCGCGGGGTCTACGGCCGGGCAGAAAGCCCGTACAACGCTGACTACCTCACCGCCCCTTTCGCCTCCGGCTCATCGAACGGTGCCGGTACCGCCACCGCCGCCAGTTTCGCAGCCTTCGGCCTCGCGGAAGAAACCTGGTCGAGCGGACGCGGCCCTGCCTCGAACAATGGCCTGTGCGCCTACACACCGTCACGCGGGGTGATCTCGGTGCGCGGCAACTGGCCGTTGACGCCGACCATGGACGTGGTCGTGCCGTTTGCCAGAACCATGGCCGACCTCCTCGAAGTGCTCGACGTGGTCGTGGCCGAAGACCCCGACACACGCGGCGACCTGTGGCGGATGCAACCCTGGGTGCCGATCCCGAGCGTCACCTCGGTGCGTCCCGCCTCCTACGTGGCGCTTGCCGCCAATCCCGATGCACTCACCGGAAAGCGCTTCGGCATTCCGCGGATGTACATCAACGCCGATCCCGAAGCAGGCACCTCTGAAGCACCGGGCATCGGTGGCCCGACCGGRCAACGAATCAACACCCGCGCCTCGGTGATCGGGCTTTGGGAACAGGCTCGCCAGGCACTCGAAGCGGCTGGCGCCGAAGTGATCGACGTCGACTTCCCGCTGGTCTCCAATTGCRAAGGCGATCGCCCCGGCGCGCCGACCGTGTTCAATCGCGGCATCGTCTCCAAAGAGTTCCTCGACGATGAGCTGTGGGACCTGACCGCGTGGGCGTTCGATGACTTCCTGCAAGCCAACGGCGATCCAAAATTGAATCGCCTGGTCGACGTCAACGGACCGCTGATCTTCCCCCACGACCCCGGCACCCTGCCCAACCGCGAAGGTGACCTTGCCGCCGGCATGGACGAATACGTGCGGATGGCCGAGCGCGGCCTGACGCCCTGGGACCAGATCGCCACCGTGCCCGACGGCCTGCGAGGGCTTGAACAGACCCGTAAAATCGACCTTGAAGACTGGATGGACAAACTCGGCCTCGATGCCGTGCTCTTCCCAACCGTCGCCGACGTCGGCCCGGCGAATGCCGATGTCGACCCGATTTCTGCAGACATCGCCTGGAGCAACGGCATCTGGGTCGCCAACGGCAACCTCGCCATCCGCCACCTCGGCGTGCCCACGGTCACTGTGCCGATGGGTGTTATGCCGGACATCGGCATGCCGGTTGGGCTGACCTTTGCCGGTCGTGCGTATGACGATTCGACGTTGCTGCGGCTGGCTTCGGCGTTTGAGGCGACGGGGACGAAGCGGATGATTCCGCCGAGGACTCCGGCGTTGCGCAAGTAAATGGCTCTGTAGTGGAATGACAGGCGGATGCGAGGGTGCGTCCGCCTTCTGCTAGATTTGCCACCCCAATGTCACAACAAGGAATGTTTGCACATGAAATTCGGCTACATGATCATCTACGTCCCGGACGTTGCAGCCTCACTCCAGTTCTTCTCATCGGCCTTCGGGATTGCCACCCGCTTCCTCCACGAATCCGCCACCTACGGCGAACTCGAAACCGGCGAAACCACCCTGGCATTCGCCGCCGACGAACTCGCGGCGATGAACTTCAGCACCGGCCACCTCTCGGCCCACGCCTCCCCCAAACCACTGGGCATCGAAGTCGGCCTGGTAACCGACGACGTCCCCGCCGCCCATGCCAAAGCACTACACGCAGGCGCCACTGAAATAGCCGCCCCCCTCATCAAACCCTGGGGGCAAACCGTCTCCTACGTTCGCTGCCCGGACGGGACATTGGTGGAGCTTTGCACGCCTGTGCAGGCGTGAGCGATAGCTGGGGCCTGAATACCGAGTTGGCTCGCTACGAACGCAGCCTGCCAATCGCCCGCCGATACGTTTCAATTCGCTCCAGATCTTCCCAGGACGGCTGTGCGATTCGGGACAGGTCACTGTTCTCTTCAAGGTCAGCCAGCTTGACCACACGGCCTATCGGGTTCTGCGCCGCTCGTTCGACGAACAGCTCGTAGGACTCTCCCGGCAGCTTGGTGACAGACTCAATGGCCGCCAGCACCGTGTCGCTGAAGCCTTCTTGACGCAAATCATCGAGGCTGATGCCGCAGTCCTCGACCACGTCATGCAGAACCGCCACGATCCGTTCTTCCAGGGTGTCGACCCTCAGCATCACTTTCAGCGGGTGCAGGATGTACGGCGAACCGCCCTTGTCGACCTGCCCTTCGTGAGCGGCAGCAGCAATGGCGATGGCACGTTCCAGTGTTTGAGTCATCTCGGTTCTCCTTGGCTACAAAGCGGTAGCGGTTGCTCACGTTGATGCCGAGCTTGAGCCAACCCGCGACGGACTTCCACTCCCCCACGCTCGGCGCTGCCGAAGGCTCGGGCCGCGTTCGGACGATCTCTTGATTTTCAGCTCCGAAACTCTCGTAGGAATCCACCCACCGTGGCGAGGGAGCTTGCTCCCGCTGGGTTGCGAAGCAGCCCCAAATCCTGCAACCAATCTCCTCAGACACTCTGCAGAGCCCGGTTTACGGCAAATACGCCGCCGAACATGGACAAACCCCATCGCCACAATGGCCGCGCAGCGTCCTACTCACCGGTTGCGGCCACCAAAATCGCCACCTAAAGTTGGCCTGTCGCCGACATTCGTTGGCGATAGGGTTTCGCAGCCCTTAAGATTGACACCTTGTTCCGTCAGACTCGGCCGGTTCCCGGCTGCGTATCGTTTTATGGCGGTTGTGCGTGGGAGACCTTCGGGTCTGCCGGGTCATGGTGTTAATCCTCCGGTCTGCGAACCCGCGTACAGCTGCCACCCAATTTGTTTCGCAGCAGACAAGGTGGCAATTCTTCTTTTTTGAGGATTAACACCATGACGACTCAACACCCGCCCCACCGCTTCACCCCCATGTCCCAATTCGCCACCGACAGCCCAGTCCTGCACATCGACAGCGACGCCCCGCTACGCGAACTCCACAACTGCGTCAGCGAACGCCTCAACGCCGTCCTCAAATACCTGAACCTGATGGCCTGCACCAGCCTCCCCGACTACGCTGAGAATGACATCAACACCGTTACCAACATCGCCCGGATCATGGTCCAGGATGTGGCTGATGTGTTTGGGGTGATTGAGCAGCGAGGGTTTGATATGCCCAAGGGGCAGTGACCTGCATTTAGTCGCAAAAAAACCGCATTGCTGCGGTTTTTTTTGCCTGCTTACATTCCGTTTTATCCTGCGGGTAGCCATAACGAGCCTCATTAAGTGGTGATAACGTATTTTATCGTTAGTTTTTAGCAGCTAGAGCTCCATGCAGTTCATGAGTTTATTGTGGTGATTTTGTTGCACTGAATTATGGTTCTCTGTATGGCTACTCAATTGCACCTGACATACCGAGTGTCTGGTTTCAGGGCTGCTTCGCAGCCCAACGTGGATAAATCCTCTCACCACAAAAACGAAGTGGTGCTCAGCCCAGGGCAATCACCCAGCCTTCTTCCCCGCATCCTTCAACTCTTCCAGACGCTTATCGATCAACTGGCACTTATCCGGCATGTCCATGCTGGCAGTCTCCAGATCCATGGCCTGCAACTCGTCGTTGATTTCCTTGGCCTTGGCCGGGTTCTACTCGGTGAGTTTGGTCACTTCCTGGGCCAGTTGTTCCCGCTTGGCAGTGGCTTCCTCGGGGGTGCAGGCCCAGGCGGGCAGGCCGTAAGTGAGGGTGGCGGCGAGGGTGAGTTTCAGCAGGGTTTTCATGGCAAGGCCTCATATTCCTTGTTGGGCTGGTAATGGGTTGAGGCGAGTGCCGGGTGGAAAGTTCATTGGCCGTCCTCCTGTTTGCCGCTTGGCAGGCATTCCCTCGCTGTGCAGGCCCTACCATGGGTTGATATCCTTTTCAGAATTTTCCTAGGGAAGCTCCGATCAACTTGCAGCAACCGCGCGGCAAGTTGAAAATATCGTGGCGTTCGGCGCTATATTCTCGCGAAACGTCCCGTGCGCACCGCCTTACCGGGCTTGTCAGCCCATTTCTCCGTGTTACACGGTGTTACACGCGTAACTCGCCCAT